>NZ_JBLQUK010000002.1:0-299122 GCF_047872805.1 Qipengyuania sp. ASV99 | reverse complement strand
CCCTGTGCAATCGAGAAATCGCTGTTGGCAATCGCCGCTTCACCTATCGCCAGCGAGCGCACGCCCAAAGCGTTGGCGAGGTGACCGAAAGCATGGGCGCGTTCTGCGTCTGCTACTGATCGCCAGCCAACGGCGGTAGCGCCCGGACCCTGTGCGAAGGCTTCGCCGCCAATTGCGGTCGTCGAATTGCCATCTGCGGTCGCACCTGTGCCGGCATCATCTCCGCCAATGGCGACTGCGTCCACGCCGGTCGCCGATGAATTGTTGCCGATTGCAATCGATGCTGCGCTGTTGGCGGAGGAATCGAAGCCCAATGCGGTCGAATCGGTGCCCAGAGCCTGTGCGGAGTTACCAATCGCGGTGGCAAATTCGGCAAAGGCTTGCGAATTGCCGCCCAGCGCCGTTGCGCGGTCGCTGTTGGCAAAGGCGTTGCCGCCGAGCGCCGTCGTGCCGCGTTCGGTTGCACGGGCGTTCTGCCCCACGGCGGTAGCCCCAAGTCCAGTTGCGCGCGAATTCACACCAACTGATGTCGATTCGTCGCCGCTGGCTTCTGCATTCGTGCCGCACGCGAGTGAATCAGCCCCGGTCGCCGTAGCGCCGCCGACCGTATCCACCCCATCTGTGGCTGTGCCATCGCCGTTGGTGTCGAGCAGGCATTCTTCCTGCGCCATAGCGGGCGTGGCGGTAACGCCCATACCGATAACAGCAGCGATAACCGCGCTCGATGCCGAAAGGCTAAGCGCAGAGATTTTAAGTGTATTGAATGCCATCAGACTATTCCCCCTGTGTGGCCCGCCAAGGGAAGCGAGCCGAGACTATTGAACCAGCGATTCGACCCGAAAGGGGGCACAGTTTCCCTGCACTGCCGCGTTTCTCGCAGCTATCTCCCCTTGCATCACCGGAGCACACTAACCGATCCCATCGTTAAGTGAAAGTGCCGAGCATATCCGCGTTTACCCTAGGATTTTTGAAATTCTCCCGTTACCCAAATTGATTAACCATAGTTGGGTAAGAACCGAGCATGGCTGCGCGAGCAAACATCAACTGGAAGAGCGGGCAAGGTGACTGACAATATTCTCGTTTCTTACGCTCCAGCGACCGGGGAGGAAATCTGGCGCGGTGCCCACGGCAATGTTGACGAAGCGGTCAGCCGTGCACGGCGCGCCTGGCCCGCCTGGGCGGCGCTGGCGCTGGGAACCAGGATCGAAGTCGCTCGCCGGTTTGCCAATGAAGTGCGCACCGATCACGAAAAGCTCGCCGATCTGATCGCGGCGGAAACGGGCAAACCCTTGTGGGAAGCCCGGACCGAAGTCGACGCGGTGGTCGCCAAGATTGACATTTCGGTGCAGGCCTATGCCGAACGCACCGGCAAAAAGAAGTTCGACAGCGCCTTGCAAGGCAGTTCTGCTGTGCGGCACAAACCTCACGGGGTGATGGCGGTGCTAGGGCCGTATAATTTTCCAGCGCATCTGCCCAATGGGCACATGATCCCGGCACTGATCGCGGGCAATGTCGTGCTGTTCAAACCTTCGGAAAAGACACCTGCGGTGGGCGAAGCGCTGATCGCCTGCTGGAATCGCAGCGGTGCTGCGGAAAACACCGTTCAAATCATCATCGGCGGACCCGATGAAGGCAAGGCTCTGGTAGCGCATCCGGGCGTGGACGGGGTGTTGTTCACCGGGTCAGCGCAGGCGGGCATCGCCATCAATCGCAAACTGGCCGCCAATCCAGGCAAGCTCGTCGCGCTGGAAATGGGCGGCAACAACCCGATTGTGGTGATGGACACACCCAAGATGTCCGACGCCGCAGCGCTGGTGATCCAGAGTGCGTTTACCTCTGCCGGACAGCGCTGCACAGCGGCGCGGCGATTGATCGTGCTCGATAGCGCCTATGATGCATTAATGGCCGAATTGCTGCCCATGGCGCGAAAGCTGATCGTGGGCGACCCTTTTGCCGAACCGCAGCCCTTCATGGGGCCAGTGATCGACAACGATACGGCCGACGGGCTCAGTGAGAGCTTTCTGGCGCTGCTCACGGCGGGCGGCAAGGCACTGTTGCATATGCGCAAGCCCGACCCGGACCGGCCATTCCTGACCCCTGGCATTATCGATACCACCAATATGCCCGACCGCCCCGATGTCGAATTGTTCGGACCCCTGCTTCAGGTCATTCGCGTGCCCGATCTGGATGCCGGGATTGCCGAGGCGAACAACACCCGCTTTGGCCTTTCAGCGGCGCTGATTGGCGGAACACCAGAGGATTATGGGCGGTTCTGGGCCAATATTCGTGCCGGGATCATCAATTGGAACCGGCCCACCAATGGCGCATCGTCATCGGCGCCGTTTGGCGGCATCGGCCTGTCAGGCAATCACCGTCCGGCAGCCTATTACGCAGCGGATTATTGTGCCTATCCGGTTGCCAGCACTGAAATGGATCAACCGCGTGCCAATATCGGGGTTGGGCTTAAGGAATAGGCGAGCACGAATTAACGCTGTTTTGCGTCTATTTGCGCCAATGAACCACATCAACGGCGGTCATTCCGCCCGCCGCTTTGCGCACATGCACCGCCAATTGCTGATCGCGTCGCTCTGCGCGGAGCGATGATTCGGGCGCGGCAAAGCGTTCAATCCGAAATCTTTCGCGGTCCGCTTTGGTAAAGTGATACTCGAGCGCTTCGTCCACCCCGACCGGCGTCAGGTAACGCACAACCCGGATCACGCAATTGCCCTGATCGACGCCCGCAGCCTGCTGCACCATGCCGTGCGGCATAATCGCAGAGGTCGGCGGCAGATTGGCAGACCATTGCAGATCACCGTCCATCGCGGCGATGCAATCGGTCCGGCTGCCCACCGCTTCCACGATTTCAGCGGCGGTATTAAGTCCGGCAAGCGACGGGCTTCCTTTGCCTGCGGAGGCAGCGGGCAACGGCGGAATTTGCCCATTTTCGACCAGTTCGCTGCGCATCGCCTCGCGCGCACGGTTCGCCATATCGTCCGAGGCCTGCACCGGCGGCAGCGGGTGGCCATCGCGCAAGGCGATCACGGCATTGGCTTCGTTGCGCCATGCGAGATCGGGATCAACCATCAACGGATCGTTCAGCGCGCGCGACAAGAGCGGGTCCTGAACCGCAGCCTCTGCGGGCACATCGTCATTGTTCCCACTGCAAGCGGCCAGCGCACAGAGAGCCGGGGCCAGGCACATCACAAAGGCGGCGCGGAATTGCATCGTGTCGCTTTGCCCGGTTTTGGTTAATTTTCGCTTTGCAGGCCGCTCACCTTTCGCGTTCATATAGGCGAAAGCGCCCCCACCCCCTTGCTCGGGAATGAGAGCGCCTTCCGCGGTCGGTGGGGACCGCGCCCGGGCCACATGGTGGGAGTGGCCAGAGACAAATCTCGACTTAGTGTTCATCTTTATGAGCATTAATATGAACATATGAAGAGCAGGCCTGTCGGCCACCGTTCATCTTTCTCGGTCTGTGGATGGCTAGATTTGGGCGCAAGGACGCGCGCTTGCGCTTAACCAATGCGCGGCCTAGGGGCCTTGCATCCATGCCAATCTCCCCACCCCAAACCGCTGGCGCAGCGCCGTCCGGTGTGCCCGCCGCGCTAGGCGCCTATGTGATCTGGGGCTTTCTGCCGCTTTATCTGCTGCTGGTGACCAGCGTCCCGCCGGTCGAATTTGTCGGCTGGCGGATCATCTGGACGCTGCCATTCTGCCTGTTGATTGTGGCCTTTAGAAAGCAGTTTCCAGCCCTGCGCGCCGCGCTATCCAAACCGCGCACCGTGATCGCGCTTTTGGCGAGTGCGGTGCTGATCGCGGTCAATTGGCTCGTCTATATCTGGGCGATCATGCAACATCAGGTCTATGCCGCCAGCCTCGGCTATTATCTCAACCCGCTGCTCAACGTCCTGCTCGGCACGTTGATCCTCGGCGAACGCCTGACCCGTTGGCAATGGCTGGCGGTCGCTATCGCCGCTAGCGCGGTCGCGCTGCTGTCTGCGGGGGCGCTGACAACATTGTGGATCAGTTTGACACTGGCTTTCAGCTTTGCGCTTTATGGCATTGTTCGCAAACAAATTGATGTCGGCTCGCTCCCGGGTCTCACCATTGAAAGCGGCATCTTGCTGCTGCCCGCAGTCGGCGCCGCATGGTGGTATTCCGCGAGCGCGGGCGGTTCGTCGTTCGGGAACGAATGGTTCCTCAGCCTCGCCATTGTTTTTTCCGGGGTGGTGACGGCGGTGCCGCTGCTGCTGTTTGCGATCGCGGCAAAACGGATGAGCTATTCTGCGCTCGGCTTTATCCAATATCTCGCGCCGACCATCGTTTTCATTCTGGGCCTCACCGTGTTCGGCCAGCAATTGCGCCCGGTGCAACTCGGTAGCTTCATCCTGATCTGGATTGCGGTGGCGATATTTGTGGCGGATTTATGGAATCGCAACCGGCAAGCGAAAGCGGCGGTTCGGGCGGCGGTTTAGGAAACCATTCGCCAGCCGAGCACCTGCCCGGCGTGCCACGGAACGATTTCCTCACCCACCAGCATCAGGCTTTCGGGAACCTGCGTTTCGCCGCGTTCTAGCGTGATTGTATCGGCATTCACCGGCAGGCCGTAAAACGCCGGACCGTGGAGCGAGGCAAAGCCTTCGAACAGGTCCAGCGCGCCTTCTTCGTCAAACACCGTCAGATAGCTTTCGAGCGCAAACGGCGCGTTGAATATCCCGGCGCATCCACAGGCGGTCTCCTTGGCGCTGCGCAAATGCGGCGCACTGTCAGTGCCGAGGAAGAATTTGGGCGACCCCGAGGTCGCTGCCGCGCGCAGCGCCAGCCGATGCCGTTCACGCTTGGCCACGGGCAAACAGTAATTGTGCGGCTGAATCCCCCCCACCAGCATGGCGTTGCGGTTGATATGCAGATGCTGCGGCGTGATTGTCGCGGCGACATTCGGGCCGCAGCTTTCCACAAACGTCGCTGCATCGGCGGTGGTGATATGTTCAAAGACCACTTTAAGCTGCGGAAAATTCTCCGCAATCGCGCGCAAGTGCCGTTCGATAAACTCCGCCTCACGGTCGAACACGTCGACATCACGATCGGTGACTTCGCCGTGAACACACAGCACGATCCCCTCCGCCTCCATCCGCGCAAGCACCGGATAAATCCTCGTCACATCGCTGACCCCATGCGCCGAATTGGTGGTGGCATTGGCGGGATAGAGTTTGGCTGCGGTAAACACGCCTTGCTCCGCGCCGCGCGCCAGATCATCGGGATCGGTAGTGTCAGTCAGATAACAGATCATCAGCGGAGTAAAGGCAGCGCCCTGCGGCACTGCGGCCAAAATCCGCCCTCGATACTCCTCCGCCTGCGCCGCCGTGGTCACCGGCGGGGAGAGATTGGGCATTACAATCGCGCGGCCAAACTGGCGCGCAGTATAGGGCACGACGCCGCGCATGATCTCGCCATCGCGGAAATGCAGGTGCCAATCATCGGGGCGGCGGATCGTCAGCGTGTTTATCATCGCCCAGTCCCTTAAGCGCGCTGCTCAGGGCTTTCCAGTCCCCCCGCGCACGCTTAGACGGGCGGGCATGACGACAATCGGATTTCTCGCCTGCGAAACCACCTTGCCGCTGCCATGGGGCGGCATCGGGGATAGGCGCGGCGACGCCTTTGAACACGATCTGATGACCGCTGCGCTTGAACCGGCCTTTGCGCAGGCCAATCTGACGCTGAAGGTGATCGATTGGGAGGCACCGCTCGATCACTTTGCCGGTCTCGACCTGATCATTTTGGGCACTGCGTGGAATTATCAGGACAAACCCGATGCGTTCTTGGCCAAGATTGGCGAGTTGGAGGCGCGCGGCATACCGGTGTGCAATTCGGCCGAAGTCGTTCGATGGAATATCAACAAGACTTACTTGCGCGAATTGGCCAAACGCGGCGCAGCAACCATTCCGACCCGCTGGTTTTCCAATGTCAGCCAAGCGGATCTGATTGACGCCTTTGCCGCGTTCGATTGCGACCGGTTGGTGGTCAAACTACAGGTGGGCGCAGGCGCATTGGGGCAAGTGTTGATCCACAGCGAGGCGCTGCCCGGTGCAGACTGGCGGTTTGGGCACGCGGCGATGGTGCAGCCGTTCCTGCCCGCCATTGCCGAAGAGGGTGAGTTCAGCTTTATCTTTATCGGCGGGGAATTGAGCCATGCCCTGCGCAAACGCCCGGCGAAAGGCGATTACCGCATCCAATCGCTGTATGGCGGGATCGAAAGCGCCTATGATCCGACCACCGAGGAACTTGCCGCTGCCAGCGCCATCATCGCCGCTTTTCCCTTTGCTGCGCCGCTCTATGCGCGGATCGACATGCTGCGCGGTTCGAGCAATTCGCTGATGGTCATGGAAGCCGAACTGATCGAACCCTATCTCTATCCCGAACAGGGGCCCCAGCTGGGAGATCGTCTGGCCTGCGCGATATTGAAGAGATTGGAACTATGACCGCTACAATTCTGAAAAATCGAGCAATCATCCGCCTCACCGCGCGCGAACATGGCGAAGATGTGCGCGGCTTTCTCCAAGGGCTGGTGACCAATGACGTTTCTGCCGCGCTCCCCATCTCCGGACCAGTCTATGCTGCGCTGCTTTCCGCGCAGGGCAAAGCCATGTTCGATTTTTTCGTTTGGGACGGCAGCATTGGCGGCGGGACCGGCGACGGCGATGGCACGGTGCTGATCGATTGCGAGGCGGAATTTGCGGAGGAGCTGGTCAAGCGCCTTTCGCTCTACCGGCTGCGGCGAAAGATTGACATTGCCCGCGATGACGGCCTGACGGTGCACTGGTCGCGTGCGCCTCACAAGGAAGCAGCGGCTGACCCGCGCTTGCCGGATTTGGGCTATCGCTGGATCGGTGCGAGGTCCCCGGACGGCGAAAGCGCTGACCACGATTACCTCGCGCACCGCCTTTCAAATGGCGTGCCCGAAGGGCGCCGCGAACTGGGCGATATATTGTGGCTTGAAACCAATGCCATCGAACTGAACGGCGTTAGCTTTGCAAAGGGTTGTTATGTCGGGCAGGAAAACACCGCGCGGATGAACTGGCGGCAGAAGGTCAACCGGCGACTGGTGGTTGTCGCGCTTGACGCATCAGACGAAAAGCGCCGCAAGGCTGCCTATCCCGACCTGGGACTGGCGGTCGACCATCTGCGCGTCGCCGACCTCGACCCGGACGCCTTGCCCGACTGGCAGAGTGCGGCGATCGTCGATCAGGCCGGTTGATGTTCCGCCATTGATGCTTCGAGATTGGCGGCCGCGCGCACCCGCGCAGTGTCGCGCGGCAGGCCCAGCGAATTGGCCAGCGCCGCGCCGATCAAGGCATCGCCCAAGGCCAGCAACACCAGGCTGAGCGTGTCCTTGTGCAAATGTTTGGGATCGTCGTCATGGTGCGCAGCTTCTCCCGGCGCGATCTCGTCAACCAGATCGTGAATTGTCGAGATGATCGGATTGAGCGCATCCTCATTGCCGGTCAGCAGCATCCAACTGGTAAGCGCCCCTGCCCCTTCGCGGTCAAACGCATCGAATGCCAGATCCACCACCTCGCGCGCCGAGCCAAGCCCGGCGCGGCTGGCGTGAACCGCGTCCTTGATCGTCTCGCACACGGTCCGCGCAAGATGTTCGGCGAGCGCTTTTTGCAGGCCAGATGCCGACCCGAAATGGTGGAGGAGATTGGCGTGGGTGCGTCCGATCCGCCCCGCGACCGCTTTCAGCGTTACCGATTGCGGACCGGTTTCGATCAACAGCTCGCGCGCCGCCTGCAGCGCAAAATTGCGCGATTCTTCGGGACTCAATCGTTTGCGACTTTTCATTGCGTCAAAGTTTAGTCGAAATATTTGCGGGGAACAAGGAAGCGCAGCCGCGCTTATGCCGCCTGCATTTCCCCATCTGCGGCTGCGTCGGTCAGGTCGAGGGCGTATTCCGCCGCCGCTGACTTGCCGCTGCGCGCGCAGGAATAGCGCTGAGCGACGCGGCCGGTAGGAACAAAGCCCAGCTTTTTAAGGACCGCGCCCGCCGCGGGATTGTCGAGAAAATGCGACCCCATAATACGCTGGTAACCAAGCGCACGCGCTATGGCGATCACCGCCCGGCCCGCTTCGCTGGCATAGCCGCGCCCCCAATGCTTCCGGGCAATCCAGTAACCGATTTCGATCGAGCCTTCCTCATCGGGCACTGGATCGATGCCGATGCAGCCGACAACGGAGGCATCGCACGCCCGCGTGACAAGGAAACGCGGAGTGCGCGGATGAGCGGGTAGTGCAGTGAAAGCGCGCGCGTCCTGTTCGCCATAGGGCCAGGGGGCACTCGCCAGATTGCGCACCACGCCTTCTTCGGCAATGCCGGAAAAAATCCCCTGCCAATCCTCTGGCCACACCGGTCTGAGCAGTAATCTTTCGCTGCGATGGAACATCCTTCATCCCTCCTCGCCCCGCACCGCCCGCTTAAGGATGCTGCGTGACGCTATCGTTGCCGCAGGATGTCTTTCCTACGGACCGTTGCGAGGGAGAGACGAAAAAAGGGAGACAGACCCCCCGGTGGTCGGGGTGGTCCTTCTCCCTCTACGCGGCCGGTTGTTTCACCGGCCAGGACCGCCCCGTTGGACGATCCTTTGCATGAACCGTCCGGTTATTCGGCTGCTTGAGCAATCATATCGACCGACACATATTTGCGGCCAAGCTTGCCCTTGTGGAATCGCACCACACCTTCGCCAAGCGCGAACAGGGTGTGATCCTTGCCCATGCCGACATTGGTGCCCGGATAGAATTTGGTGCCGCGCTGACGCACGAGAATGTTGCCGCCGATCACGCCCTGACCGCCGAACTTCTTCACACCAAGGCGGCGACCTGCTGAGTCGCGACCGTTACGCGATGAACCGCCTGCTTTTTTATGTGCCATGGGTCCTGATCCTTACTTGGCGTCGTCAGCCGCAGGGGCCGACTTTGAGGCAGCGGCTGTCTTGGCCGGTGCCTTTTTGGCTGGGGTTTTCTTGGCCGGAGCGGCCTTGGTTTCGGCTTCTATCGCGGGTGCTGCAGCGGTTTTCGCAGCTGCCTTCTTGGCCGGAGCCTTGGCCGCACCTTCGCCAACATCGGTGATGCGCAACAGCGTCATCTGCTGACGATGGCCTGCCTTGCGGCGATAATTGTGGCGGCGTTTCTTTTTGAAAACGATCACCTTTTCGCTTTTGGCTTGGGCGATGATTTCGGCCGAAACGCTCACTTTGGAAGCGTCTGCAATCGCATCGCCTTCACCTGCGAGCAGCACGTCACCCAAAGTGACAGTGTCGCCTGCTTCGCCAGCAAGCTTTTCAACGGCAATTTTGTCTCCAGCGGCAACCCGATATTGCTTGCCGCCAGTGCGCACTATCGCGAACATGGCTTTTTACTCTCAATCTCTTGCTATGTCCGAACAGGCGTAAAACTCGCGCCAATCGAACGGCCTATTGCATGGCAGCTCAAGCGCCGCGAACGTGCAGCGCCGGAAAGATGCGTGCCGTTAAGGGAAGCGGGCCCGCAAGTCAACGAGAGTCTTGGGAGAAAATCTCTCGAACCAGCAAAACCCGGAACCGCATTTTGTCTGCCAAATTTTGGCAGACGGGGTACGCCGCGCCGCACTCCCGCCTTTGCCGAGCGGCAAAGCCATGATAACAGCCCGCCAGGATCATGACCAAGGCAATTCTTCCAATTCTTACTTCGGGCCTTGTCGCGGCGCTATTGGCTGGCTGCGCGCAAAGCAGCGACAAATACCCCTCGCTGGCAATCCGCCCTGCCGAACGGGTGGGCGCACCGATGACAGCTCCGACGCCTGCCCCTACCACATCGGCGCAGGCGTTCGAACGGATCAAGGCCGCCGCCGAAGCAGCGCGGGCGGTGCATCAACAATTCATCGCGCGTCAACCCGATGCGCTGCGGCGCGCGCAGGCCGCGCGAGGCCTGGGTATGGATGACAACCGCCGCGCGGCCGCAGAAATTGCCTTGTCCGACCTCAAGTCATTGCACGGCCAGACCGCGCTGAGCCTCAGCGACCTTGATCGGCTCGAATTCGAATCGGCCAGCACCTTTGCCGCGACCAATGACATCAACGCCGCGCAGGCATTGGTCGGAGAGATATTGTCCCGGCAGACCGCGCTGATGGATGCAGTTGCCAAAGAATTCCAGCGGTGAACCTCACGTGTGAAACCTGCCCGGTAAAGGACAGCGCCGCATGTTCGGTGCTTTCCATCGATGAACGCGATGCGCTCGCCGCTGCAGGCCGAACCCGGATGCTAAGACGCGGAGAGATGCTGTTCGCAGCGGGCGATGACATGGCGGCCTGCGCCACGCTGATTTCCGGTGCACTCAAAGTGTCGGCGGTCGACCGAGAGGGGACCGAGCAGATCCTCGCGCTGGTTCACCCTTCCGGCTTCATCGGAGAGCTGTTTGCGCCCTTCGCCCATCACGATGTCGTCGCGCTGACCGATAGCAAGCTGTGCACCTTTGCCCGCGCCGATATCGAACGTGCAATTGACACTTATCCCGCGCTGGCCCGCGCCCTGCTGCGGCGCGCGCAGGAAGACTTGCTGGCCACACGCAATTTGCTGGAATTGACCGGGCATGCCAGCGCCGAGGCGCGACTGGCGGCATTGCTGCATGATTTCGCCGCGGCGGCGAGCACATCGCCCTGTCACCTCGCCAGCACGTTTGATTTGCCGCTGACTCGCGGAGAAATCGCCAATATGCTGGGCCTGACGATCGAAACCGTCAGCCGCAAACTGGGTGAGATCGAGGAATGCGGCGCAATCGTCCGCAAGGGAAAACGCGGGATCGAAGTGACCAACGCCGAACTGCTTCAATCGCTCTCAGGACGTTAGAGCGGTTTCCAACGCGCCAAATCTTCGTGATCTTCGCCGCGTGGTTCGATCCAGTGCCATGCGCTTCCGCTATCGTTAGTCCGCAATTCGCGTTTCCAAAACCACGCCGCGCTTTTCAGATGATCCATGCAGAAATCGACCGCACCAATCGCATCGCGGCGGTGGCGCGCTGCTGCACAGACGCAGACAATCGGATCGCCCGGATCAAGCCGCCCGGTGCGGTGCAGCATGGCCAGTCCCATCAGATCGAACCGCGCGTCCGCCCGCTCCGCCAGATCGACCATCCCGGGCAAAGTTAGCGGTTCGTAGTGGGTCAGTTCGAGCGCCTCGACCCCGCCGGTGACGCGAACCTTGCCGATAAAGCTGGCAATCCCACCAGCCCCGGGGGTGCGTAAAGACAACGCCTCAATCGCACCATTAGGATCGAACGGCGAGTTCAGCAGGCGGATGTCGAACACCGCGCGGCCCTCAGCCGCCTGAAACGGGCGGCAGCAAGGCGACTTCATCGCCGTCCTGCGCGTGCAAAGCGGTCTTGTCCGCCAGCACCCTTCCCCCGCAGGCTACATTCACCCGCTCGCCCGCCAATTGTTCGGCCACGCTGTCGCTTACTGCGCCAAGCAGTCCCGCCCAATCCAGCGGAGCGCTGACCTCGCATGTCTCTGCCCCTTGCAGATCGCGCAGCGGACCGAGAAACAGGATGGTCACCGCCAAAGTCCTACCCCCCCGTCATCGACATATGCCGCGCAAGATGCGGGGCTGCACCGCGTTCATCCATGCGGAAAAGATGCTTTTCCGGCTTGATCGTCATCGCCTGTTCGAACGCGCGTGCCAGTTCTTCCTGCGGCGCGCCCGAACGCAAGGCGGCGCGCAGATCGACTCGCTCGCTCCCGCCGAGGCACGGATACAGCTGACCCGTGGCGGTCACCCGCAGCCGGTTGCAACTGGCGCAAAAATTGTTCGAATGCGGTGTGATGAAACCCAACCGCCCGCCTGTTTCGGCAATATCGACGTAGCGCGCCGGACCACCGGTCGAAGCGTCATTGTCCACCAGCGTCCAGCGCTGCTCCAACCGCGCCCGCACCGTGTTGAGCGGCAGATATTGATCGAGCCGCTCCTCCTCCACGTCACCCAGTGGCATGACCTCGATCAGCGTCACTTCATGACCCTGAGCATGCGCCCAACTGATAAGGTCGGGCAATTCGTCCTCGTTTACGCCTTTGAGCGCCACTGCGTTCAATTTGACCTTAAGCCCAGCCGCGCGCGCTGCGGCGATCCCCTCCATCACCTGCGGCAAAGCATCGCGGCGGGTAAGCTCGGCAAATTTCGCGCGGTCTAGCGTGTCCAGCGAGATGTTCACACGGCGCACTCCCGCTTCGGCCAGCGCCTCCGCGTGGCCGGCCAGCTGGGTCGCATTGGTGGTGAGCGTCAGTTCTTCCAGCCCCGTCCCCAGCCGCCTTCCCAGCGCCGCAAACAGGTCCATAATGTCGCGCCGCACCAACGGCTCACCGCCGGTGATACGGATCTTGGTCACTCCGCGATCGATAAAGCCGCTCGCCAGATCAAACAGTTCTTCCAGCGTCAGCACTTCGCGTTTGGGCAGAAATGTCATGCGTTCGGGCATGCAATAGGAGCAGCGCAGATCGCAGCGGTCGGTGACCGACAGGCGCAAGTAGGAAATCCGGCGTTTGAAACCATCGATCAACGGAGCGCCCCCGCGCGAAGGGCTTCTCCCGTCCAGAAGGATCATATCCGGTGTGCGGCGAGCGATTTCATTCATGCGCAGCAAGATACTGTCCCGTGACGCCCGGCGCATCCCCCAAATATGCCAGCATGGCGGAGGCCGCGTCTGCCCCGTCAGCGCCAATGACGTTCACCCGCTTTGGCGCATGGGCGCGGGCAAGATCACGCGCCAGTGTTCGCCGCCAATCGTCATAATCGACGCCTGCTGCGGGCAGGACAATCGCCAGCGCAGCGGTTTCCTTCTCGGCCAGCAAGGCGCGGGCGCGCGGCAAATGGTTCTGCATGAAATCCGCGCTGGCATCGATGCCGTTTTGCGGCAGGTGAGCGATTTCCAGAACAACCTGCATCGCGGCCTTATCCGCCGGGCCGTTCGCGGTGCAGCGTAATGCCGATCTGTTCATTCGCTTCGGCAATGGCGAGCTTCACGATCTTCACCGTCACCGCCTGAACCCGCGCATCCTGCACAAACAGCGTTTCGCAAATGTGATCGGCGACCGCCTCGATCAGTTTGAAATGCACACCCTTTGGCAGGCCGTCGGTGGCCGCGAATTTGATGTCCATGTAATTCTTGCTTGCATCGAGCGACGTATCAGGAGCGTAATGACCGGCCACATCATAGCGCACCTGAATGGTGAAGCGCAGTGGTTGCGGCTTGCCGGTTTCTTCCGAATAAATGCCGGTCAGGACATCCACTTCGAGATCGGCGACTTCGAGAATGAGCGAATCGTTCATAGGTGCAGCGCCTTTAGCCCGGATTGCTCCACCTTGCGAAGATTGCTGTGGGCAACAAACGCCCGCCCTCACCCACCTCGCGCACGGCAAGGTCGCCGTGTTCGATGACGCCCGGCAGGCCGCGCAAGGCTTCGTCCAGCAGGCCGGCAATCGCCAAGCTGCTCATCCGCACTGCATAGACAGTGAGGAACAGGAATGCGCTATTGGCATCCAGCAAATTTGCGCAGTCTTCGATAAGCGGCGGCAGGCCCTCTTCTAGCCGCCACGTCTCATTCTTTGGCCCGCGTCCGAATTTGGGCGGGTCGAGGATTATTCCGTCATAGCGCCGTTCGCGCCGCACTTCGCGCGCGGTGAATTTGGCGGCATCATCAACCAGCCACCGGATCGGCGCTGCTTCCATGCTCGACAGCGCCGCGTTTTCCCGTGCCTGCGCCACCGACTTCTTTGACGCATCGACATGCGTGACGCTGCCATGGCGGCTGAGCGCCAGACTGCCAAGGCCAGTGTATCCGAACATGTTGAGGGTTTCGGCATCCTCGCGCCCGGCAAGCTGCTCGCGCATCCAGTCCCAAACCGGGGCCATATCGGGGAAGAATTGCAAATGGCGGAACGGTGTCGGCAACGCGGTAAACTGGACCTCGTTCCATGTCAGGTTCCAGCCATCGGCAGGCACTTCGCGCGCGAACACCCAGCGCCCGCCGCCGTCTTCATCCGAGCCGGGTATAAATTCGCCGTCTGCGTCCCAATCGTCGCGGCGCGGCTGCCACATGGCCTGCGGTTCGGGACGGATAAAGGTGTAGGGGCCAAAGCCTTCCCATTTGCGCCCCGCTCCGCTGTCGATCAGGCGATAGGATTGCGCATCGGGCCAGCCCGCGCATTCCATGATGATCGGTGATGCGGCGAACCGCGCCATCAGCTGGCCGAATCCGCCGCATGTTGCAGCACAAAATCGCGCGAAGCATCGTATGTGCCGGGCAGTTCGGTGAAGCGCTCCTCGCGCCCGAACAGATCGCCGACGCGCGGGGGAAGCGAGGGGCGAACGCCAACGGCGCGTTCCACCGCTTCGCGGAACTTTGCGGGGTGCGCGGTGGCAAGCGTGACAATCGGGGTGCCTGGTTCAACCTGTCCCGCAGCAGGCGCGGCAAGGCTGGCGTGCAGTCCCACGCCAGTGTGCGGGTCGATCACTTGCGCGGCGCTGCGCCAGGCCCATTGCATCGCGCGGGCGGTTTCTTTCTGGTCGGCGCGGGCGCTGGTGAACAGCTTGGCTGCACCTTGGCGCTGCGCATTGGTGAGCTGCATCGCGTGGCTGTCGTCAAAGCCCTGCATCTGCGCTGCCAGCGCCGCGCCATCGCGGCCCCCGCAATCGAACAACAGCCGTTCAAAATTCGAGCTGACCTGAATGTCCATCGACGGGGTAATTGTCTGGGTCGTGGAGCCAGCCGAATAATCCCCGGATGTCAGCGCGCGGTGGAGAATGTCATTGACGTTGGTGGCTACGATCAACCGTTCAATCGGCAAACCCATCTGCGCCGCGACATAGCCTGCGAATACGTCGCCGAAATTGCCGGTCGGTACGCTATAGGCAATCTTGCGATCAGGCGCGCCCAATTGCAATGCGGAATAGAAGTAATAGACCACCTGCGCCATGAGTCGTGCCCAGTTGATCGAATTGACCGCGCCGAGGTTGAGCGGGCCGCCAACCGAATGGGCAACCTCCGGGTCGGAAAACATGCGTTTCACATGCCGCTGCGCATCATCAAAACTGCCATCGATGGCGAGATTGTGGATGTTCGGCGCCCGCACCGTGGTCATCTGGCGACGCTGCACCTCGCTCACCCGGCCATTGGGGTGGAGCATGAAAATCTCGATCCGCTCACGCCCCGCGACCGCATTGATCGCAGCCGAACCCGTGTCACCGCTGGTCGCGCCGACGATGGTCAGACGCTTGCCGCGCCGTTCGAGAAAGGTTTCAAACAAATGGCCAAGCAATTGCAGCGCCACATCCTTGAATGCCAGCGTGGGGCCGTGGAACAGTTCGAGCAGCCAATGCGTCTCGTTCAATTGCACCAACGGTGTAACCGCTGCATGGCCGAAATCGCCGTAGACGGTTTTGCACAGGGCTTCGAGTTCAGCCTCGGTCAGGCTACCCGCGACAAAGGGCCGCATGATACGCGCGGCGAGCGCAGCGTAGGACAGCCCGCGCATAGCCCTGATCTCGGCCTCGCTGAGGCGCGGCCATTCGCGCGGCAGATACAATCCGCCGTCGGATGCCAGGCCAGCCAAAGTGGCCCCTTCGAAATCGAGTGCGGGCGCGCTGCCCCTGGTAGAGATGTATTCCATGGTGGATTCGCGGTTAGCGATGGCGCGGCGCGGGGGCAATGCCCTGCCCGTTCACACAGAGCGCCCTAATCGCGCCTCCTCAGCCGCGAACGCACAGCAAATCCGTAAATCACCAAAGCGGTCAGCGCGAAGAAGAACCATTGCCCGGCATAGGCAAGGTGGTTGTTGGGAAGGTCGCTGGGGTCCGGTTTGGCCAGAGGTTGGAGGCCCGCAATGGGTTCATCCAACTGAACCCTTGCCCCGTCCGCTCCGCCGCGGACAATCAGACCTTTGATAGGCCCGCCTACATATCGGGGAAATTCTGGCCCTTTCGACCAGCCGAGCTTGATATCCGCCGCGCCGCGAGCCGTTTGGCACCTTGCAATCTGGGCATATCCAGCCTGCCCCCGATCACTCCGCCCGGCAATCGCGCTTTGCGACAGCACTTGGGTGCAATCGAACGCAGTGGGGTGAAAAAAGTCCGCCTCAGAATTAACCCCTCCGCTGGTTGCAGGAAAGGGCTGCAGATCAGCAACTGTCAGCGCGCTTTGATAGGCCGCAATCAGCTCCGCCTTTTCCTCCGCCCGGCCCAATTGCCAGACGCCCAGCCACACCATCACCCCCGCTGCGGCGATGACGACAATTGTCGGGATGAACGGCAATTGGCGGATCATTCGGGACGTTCCAGTTTGTCATACGCGGCATACAGCAGCGCTGTTTTATAGAGCCGCAATGCGTAGATCACCCCGCCGACGGTCACCGGCGCCCAGATCGCTGCCTGCAACCAGAGCGGCGGGCGGAGGGCGGTTTCGATCGCTACCGCGATCACCATCAGCACGACCGCGATGATAACCGTCAACAGGCCCGCAAACCGCCCACCGCGCTCCAGCGCGCCGAGATCAAGTTCGCAATTCGAACACTTCATGGCAATGCGCGCGGGTGCCTCAAACAAGGTTTTTTCCCCGCAACGGGGGCATAAACCCAAAAGGGCAGCCCGGAGGATTCCGGACTGCCCCTTGATCGATTCAGGGCTTTCGCCCGAACTCATCAGTGCACTTCGGCTCCCGCGCCGCCCCAGACATAGACCGCAATGAACAGGAACAGCCACACCACATCGACGAAATGCCAATACCACGCCGCCGCTTCAAAGCCGAAATGCTGGCGCGGAGTGAAGTGGCCGATATATGCGCGGTAAAGGCACACCGAAAGAAAGATGGTCCCAATCAACACGTGGAACCCGTGGAAACCCGTCGCCATGAAAAACGCCGAGCTGTAGGTGTTCTGTCCGAATACGAACGGCGCCACGCTGTATTCATACGCCTGGATCGCGCTGAACAGCACGCCCAGCCCAACCGTTGCCCAGAGCCCCTGCTTCAACCCTTCGCGGTCGCCGTGGATCAACGCGTGATGCGCCCAGGTCACCGTGGTGCCCGAACACAGCAGGATCAGCGTGTTGAGCAGCGGCAGGCTGAACGGGTCGAGCACTTCCATACCCTCCGGCACCAGCGTGCCGAGCTTCGTGATCCCTTCGGAAATGAACAGATTCGTGGTCGCCTGATCGGCCGTGCCCGCCGCCACCACTTCAAGTGGTGCGGGGAACAATGCGAAATCGAAGAAGCTCCAGAACCAGCCAACGAAAAACATCACTTCCGATGCAATGAACAGGATCATCCCGTAACGCAGGTGAAGCTGCACAACTGGGGTATGATCGCCGCGCTGCGCCTCAACCACAACATTCCGGAACCAAAAGAAAAAGGTCGCAAGAAGTCCGGCCAGACCAGCCCAGATCACCACCTTGCTGGCGACCCCGAACAGGTCGGGGTAAAAGCTCAGAACCATGCCAGAGGTAAATGTCAGCGCCGAAAAAGCACCGATCAGCGGCCAGATATCCGGTTCGAGAATGTGATAATCGTGGTTTACATTGCCAGCCATGTTGGTCGTTCCCGTCCCTGTGGAAGCGTCTTACTGCGAGCGGTCAAGAGCACTCGATACGGGCTCTTTTACGCGGTGAAAAGTGTAACTGAGGGTAATCTGTTCGATATCGCCGATAATCTCATCGTCAAGGATCGCCGGATCGACATAATAGAGCACCGGCATGTTGACTTCCTGCCCCGGCGCGAGCGTCTGCTCGGTGAAGCAGAAGCACTGGATCTTGTTGAAATAAATCCCCGCCTGCGCAGGCTCAACATTGAAGGTGGCTGTGCCGGTTATCGGCTGATCGGAATTGTTGCGCGCCACATAGGTGGCAATGTCGCGCTGTCCAATACGGATTGTGTCGGTCGATTGCGCTGGACGAAACGTCCACGGCATGTCCCGCGCGAGCGATGCGTCGAAGCGGATCGACATTTCACGCAACGTGCCCAGCGCCGCGGCGCGGCTGGCATCGGCTTCGCTGGCCACCTGCGTTGTGCCGCCAAACCCGGTGACGCGGCAGAACATTTCGTATAGCGGAACCGAAGCATAACCCAGCCCGAGCATCGCAAGCGCGCCCATGAAAGCCAAAACGCCGACCTTTGCGTTCTTCCGGTTCATTTCGGTTTCGATCGCGCGGCTTGCCATGTCAGTCGCTCATCCGGACGACGGTGATGGCATAAAACAACACTGCGAAGAACAATAGCGTCCCTCCCACAACGAGATTGCGGGCCTTCTGGCGACGTTTCAGTTCGGTCTGCTCTTCCGGGGTCATGCGCCGACTCCCGCGAGCATGCCGGGCCCAATCAGACCTTGCGCAGCCAGCACACGGTCGGCGACCAGCGCAGCGAACAACACAAACAGATAATAGATGCTGAAACGAAACAACGTCTTTTCAGGCGTCATGGTGTCGACGTCGCTGCGGGTGCGGATGCCAACCGGCACTGCAAGCGCTAGGAACAACAACGAGAGAACAGCAGCAACCGAGCCATAGACCCAGCTTGTCCCGCCTATCGCCCAAGGTGCAATCGCAACCGGGGCAAGCAAGACGGTGTAAGCGAGGATCTGACGCCGGGTCGAACGCTCGCCTGCAACCACCGGCATCATTGGAATGCCGACCTTGGCGTAATCCGATTTCATGAACAGCGCGAGCGCCCAGAAATGCGGCGGGGTCCACATGAAGATGATGGCGAACAGCAGAACCGGCATCGCGGTCACTTCGCCGGTCACAGCGATCCAGCCGATCAGTGGCGGAAACGCGCCCGAGCCACCGCCGATCACGATGTTCTGCGGCGTGCGGGGTTTCAGCCACATGGTGTAGACGACCGCATAATAGAAAATTGCTACCGCCAGCATGGCCGCCGCGAGCCAGCCAATGGCCACGCCCATCACCAACAATGATACGCCGGAGAGGAACAGGCCGAAATCGCGCGCGTCCTCACGCCGCATCCGGCCACCGGGAAGCGGTCGGTTGGCGGTGCGCTTCATCCCGGCGTCAAGATCCGCTTCCCACCAATGGTTGAGCGCTGCCGAACCGCCTGCACCCATGGCGATGGCGAGGATCGCGGTAAAACCCAATACGGGATGGATGCTGCCCGGAGCGGCCAGCAACCCGCAAATCGCAGTGAAGATCACCAGCGTCATGACGCGCGGCTTGGTCAGCGTAAAGAAATCGCGCCAATCCGCCGGTAGCGGCACGGTGTTTGCAACAATGGTCATATCAGCGCGTTGGCTCATCTCGTAAGTTGCAAGGAAGCGCACCATTGCGGCGCGCTCCCTCACTTTCCGTAATTCATGCGCCTGCTTTCATGCAGGGCTGCACTATCCCATCAGGCCGTAACCGGACGGTGATCGTGGTAATCGTGGTGGTCTTCGATCACCGGAAGCGTTTCGAACTGGTGGAACGGCGGCGGGCTGGTCAGCGTCCATTCAAGCGTCGTTGCGCCTTCGCCCCAAGGATTGTTCGCGGCTTTCTTGCCGGCAAGAAAGGCGTAGGCGATGTTGATGAAGAACAACACCATCGACCCGGCCATGATCAAATAGCCAAACGAACTGACCTGATTCCAGAACGCAAAAGCATCGGGAAAATCAGGATAGCGACGCGGCATACCATTCATCCCGAGGAAGTGCTGCGGGAAGAAAATCACGTTAACGCCGATGAAGAACGTCCAGAAATGGATGTGGCTGAGCAATTCGGAATGCATCCGTCCGCTCATCTTCGGGAACCAGTAATAGAAACCGGCGAACAGCGAGAACACCGCACCCATCGAAAGCACATAGTGGAAATGCGCCACGACATAATAAGTGTCGTGGAGATTGTCGTCGACGCCGCCATTGGCCAGAACCACGCCGGTCACGCCGCCTACGGTGAACAGGAAGATGAAACCGAGCGCCCAGACCATTGGCGATTTGAACTCCATGCTGCCGCCCCACATCGTGGCGATCCAGCTGAAAATCTTCACCCCGGTCGGGACCGCAATCACCATGGTCGCGGCGGTAAAATACATCTTGGTGTTCACATCGAGGCCGACCGTATACATGTGGTGCGCCCACACGATGAAGCCGACGACGCCAATGGCAACCATGGCGTAGGCCATGCCGAGATAGCCAAACACCGGCTTCTTCGAGAAGGTCGCAACGATTTGCGAAATCATCCCGAAACCCGGCAGGATCATGATGTAAACTTCCGGGTGCCCAAAAAACCAGAAAAGGTGCTGGTAAAGCACAGGGTCACCGCCGCCGGCCGGATCGAAGAAGGTCGTTCCGAAATTGCGGTCAGTCAGCAACATAGTGATCGCGGCAGCCAGCACCGGCAGCGCGAGCAGCAGCAGGAATGCCGTAACCAGCACCGACCACACGAACAGCGGCATCTTGTGCAGGGTCATCCCCGGCGCGCGCATATTGAAAATGGTGGTGATGAAATTGGTCGCACCCAGGATTGAACCCGCGCCCGCGAGGTGCAGCGAGAAAATCGCGAAATCGACCGCAGGTCCAGCCGAGCCGGTGGTGGAAAGCGGCGCATAGACCGTCCAGCCCACGCCCGCACCCAATCCGCCGCCGCCCGGCACGAACATCGAAAACAGCAGGCTGAAAAATCCGACCACGGTCAGCCAGAACGAAATGTTGTTCATCCGCGGGAACGCCATGTCCGGCGCGCCGATCATCAGCGGCACAAACCAATTGCCAAATCCGCCGATCATCGCGGGCATGACCATGAAGAACACCATGATCAGGCCGTGCGCGGTGATAAAGACGTTCCACATATGGCCCGCTGCCGCGATGTCGCCCTCGGCAGCACCTGCCCACCAGAAAAGATACTGGATACCCGGTTCGGCCAGCTCGAACCGCATGATGCCCGAGATTGCCCCGCCGATGATCCCCGCAATGATTGCAAAGATCAGGTACAGCGTCCCGATATCCTTATGGTTGGTCGACATGAACCAGCGGGCGAAAAAGCCCGGCTTGTGATCCGCATGATCATGCGAATGATCCCCGCCATGTCCTGTGACAGGAGCATCGAAACCTTCTGCGGTGGTGGCCATCTTTTGCGTCTCTTCAGTTCGGTTTGATTCAAGAATTCTTTGGTGCTTTGCCGCCTTTATGCAGCAGGCTCTTCGGCGGCGGCTTCGGTTGGTGCTGGTGCGGCGGCCGCCTCAGCAACATCCCCTGCCCCAGGCATAGTGCCGCCCTGCGAAGCGACCCACGCCTCAAACTGTTCCATCGGAACCGCTTCGACAGCGATTGGCATATAGCCATGCAGTGCACCGCACAGTTCCGAACACTGACCGTAATAGATGCCCGGCTCCTCAATCGTGAGCAGCCGTTCATTCAGTCGGCCCGGAACGGCATCTTGCTTGAACCACAGCGACGGAACCGCAAAGGCATGGATCACGTCCGCTGCCGTCGTCTGGATCCGCAGCGGAACGCCAACCGGCACAACCATACGGTTATCGACCGCAAGTTGATGCGGTTCGCCACTGGTCAGCGCTTCATTTTCATCAAGCATGTTGGAGATAATTTCAACGTCGTGGTCGGGATATTCATATCCCCAATACCACTGATAGCCGACGGCCTTGATCGTGATCGCTTCGGCAGGCGGCGTTTCATATTGCCGCGCCAGCAGCGTGATCGATGGCACGGCAATCACCACCAGGATGATGACTGGCACAATTGTCCAGACCACTTCGATCATGGTGTTGTGGGTCGTGCGCGAGGCGACCGGATTGGTCCGGCGGTTGAACCGCACGCAGACATACAGCAGCAGACCGAGCACAAACAGGCTGATCAGGGTGATGACTGGCATCAAAATCCAATTGTGCATCCACAACGCATAGGCACCGTCAGCGGTGTATTGATCCTGAAACGTCATACTTGCCAGCGCATCATCTTCATATGCGGTCGGCGCGCCTTTGACCTGATCCGCTGCCATCGGAACATACTGGCTTTCTGGCTGTGCAACCGCCGATTGCGCCGCATCCGCAGGCCCATCAACAACCTCCGCCGGAACTGTCACTGCAGGTTCGGCAGCGCCGTCCTGCGCGAGCGCCATCTGCGGGGAAGCAGCGACCAAGACCACCGCCATCAGCGCCAGAATTCCATATTTCATGCGGGCAAAAGCCTGACCCATAATCGTGCCTAATCGGTTTTCGAATTAATCCCATGCCGGTTTGCAGAAGGCATATCGAGAAAACACATTTCGATTTGCCCTATGCGCACGGCGCCCCCATGGCATTGACGCCACAGTTCATCGTCCCTTAGCCGCGCTTGCCCAGTGCCTCAAGCGCTTCTAGGGAGAATTTTATGCAAGCCTGCATGTTTGCCGCGCAATCGGCATTGCGAATCCAACAAACCATACTCTGAAAAGCTGGACGAATCGCCAATATGACCTCGCCTGAAACCATCCCCGAAACTGTTGACGACGTGCTCGCAGAATTTCGCGGCTGCGGCGCATTGCTCGAAGGCCACTTCAAACTCTCATCCGGGCGCCATAGCGGGCATTATCTGCAATGCGCGCGGGTGTTGATGAACCCGCAGCGCGCCGGACGGCTGGCGCAAGCGGTGGTAAATCGCATTCCCGATGAAGTGCTGAACCAGATCGACCTGGTGGTTTCCCCTGCGATGGGAGGTATCATTATCGGACATGAGGTCGCCCGCGTGCTTGGCAAGGATGCGCTGTTCCTTGAACGACCCGAGGGCGTGTTCCACCTTCGGCGTGGCTTTGCGATCGAACCGGGGGCAAAGGTCCTGATGGTCGAAGATGTGGTCACGACCGGGCTTTCCAGCCGCGAAGCCATCGCAGCCGTGGCGCGCGAAGGCGGTGAGGTGATCGCCGAATGCGCTTTGATTGATCGCTCCGTTGGATCGGTCGATCTGGGTGTACCATTCTTCCCGCTCGCAGCGTTCGATTTCCCCACATATGACGAATGTGACATCCCGGAAAGCCTGGCCCGCGTAGCTGTGACCAAACCAGGAAGCCGCAAGGAATAATTTCGCCAGATGTTGAGGATTGCCATCACTTTTTGCCTTGCCGCTCTTGCTGCTCCGGCAAGCGCGGACGATTTCGATTTCGATGGACTGAGCGCGGTGATCGCCGAGGCGGGTTTCGAAGGCGATTTGGCGATTTCAACCGGGCTTGGTGATCCGACGCAAACAGGGCCGCGCTATTCACATACGGATCTTCTGCCAGAGCCTTGGCGCGGCTGGCCCGACGGGCTGACCTGGCGCTGGGCCTCGGTGACGAAACAAATGGTTGCGGTGCTGGTGATGCAGCAGGTCGAGCGCGGGGTGATCGACCTCGATGAACCCGTGGCGAGCTATCTCCCCGATTTTGCGAGCGATAATGCGGAAACCGCGACGATCCGCAATTTGTTGCAGCATCGCGCTGGGCTGCCCAACCCTGATTCCAGTGAATCTGGCTTGGGCGACCCCTATGCCTATTACAGCGCGGATTTTCGCGGCAGCCGCGATCCTGTCAGCGGCTTTTGTGCAGGACCAGTGACCGGTAAACCGGGCGGCGAATGGTCCTACAACAATTGCGACTACATGGTGCTGGGCGCGGTGCTCGAAGCGGTGACGGGGCTGTCATGGGACGCCCTTTTCATGCGCGACATTGCCGCACCGCTGGGGCTTGAGTTTGTCGGCGCCTATCCCGGTGAAGACTTCACGCGCTGGGGCTGGATGGGAGAAGCCCGCGAACCGGAGCGCGATCTGTCTGTCTATGGGGCGTCGGCGGGACTCTATGGGTCGCTGGACGATCTTCTTGCCATCGATGTTGCTTTGATGCGCGGCGACTTGCTCGGCAAAGCGGCGCTGGCGCAGATGTGGGACGGAAACCCGGAGCTTGGCTTTATGGCCCTGGGACAATGGGTCTTCGAAGCCCCGCTAAACGGCTGCGAGGCTCCCGTGCGCATCGTGGAACGGCGCGGCGGTATCGGAGCCGTTCAGGTGCGCAATTTCATCATTCCCGAAAGGCAGATGGCCGTGGTCGCATTCTCACAAAGGGAACCGTTCGAATTCGGCGAAATCTGGATGGGCAGCGGCTTTTCTTACGAGCTTCTGTCAAAGGCGGTGTGCCAACCATGAGCGAATCTTTGCTGCGCCCACTCCGCCTCGGCGTCAACATCGATCACGTGGCCACCATCCGCAATGCGCGCGGCGGCGATCACCCCGATCCGGTGCGGGCGGCAGAAATCGTCGCGCGCGTGGGCGGTGACGGGATCACCGCGCATCTGCGCGAGGACCGCCGCCATATCCGTGATGAAGATCTCGCGCGGATACAGGCGGCGACCAATTTGCCGCTCAACCTTGAAATGGCAGCAACCCCCGAAATGCTCACCATTGCGCTGCGCCACAAACCCCACGCCGCCTGCATCGTCCCTGAAAAACGTGAAGAGCGCACCACCGAAGGCGGGCTCGATGCAGCAGGGTTGCACAACACGCTGACGCCGATTGTCGCCCGGCTGCGCGATGCGGACATCCGCGTTTCACTGTTTATTGAAGCCGATGAACGTCAACTTGAAGCTGCGTTGCGGCTGGGTGCTCCGGTGGTTGAGTTTCACACCGGCGAATACGCTCATGCTTTCCTAGACGGGGATAGCGCGCGCACGGCAAAGGAACTGCGCCGCCTGTCTGACATGGCCGCGCTTGCCGCGAAGAACGGAATCGAACCGCATGCGGGCCACGGTCTGACGTTCGAAAACGTTCAACCGGTCGCCGCGATTCCGCAGCTCGCAGAACTCAATATCGGGCATTATCTGATCGGCGAAGCGGTGTTCACTGGGCTGGAGCCTGCAATCCGGCGGATGCGCGAACTGATGGATGAGGCGCGCTGACATGGCTGGTGAAGAGCTTCCTCCGCTATCGCGTTCGCAGAAAATCTGGGCGCTCGGCGCGGCGATCCTGTTTCTGATCGGGATTGGCTTTCTTGGCTTTGCTCTCAACACGGGCATATTGCGCGTGTTTGCCATCGGATGGGTTGCCTTGCAGATTTTCGGATTCGTCGGCGCGCTCAAATTCGCCAACGGCGATTTTGCGCATCCATTGTTCAAAGGGCAGGTGCTGCTGCATTTCACCGGATTGATGTTGTTGGTGATTCTGGTGGTGCGCGCGGCATCATGATTATCGGGCTGGGATCGGACCTTTGCAATATTGACCGCATCGCCCATTCGCTTGAGCGCTATGGCGAACGCTTTGAAAACCGCGTCTTTACGGAAATCGAGCGAGCCAAGGCGCGGCGGCGTCCATTCACCATCGCGGGAACTTATGCTAAGAGATTCGCGGCCAAGGAAGCTTTCAGCAAGGCGGTCGGCACTGGCTTTCGGCGCGGCGTATTCATGAAAGACATCGGCGTAGTGAACGCCCCATCCGGTGCTCCAACACTGGCGTTAACCGGCGGGGCGGCAAAGCGGCTTGAAGAAATGATCCCGCCGGGCCATGAGGCGCATATTCATCTTACCCTCACCGACGATCATCCATGGGCGCAGGCCTTTGTTATTATCGAAGCCATCAGGACGCCGTGAACGCATCCACAGCCCCGCCTTTGGCTAACCCAAGAAATGACCGCTTTGACACAGACCGACACCTCCGCTTCCGAACCGGAAATTTCAACCAATCCCGCGACTGAAGCCGCTGTGGCCGGTGAAAGCATTGGCGCGGGCAATGGCGCGAAAAAATCGTCCGAAAAGGAGAAAGTGGATTGGTTCGCTGAGTTTCGCGGGCTGGCGCTGATGCTGCTTGCGGTTTTGGCGTTTCACAGTCTCGTGGCTAAGCCGTTCTATATCCCGTCAACTTCGATGATGCCCGCGCTGCACGTGGGAGATCGCCTGGTGGTCAGCAAATATCCCTATGGCTGGTCATGGGCGTCGGCGAGTTTCCACATTCTGCCGCGCGGCGATTGGCGCGTCCTTGGCGGACTGCCGGAATATGGCGACGTCGTGATCCCGGTGCATCCAGTTCGCAATGAGGATTACATCAAACGTGTGGTCGCACTGCCCGGCGACACGGTCGAAGTGCGCGAAGGGCGCATCATCCTCAATGGCGAATTGGTCAAACGCGAAGTGGTGCCGCCAGTCCGCATTCCGTATGAACCAGAATTGATGTGCGAAAACGGGCCCTGCCTGCAGAATTTCATGTCTTATCAGGTAACCGACGCCAATGGTGATGTGTTATTTGAACCGCCCACCTACCGCGAAACGCTGCCCAACGGGGCAACGTATCTGGTGATCGACCACAAACGCCAGTTTCTGGACAATTTCGGTCCTTACACCGTGCCCGACGGCAATGTGTTCGTGATGGGTGACAACCGCGACGAAAGCGCCGACAGCCGTGCCATGGCCGAAGAGCGCGGACTTGGCGGGGGCATCCCCCTTGAAAATATCGGTGGGCGCGCTGAGTTCATCACCTTCTCGCTCGATGGGTCGGCCAGCTGGAACCCGCTCACCTGGTATTCCGCGATGCGCGGCGAGCGCGCCTGGACCACCCTGCGCCCGGCGCTTGCCGAACAGAACGAAGCACAAGAATAGACGGGCGAACGCGAATACAATGGCCAAGAAATTCCTCTATTTCATCGCAATCTGCATCGTGATCTTCCTGATCGGACGGATAGGCTATGAAATGTTTCAGGAAGAGCTGGCCGAAATTGCGCTGGTTCCGACCAGCGAGTTTACCCCGACAGCGCCGATGGAAGCGAACGCTTATCAGGACCCGGCCCTGTGGTATTCTCGGCCCGGTATCGGGATCAATGATCCCGCCCGCTGGCAACCCGCATATTCGACAGATCGCGGCCTGCTGCCCAGCCCTGCGGAACCGCCGGTACCGAAACATGCGGTGTTTTTCATCCATCCCACCAGCTATCTCAGCCGCGACAATTGGAACGCGCCAATTGGCGATGAAGAGGCCGAGAGGATCGCCCGTATCTATGTGCGCGGAATGGCCAGCCCATTCAACGCCGCCAGCGAAATCTGGGCTCCGCGCTATCGTCAGGCGACGATGGGCGCGTTCCTGACCGACGCACCAGAGGCTGAACAGGCACTTGGAGCTGCCTATGACGACGTGCTCGAAGCGTGGCGTTATTTCCTCGATTCGGTCGATGCGGATACGCCCATCGTGCTGGCCGGTCACAGCCAAGGCTCGCTCCATCTGCTGCGCCTGCTGCGCGAAGAAGTCAAAAATTCGCCCGTCGCAGACCGGCTGGTCGCGGCCTACGTGATCGGCTGGCCCATATCGGTCGAACATGATGTTCCGGAACTGGGCATCGCAGCTTGCGCGACCCCGGCGCAGACGGGCTGCATCGTTTCCTGGTCAAGCTTTGCCGAACCCGCCGATCCATCGTCAGTGATCGAAACCTATGCAAATTCAGTGGGCTTTAACGGAAAGCCGCGCGGCGACAGTCGGATCCTTTGCACCAACCCGCTGACCGGAATATTCGGCGGTGACGCACCTGCATCCAGCAATCTCGGAACACTTGTGCCCGATGACAGCATGTCGAACGGCGAATTGGTCCCCGGTGCGGTCCCCGCGCGCTGCGATGAACGGGGGCTACTGCTAATTGGCGATCCTCCGGAAATGGGTTCCTATGTGCTGCCCGGCAACAATTACCATGTCTATGACATTCCGCTGTTCTGGGCGAACACCAAAGCAGATGTGGCGCGGCGCGTGGATGCGATGCAAAGCGCCGGGGAAACCGCGAACTGATTACCGAATTCGCCCCTGATTTCGCCGATGCGCTGCCCGATGGCGGGGTGTTGCTGGGGCTGGATCTCGGCACCAAGACCATCGGCACAGCAACTTGCGATGCGGGCTGGCGCTTTTCCACCAATGGCAAGACCATCGAACGCGGCAAATGGACAAAGGACCGCGCAGTCATCGCCGAACTGATAGCTGCCCGCAGCGTCAAGGGGATCGTGATCGGCCTGCCGCGCAATATGGATGGCAGCGAAGGTCCCCGCGCGCAGGCCAGCCGCGCCTTTGCCCGCAATGCCGAAGATGCTTTTGCTCTGCCCTTGCTGTTATGGGACGAGCGCTGGTCCACACAAAGCGCCGAGGCCGCCATGATCGGTCAGGACATGAGCCGCGCGAAGCGAGCCAAAGCCATCGATAGTCACGCCGCAGCTGTCATCCTTCAAGGCGCGATTGATCGGCTCGCAGGCGGGATAATTGCGCGTTAGTCTGCAATTGCCCGGCGACGCGATCTGGCCTCCGCCGCTACCATTCGGCTGCCGCAAAGCTCACCTTCGCGCCATATTGCATCACGCGCTTCGAGATCGGGTGATTGCCCCGCCCTCGCCTCAAAGCTGGCGAGCCGCAACCGCCCACTGGGATGGCTACGCCCTACCCAATCGGCAAAGTCCATTGCGTCGCCCGACCCGCTCGCCACCGCAGTTCTCAGGAACACTTCGGTGGCATTCGGGCTGAGCACACGGGTCACTTCACCGCTTTCCAAATCAAAGCCATATTGATCGAACCAGCATTGCGCCGGATCAACATGCATCACGTTGAGCGAGACTGAAAGGCTTTCAGGCGGCAGTTGCGAATGCACATCACGATGTGCGCGGTAGAGCATCACTTTGCCTTGATAGAGCGCGCTACGTTCAACGAACCGCAGTCCCGCTGCTTCGCCCGAATAGCCCATCACGGCGTTATAATCATACTCATAATAATCGCTGGAGTAGCCGGGACCCAGATAACCGCTCGTCAGGAACGAGAAATTGTGATCGTGCGGGACCCCGTAAACAAAGCTCTTCGCGCCGCTGTTGCGAAAGCACAAGTCATGCTCTGCGGGCCAGATGTTTGCTCGCAGAAACATCGAGCCGCGTAGCGGGCTGAGCAAGAGCGCCTGCGGACCATATCCGCTATCGATTTCATGGGTGGTTCGCCCGGCCAAACGTTCGAGCAGTAAATCCGCCAGAAAGGTCCGATTGTTGGTCAGCCGTCGCAGCCAATGCGCAGCGGCAAGGGTGCTTGCATCATTGCGCGGGTCTAAATCGAGCGCCGCCAGCGCTTCGATTGCTTCGGGAAGCGAGCAGCTTTCGTTAGATGCGATGTCGATAATCTTTGGCACTACGCTGCCTCCTGTGCGGAGCTACAGAGCGCAGGATGCATTTTCAGCAAATTATCGCGCAATTCGAATGCAGGTTTGGCCAGAGGGTCGTTGCCTGAAACCGACAGCGTGCTCAGCAATGCCAATCCGGACGCGGTATCCAGCGCCAGCACCTGCCGCATTGCTTCCCAGCGGGCGTCGGGATCTTTCTCAAGATCGGCGGCGTAGGCTCGCATCGGCCCGATTGCATCGCAATGGTCCAGCGCACCGAGTACCGCCATAGCCAGAACATGCTGGCTGGCGCGCTTGTCACCGCTGGTCTGGCGCAGCAGGGTGCCATCGGTAATCCTATACTCGCAAGAGGGCTGCGCGCGCGTTGGCGTGCAGCTTAACTGCAAGGCCAGAAACGACCGATCAACTGCGCAGATCTGGCGAGCTTCACGGCGCGCCTGCGGTGCAATCATATCGCCGCTGCGCCATTGACAGGTGTACGACGACAGCGCGTCGGCGCCTAGATCATCGCGCTCAAGCCTGTGAAAAAGGCCGCTCGCCGCGCCGGCAACAACTATTTCATAGGTCTGACAGTCAGAGAACTGCACAGCCAGCGGCGCGGGTGATGGCGAAAGCGGTTCATAAACGCAAAGGGATAGCGCTGCATTGCCCATTTTTTTGGTCAGGCCCTGCATGATCTGAAGCCGCGCGAAGCCCACACTCGAACCATGCCGCAACGGCACTTCTCCCAATGGTTCCTGGCGTAGTGCTTGAAAAAACTCACCGGAAAATTGCTCGACAAACGCCTGAGCTCGTGTGTGGTCGGACATGAGCGACGACAGCGCCGAAAGCTGGGCCAACTCTTGCCCGCCTGCAAACAGATCCAAATCTCGGCGGATTGAAGCCACGCTTTCCCGGCCGTTCCAATCGGTAAGCGCCGCCTCCATGGCGGATTTGGCACAGCGCTGCGAAGCCGGATCGCTTCGCAGCGCTGCAACGGCGGGATGCACATGCATATGCGCCCGTCCTCGCCTAGATAATGCCGGGAGGTGGCGGCGGAGCGGTATCGTAGAGATAGACCATGAGGTCGACGATGCGGTCGTCGTAGGTCACCGCCTTGGTTGTCATGGCTCCAAACAAGGCTTGGGCGGATTCAAGACCCGGGATACTGGTAAGGTCGATTTTCGGCATGATTGGGTTCCCTGTTGCAATTGCGCCGGGCAAAATGAACTCGACGCCGGAGTCAACTTGATCGAACCTGACGCAGGGTTGAAATTAAATGATTGTAACAAAATGCCTCGCACCCCATTGGTTTCGCATATGAGCACAAATCAGACACCAAGCCCGGCTGCATTTAGTGCAATGGAGGCCAGCAAGTTCTTCTTTCGCGCCGGGCATACAGGCTGGCTTGGCCTGAAGTTCACCGCTCAGGGTGAAAATTGGGTTGAGCTTGAACTGCCCTGGCGGGCTGACCTGTTGGGCGAAGCGGATCGCGAGGTGCTTGCTTCGGGGCCGATTATCAGTCTGATGGATATGGCCAGCGGCATGTCGATCTGGCAGACGACGGGCAGTTTCACACCAGTCGCGACGCTCGATCTAAGGGTCGATTATCAACGGCCCGCTCGTCAACGCAGCGCGGTGTGGGGCCGGGTCGAATGTTATCGCACCACCCGGTCTGCCGCTTTCGTTCGAGGAATCGCGCATGATGGCGACATCGATGACCCGGTCGCGCATGTGGCAGGGGTGTTCATGACCATCGCCGCCGATCCGCGTAAGGGAACGATACCGCTTTCGGACGCCGAAGCCAGCGCAGCGGGAACCGGTGATGCCTGAAGTCAGCTCCGGACTTCCGCTCACACCCTACGCCCGCGCTCTCGGGATTGAATTGTTCGAAGTGCAGGACGGTATCCCGGTGTTTACAGTACCATTCGGGGCGTCAGTCGAAGGGCGTCCGCAGCATTATCACGGCGGTGCGACCGCGGGCTTGCTTGAATACGCAGGCTATGCCGCGTTGCAGGCGCGGCTGTTGGACGAAGGCCGCGAGGCGCGGATGAAGCCCGTCAACATCACCGTGCAATATCTGTCCGCCGGCAAATCCCGGCCCAGCTTTGCCAAGGGCAGGATCACCAGGCTCGGGCGGCGCAATGCAAATATTGCGGTCGAGGCATGGCAAGACGATCCGGCCCGCCCGATAGCCACCGCGATCATGAACATATTGATGGTCTAGGCGTTCGGGTCGGACAGCGCTTCTGGTGGCTAATCTGGAGGTTCGGTGGGTTCAACTCTGATCCCGCTTTCATCCAGCCGGATTTCAATCGGCACGCCGTCCTGCGACAGGATCAACCCATCCTCTTCCACCCTCAAGCTTGTGCCGTCTTCGCCCAAAGGTATCTCCTCGCCTTCCTCGATGTCGATATCGAGCGGCTGAACCGGACCCTGCGGATCGGGCGCAGCGCTGGGTTTAGGCGCTGGCAAAGCCAAGGCGCTCCGCATGAAGTCTTTCCATATCCGCGCAGGCAATCCCCCGCCGGTCACGCGGTCGAGCGGTGAATTGTCATCATTGCCGACCCACACGCCCACCACCAAATCACCCGCATATCCGACGAACAGCGCGTCGCGGTAATTCTGGGTCGTCCCGGTCTTGCCGAAATTGGCGATCGGCAGTTCCGCCGCTTCGCCCGTGCCGCGATTAATCGCGGCGCGCAGCATCTGTTCGATAGCCTCATGGTTGCGCTGCGATGCGCTGTCCTCACGCGCGGTGAGCCATTCCCACCACCCTTGCTCCTCTTGCGCGAACGCTCGGGGTCGCACGGGAAACTGGTTTGCCGCGATCCCGGCATAGGCCGCTGTCAATTCAAGCAAGGTCATCGTCGATGTTCCCAGCGCAAGGCTGGGGTCGCCTTCTGCCAGGGGTGATGTCACCCCCAGCGATCGCGCAGTGCGGATCACCCTTTCGCTGCCGATCTCGTTGAACAACCGCACAGCGGCAACGTTGCTGGATGTGGCAAAGGCATCTTCGAGGGTGATGAGGTCGGAATAACGCTCGCGCGCATTTTTGGGGCGATAGGAACCCGCTTCGATCGCAGTGTTGTCAATCGTGTCAGCGGGGCTCCACCCGGCTTCAAGCGCGGCGAGATAGACGAACAGTTTGAAGGTCGAACCCGGCTGCCGCCGCGCCTGTGTTGCGCGATTAAAGGGCGATGCGGCGTAATCCTTGCCCCCCACCATCGCCACCACTTCGCCGGTTGGGCGCATTGCCACCAAAGCCACCTGCGCATTGCCCAGTGCCGCCCGCGATGTCACCCGGCTGGCGAGCGCCTGAAGCTGCGAATCGAGGGTCGTTGGCACAACCTGCCGGGCATAGCCTGTCTCCAGCCCGTCGCGCGCCATCGGCAGCGCCCAATCAGCGAAATATGTGCCCGTCGGTAAGTCGTTGCGCGCGCGCACATCCAGCCGCGGATCGGGCAGCGCGTCAGCCTCTGCCTGGCTCAAATACCCCACCTCCACCATCGCCGCGATCACCATATCCATCCTCGCCTTTGCCCGGTCGTAATGCTTGGTCGGCGCATAACGTGACGGGGCCTGCAACAATCCCGCGAGCATCGCGGCCTGATGCGGCAACAGATTTTCAGGCTGGCGATAGAAATAATGCAGGCTGGCGGCGCGCAATCCATATTGATTGTCGCCGAAATAGGCGTTTGAAAGATAGCGTTCTAGGATCTGGTCCTTGTTCAGCCATCCTTCGATCCAGAACGCGATCAAGGCTTCGCGGGCCTTGCGCGACAGGCTTTGTTCGGGGGTGAGGAATGTGAATTTGGCAAGCTGCTGCGTGATCGTGCTCCCCCCGCCGCGCCCGGTCCAAGCCGCGCGAGCGATCCCGCGCGGATCGACCCCCCAATGCGAATAGAACCGCCGGTCCTCAATCGCGAGAAACGCCTGCACGACATGCGGGGGCAATTTCGCCACTTCCACCGGCGCATCGACAATCGCACCGCTGCGCGCAATCGGCGTGCCATCGCTGGCGAGCAGGGTGACCTGCGGTGCGGCAATGGGTTCCAGGCTTTTGGAGAGCGGCGCGGTGATGGCCAGCCACGCGAACAGGACGAAAAACGCAGCCAGCATCGCCGCCACGATCCGCACTGCCCACCATCGCTTGCGACGTCCGCGCCAATATTCGCGCGTCCACCACGGCAGGCGCCGACGCTCCTCGCGCACTACCTGATCGTCAAGCTGCGAAAGCCGCGCATCCCAAGTGGCAAAATCGGGCGAACCGGCGGGGCGGAAACCGACGGCATCTTCGTCGGGATCTAGCGGGCGCTGACTTTCGTAAAGCGCGTAAAACCCGCTTTCCCCATCACCGGGGGCCGCAGGTGCGAAACGTCTCCAGAATCGTTCAAAAAGCGCCATGGAATACTGTGTTAGCAGCCTAGGACACTTCTAAGCAAGCGGGCTTTCAGCCTCCCTTTGCCGCGCCTTCGGGCAGGTCTTCGCCAAACACCCGTTGATAATATTCGCTGACCAATGTCCGCTCGGCCTCATCGCATTTGTTGAGGAACGAGAGGCGGAAGGCAAACCCGACCGAATTGAATATCTCGGCGTTCTGCGCCCAAGTGATCACTGTGCGCGGGCTCATCACTGTGGAGATGTCGCCATTCATGAAACCCTGACGAGTCAGCTCGGCAACCTTCACCATGTCCGCGATCAGCTTGTCGTCGGTATCGGGCGTTTTCGATTTGACTATGCGCTGTTCGGTTTCAGCTGGCAGGTAATTGAGCGCGACAACTATGTTCCAGCGGTCCATCTGCGCCTGATTGATCGCCTGCGTGCCGTGATAAAGCCCGCTGGTATCGCCCAGCCCAACGGTGTTGGTAGTCGCAAACAGGCGGAACCAAGGATTCGGCGTAATCACCCGGTTCTGATCTAGCAGGGTCAAGCGACCATCAAATTCCAGTATACGCTGGATCACAAACATCACGTCCGGGCGGCCTGCATCGTATTCGTCAAAGGTCAAGGCAACCGGGTGCTGGAGCGCCCACGGCAGAATGCCTTCCTTGAACTCGGTGACTTGCAAGCCGTCTTTCAGCACAATCGCATCACGCCCGACCAGATCAATGCGGCTGATATGCGCGTCCAGATTGACGCGGATGCTGGGCCAGCCCAGCCGCGCCGCGACCTGTTCAATATGAGTGGATTTGCCTGTGCCGTGATAGCCCTGCACCATGACCCGGCGATTGTGCGCAAAGCCAGCGAGGATCGCTAAGGTGGTGTCGGGATCAAAGACATAGCTGTCATCGCGTTCCGGCACGTGTTCGTCGTTCGATTGGAACGCGGGCACCTGCCAATCGACATCAATGCCGAATGTGTCACGCACATCGACCACTGTGTCGGGCTGCGAGGGAATGGCGCTGGCGCCGGCGAATTCTTTGGAGGCGTGTGAGTTCATTACGCGCCCCGGTTAGAACGGCTCGGCGGCGGCTGCAAGCGGCTCGCCCCTGCTATTTTTGCAAGTGCCCTGCAAACGCTCGTATTGCTGTGTCGGTGCGCTTACTTTGCTGGCAATGGCGGATCCAATCGAATCCTTGCGCTTGAAACTCGTCGATCAGGTGCGAGGAGTCTTCAACGACACAAAAAGTGGGCAGCAGCCGGTGCCGCCTTCCGACGATGCGCTGTTCGCCAAGGACACGCCGATCCGCAAGGTCCACGCCGATATTGTTGGGATGATGACCGGGGGAATTCGCGGGCTTCTGCTTCAAATGCTCCACCCCGAAGCGTTGCAAGGCGTGCTCGATCATTCCAACTTTCGTGAGGACATGCACGGGCGGCTACAACGCACCGCACGGTTTATTGCGGTCACCACCTTTGGCCAACGCGATGATGCAATGAAGGCCATCGACCGGGTTAATCGCATACACGCAAAGGTTGGCGGGCACCTTCCGGACGGTGCGCGCTACGACGCTTCCAATCCACGGACCCTGGCCTGGGTTCATGTGACCGAAGCGCAAAGCTTCCTTGCAGGGTACTTGCGCCATGTGCGACCCGACATGCCATTTGCCGAGCGCGACGAATATTACCGACAGTTTGCCGTCATCGCCCGCGCGCTGGGCGCAGACCCCGTTCCCGAAAGCTGCAACGAAGCCGATGTGATTTTCCGCGAATTGCGCAGCGATTTGCGAGCCTCGCCCGCCGCGCGCGAAGTGGCGCAACTGGTGCTAAGCCAGCGACCCAAGGGCACACCGCCCGCGCTGCAAAGCGTGATTGGCGCGGAAGCGGTCGCTATGCTGCCGCCCTTCGCACGCCAGATGCTGCGACTGCAACGTCCGTTGCTTACCGCGCTTCCGGCACGCGCCGCCACATGGGGAATGGGCCGGACATTGCGCTGGGCCTTTAGGCAATAATCAGGCGAGCTTTGGCGGCAGTTCGAACATCGCCGCAAACCGCTGCGCCAGACCGCGATCACCGCGAATCTCGAGACCAGCATCGAGCTCAAGCTCCTCGACCGAGACGTCGGCATAAAGCAAGGCAGCCAGCACTGGCGCAGCAGGCGCAATGAATACCGCCTCACCTAAATCGGACGATCCGCGCCGGACCGGCAACCTTCCCTCAGCCGTCTCAACGAGAAACTCCTCCCCGGCAACAATGAAGCCAATTCGCGCCTCCAGCCCAACCGCCTTTTCGGGATCGAACATCGTGCGTAGCGATAGCATCAGCGACACCGGCGAAAGCGGCAGCAACGGATCATGTCCGCTCGACATCGCCGCCCAGCGCCCGAGTTCCTGCAGCAACGGCTCGGCGGCATAGCCCCATTGTGTAAGCTCGTAGACCTGCACCGAGGCCAGCGCGGCAAGCGTCGTCCGGCGCAGCAGACCATTGGCCTCCAACCCGGCAAGTCGTTCGGTTAGCACTTTGGCGCTAATTGAAGGCAGACTGGCACGGAGGTCCGAAAACCGCCTTGGTCCAAGCATAAGTTCACGCACAACGAGCAAGCTCCAACGCTCGCCGATCAGTTCAAGACCAAAGGCCGTGCCACACGCGTCATCGTACCATCTGCCATGCAACGTGGTATCTTTTAGTAACTTCATGGTTGCTTTTGTAAACTTCACCATGCATCATCGTCAAGCCGAGTCGCTATGGGAGAGGATGCGATGAGCTACATTGACGGATTTGTGATCGCCGTGCCCAAGGCGAATAAGCAGGAATTCATCAACCATGCAGGGACAATCGACCCCATCTTTCTGGAGCTGGGTGCGTTGCGAGTGATAGAATGCTGGGGCGACGATGTGCCCGAGGGAAAGACCACCGATTTCCGCATGGCTGTGAAAGCGACCGCGGAAGAGGACGTCGCTTTCAGCTGGATCGAATGGCCCGACAAGGCCACGCGCGATGCGGCCTTTGCAAAGATGACCGAATGGATGGAACATCCCGAACAGGCAGACCCGCGCATGGACCCGGCAAAGAACCCCATGCCCTTTGATGGCAAACGCATGATCTTCGGCGGTTTTTCACCGGTGATGGACTTGAAAGGAGATTGACGATGGCGAACCGTCAGGGCGATTTCATCTGGTACGAATTGATGACCGACAATGCCGACGCAGCGCAGAAATTCTATGCGGGCCTGATCGGCTGGACTTTCAAGGACAGCGGCAATCCAGAGATGGATTACCGCCTGTTCTCTTCGGCCACCGCCGAAGTCGGCGGCGTCATGCCCCTGACCCCGGAGATGGTGAGCGGCGGTGCCCGCTCTGCCTGGCTGGGCTATATCGCGGTCGATGATGTCGATGCTAGCGTGGCCTCGATCAAAGCGGCTGGCGGTGCTATCCATATGCACCCGTGGGACGTTCCCGGCGTCGGTCGCCTCGCCTTCCTCGCCGATCCGCAGGGCGCGATGTTTTACGTCATGCTGCCAATCTCACCGGCGGAAATTTCCGATGCCGAGAGCCGGAGTTTCGCCGCTAACGAACCGATGGTGGGACACTGCGCATGGAATGAACTTGCTTCATCTGAGCCCGAGGCGGCCAAGGCATTTTACGGCGCGCAATTCGGCTGGGTGCCCGATGGAGCGATGGACATGGGCGAACTGGGTCAATACGAATTCTGGAATGTCGGCGATGATCGCGGCCACATGATCGGCGCTGTCATGCCGATGATGCCCGGTATGCCGATGAGCGCATGGACATTCTATTTCCGTGTGCCCGAGATTGACGCGGCGGTCGAATACACCAAGGCGCACGACGGCACCGCGCTGCAGGAGCCGACCGAAATTCCGGGCGGCGAATTCTCGTTCACCGGTCTTGATCCGCAGGGCGCAATTTTCGGGCTTGTCGGCCCCCGTAAAGGAAATTGAAGCGATGAGCGAATTCACGTTTTACACTGTCGCCATGAGCCGTGGTCAGATTTCACGCTGGTCCCTGCATGAGGCGAGCGCAGATTACGAACATGTGGTGTTCGATTGGGCGACCCGTCCCGAAAGTTTCAAATCTATCAACCCCATGAACAAGGTGCCTGCATTGGTGCATCATCATATGGGCGAAGACGGAACCACCCACGATCACGTCATCACCGAAGCAGCGGCGATCAACCATTATCTCGCAGAAACGCATCCGGCGGCGGGCCTGCTGCCCGATTCCCACGAACGCGCCGCCTATTTCCGCTGGTTGTTCTTTGCCGCAGGGCCGCTGGAACAGGCGGTGGTGGGTCAGGCAATGGGCTGGGAAGTCCCACCCGAACGCGCCGGGATGGCCGGTTTCGGTAGCCTCGAGCTGGCGCTTGGCGCGATGGAAGACTGGCTCAAGACCAACGATTTTGCGGCGGGCAATCGATTCACCATGGCAGACACCTATGTCGGCTGTCAGTTTATCTGGGGATTGCGATTTGGCTCCATCCCCGAAACACCCGCCTTCAAAGCTTATGTCGAACGCCTGATTCAACGTCATGCCTATGCCGAGGCAAATGCGATTGATGCGAAACTGATTGAAGAGGCAGCGGGCAATGGCTGACGCAAAAATGGCCACTTGCCTGTGGTTTGCAGGCGATGCTGAGGCGGCTGCCAAACTGTATTGCGGCTTGTTCCCAAACAGCACAATAAGCCGCATTGACCGGGCGCCTGCGGACTATCCTGGAGGCAAGGCAGGCGATGTACTGACCATCGGCTTCACCCTGCTGGGCCAACCCTTCATGGGCCTGAATGGCAAGACCGAGAATGATTTCACCGATGCGGTTTCATTCCAGGTGTTCACTGACGATCAGGATGAAACTGATCGCTATTGGAACGCCCTGACCGCCGATGGCGGCGCGGAAATGGCGTGCAGCTGGTGCCGCGACCGGTTTGGCGTGCGCTGGCAGATCGTGCCGCGAATATTGATGGATGGGCTTGGTCATTCCAATCCTGCAGTTTGCGGCCGGGTGTTTGCTGCAATGCAGGCGATGGTGAAGATCGACCATGCCGCAATAGCGGCGGCTGTTTCTGGGGAAGATTGATAGCATGGCTCGACACATCACAGCAGCAGCGTTCGTTTCGCTCGACGGTGTTATGCAGGCCCCCGGCGGGCCAACCGAGGATCCGACCGGTGGCTTTGATGAAGGAGGCTGGGTGTTCAAACTGTGGGACGAAGGGATCGATGACACCTTGGGCACCCTGTTTTCAGGCGAATATGACCTTCTGTTGGGACGTCGGACCTATGATATTTTTGCTGCCTATTGGCCGTATGCGGACGGCGAGAACGCGGCAATGGGCGAAGCCTTTGACCGAGCCAACAAGTATGTCCTGACCGCCGGCAACCAGCCACTCGAATGGCAAAACAGTCATCGTCTAGGCAGCATTGATGATATTGCCGCGCTCAAAGCAACGGACGGGCCAAAGTTGATTATTCAGGGATCGAGCACGCTGTATCCGTCGTTGCTGGCGGCCGGGTTGATCGACACGCTGATTACGATGACCTATCCGGTGATCCTTGGTGCTGGTAAGCGCCTGATGGGGAATGGCACTCCGGTTTCGACAATGACAATGACCGAACACAAGGTAACTGCCAAGGGCACCGTTATCGCAACCTATACGCCGGGCGGCGCGCTGCCACCTTATCCGTCGCAGGGGCCAATCCCGATCACTAGCGAACGCGAATTGGCGCGGCAGGCTCGGATCGCCAATGGCTTGTGGTAAGACCTAAACCAATGCTGCGCACTTCCTGAGCAATTGATACGCATCGACCACTGCTCCTAGCCGCGCCTCGTAGCGGCGATCGCCGCCGTTGCGGTCGGGGTGATAGCGGCGCACCAGTTCGGAATAGCGCCTCCGCAGCCGCCGGCGGTCGGTGTCGCTGCCTAGGCCCATTACCTCCAACGCCTCAGCCTCAGTCTTGGAAAAGCGACCATCACTGGCCATCCGCGATGCGCGTTCAGCTTGGCTGCGAATGCCTCCCGCGCGTGCAGAGATCGCTTCCAACGGGTCAACGAAATCGGCCCAGCGCGGCATTCCATCGACTTGTGCGCGGGCTGAAAAGCTGGGACTTTCGGTGCGCCAGCCGCTTGCTGGTGATTGCGCCATCAGGATTTCTTCCGCGCTCATCCCTTCGAACCAATCATAGCCCGCGTTGAATTCGCGCACATGCTGCAGGCAAAGCCAGCGCCATTCTCCTGGCCCGTCAAATCCGTTTGGCCGGTATCCCGGCGCACGAAATTCCCCGGCTTCGTTGCAAGCAGGATGCTCGCAAACCCTTTCGCCGGTTGCATACCGCCCATGGAATCGTGATTGAGACATAAGGGGGTTGAGAATGGCGAGTGAGACGCCAGATTCCAACCCGTCTCGTGGTGCAAAAAGGGAAATTCAGATCATGAATGGTTCAGTCGCAGAAGAAATGCGGGGCTTGCTGGTCGATGCCTTCGCCCCAACCCAGCTTGAGATCATCAACGATAGCGCATCGCATTCGGGCCATTCGGGCGATGATGGATCGGGCGAATCGCATTTCACGATTGTGATCGAAACGCCGACCTTTGCCGAGATGAGCCGCCTTGCCCGCCAGCGCGCGGTGATTGCTGCGCTTGGCGATATTGTCGGCCAGAGAGTGCATGCCGTGGCGATCAAGGCCGGCATCCCTGCTCAATGACGCTAAATCCCGCGCTTCGCCTGCGCCGCGCGGCTCGGCTGATCGTGCTCGATCCCAAATGCCGCGCGCTGATGTTTCGTTACGATGTACCCGGGCGGCCACCATTTTGGGTGACCGCAGGCGGCGAATGTGAGCCGGGCGAAAGCTTTGACGAAGCGGCGCGGCGTGAGTTGCTCGAAGAAACGGGGATAATCGCCGATCCGGGGCCGGAAATTGCCCAGATGACGCCCCAATTCATCACGGTTCAGGGCGAGCCAGTGCAGGCCGATGAACGCTTTTTCCTGATCCAGGTGGACGAAGCCCGGATCGATACCAGTCGCCACACCGTCACCGAACAGGCTTTGATGACGCAGCACCGTTGGTTCACGCTGGACGAGTTGGCCGACTGGCCCGAACCGGTATTTCCCGAAAACCTCGCCAAGATGATTGCGTTGCACACCGCAACCTGATTGCCGCAAGACCTCCCGCTCGCTATCCCCGAATGGAGGGAGAGAAACATGAACTACACCGGCAAGACCGTCTGGATCACTGGGGCATCATCGGGCATCGGAGCCGCGCTGGCCCGCGATGTGGCGGCGCGCGGAGCGCATGTGGTGCTGTCGGGCCGCGATAAGCCGCGGTTGGCCGAGGTCGCGGCGGATTGCGGTGAAAGCCTGATCCTGCCTTTTGATGTGCGCGACGAGGCTGCGCTAGCCGATGCGACAGCAAAGGCGATTGCATGGAAAGACGGCGTAGACATGGCCTTTGCCAATGCCGGAGTGTCTCAGCGTAGCCGCGCGCTTAAGACCGACATGCAGGTCTACCGCGACATCATCGCTATCGATTTGACCGCACAAATTGCTTTCTCTCAAGGTCTTATCGGCCATATGGTGGAACGAGGCTCAGGCGCACTCGCATTTGTTTCCTCGATCGCGGGCAAGGTTGGAGTGCCGATGCGCACCGCCTATTGTGCGGTTAAATTCGGGCTTGCCGGATATGCCGACGCACTGCGCGCCGAACTTTCGCAGAGCGGAGTCAGTGTCCATGTGATCTACCCCGGATCGGTCGCCACCGATGTCGCGCGCAACGCTCTGGTTGGTGACGGAACGCAGCGCGGACGCAGCGACAAGGTCATCGACGAAGGCATTCCAGCGCCCGACGCCGCCAAAGCGATGCTCGACGGCATGGCGGCAGATGAGCGTGAGATCATCATCGCGCAGGGCATGGAGGCGGGCATGGGCGAAATGCGGCGCACCCCCGAAGCGCTGATGGATCAGGTCGCTGCGATGGTAGCCAATGGCTACATGGAACGTATGGAAGAAGGCGCATAGACGGTATGCAACAAAAGCGCATAGAGCTTGCCAATGGCATCCATCTCGACGTGGTTGACGAAGGGCCGGTCGATGCGCCGGTGATGATCTTCCTTCACGGTTTCCCCGAAAATCACCGCACATGGCGGCATCAGATCGCGCGTTTCAAGGATCGCTACCGCTGCATCGCCCCCGATCAGCGCGGCTATCGCGGATCGTCGAAACCACAAGAGGTCGAGGCCTATACACCCGACAAGTTGATCGGCGATGTGTTCCTCCTAGCCGATGCGTTGGGGATCGCACAATTCACCATTGTCGGCCATGATTGGGGCGGCGCGATTGCCTGGGGCGTGGCGTTAGGCGGCCAGCATGCACGGGTTGAGCGCGCGATCATCGCCAATGCGCCGCATCCGGTGATTTTTCAGCAATTGCTCTACACTCACCCCGATCAACGCAGTGCGAGCCAGTACATCCGCGAATTTCGTGATCCCGCGAATGATCATCTCATCCGCGAACACGGCATCACCGGCATATTGATGAAAGCGGTCAAGTGGGATCGGCCCAGCACGATGCCAGCCGAGGAACGCGCGATGCTGCTAAAGGACTGGGAGGACCGCGACGCGTGTTTCGGGATGCTCAATTATTACCGAGCTAGCCAGCTGACCGTGCCCGCCATAGATGAACCGTTCGCTTTGCCCGATGGTTACACCGCACCGCCGCTTCCCAAACTGACAATTCCGACATTGGTGATCTGGGCGCTGGATGACCTCGCCCTGCCGCCCGAAAATCTCGAAGGGCTTGACGCTATCATCGATCCGTTGACCGTCGTCAAAGTGCCCGATTGCGGGCATTTCGTGCCATGGGAAGCGCCAGAAGCGGTAATCGCGGCGATGGAACAATTCCTGCAATCTTGACCCGCTATACTACGGGGGTTGAGCCAAAGGAGCGATTCCCTATGAACACCCAGCGCGGCCGCGACGTCACCAAATCATACAGCACCGATCAGAACATTCAGAAACTTGAACGTTTGGTTGAAGCGCTGCGCGAAGGCAAAGCCTACGAGATTCAGGTCGATAATCAGCGGCTTTACATTCCCGCAGGCACCGAATTTTCGATCGAGCATGAACAAGAAGGACCGATGCACGAGTTGGAATTTCAGTTCCGCTGGCGCACTGATGGCGAGTAATTTACGCGTCGCCGAACCATTCCACCCATGCGCCATGCGGATGCGCATGGGCGAGCAAGACGGGTTTTCCGTCATCGCTTGACCCAGTCCAACGACGCACATGCAATTCATGGCGAAAGGTCTGCGGATCGGTTTCGAGCGAAATCCACGCCAGCGCTCGGTCGGGCGTCGCCGCTGTCCCCGCCAATTCCATCGCCTGCGTGATTGCACCCTGTGTTTCGGCGGGTAGATATTGCCACATGATCGAATGGAAGAGTGTGCGCGTAGTGCCCTTGGCCTGCGGCCGCGCCAGTAGATCGGAAACAAATCCGTGCGCATCCTGCTTGATCAGATCGGGCGGATTGACGTTTGCCAGCGCAATGGCCGCGTCGATGCGCGCCATCCGGGCAGGTGCATCGGGCCAAACATAGCTTTTCAGGCGCAACGCGCTTTCGCTGTCGGACAAGTCGATGGGAGAGATGTCGCAGCCGCGAACCCCGGCAATCTCGAATCCAGCCGGCGCAGAGGGCGGTGAGCCCTTCCCGCGCCATTCCGGAATGATCCGCATTGGCGAAGTTTCAGGCCCGGTCTCGGTTTCTCCCAGCCGGAAAAAATATCTTTCCAGCATGGTGTTCACGCCCGCGCTCGCGCCCAGTTCGAACAGGTCAAACCTCGGCGTGCTGCGCTGCGCGAGCCATAGCAGGCCCGCCATGATGCTGGCCGAACGGCCCGCCTCGTTGGTTTGCGGCGGCCCGTCCAGCCACGGCAGCAGAACCGTGTCAAAGGTCTCGACCAGATCGCAGACAATCGCGTCGATCTGACCCTGATCGGTGATTTGCCCGCTATAAACCCGCGCCAGCCGGTCATCTCTGCCCGTCAACACCAGATAATGCAGCCCGCCAGCAATACGCAGCGGCATTGCATCTTTTAGCGTCAGCCCGCGCCAATTCGCAATCCGCCGTCCGGTCGCGGTCTGCCCCTCGCGCACTTTCGCAAGAGCGCGGATCACACGCGCGGTGCAGGGCGCACCGTTCTGCTCTGCGTGGCTCGCTTGCCAATCGAGCGCGGTCTGAAACTCCTCGATCGCCATGATCCCGCTTTCCGTCATCATCCCTCGGTCCGTTTGTGTTGCCCTTTGATCATGCAGTGCCTAAGTCCCGCCGCGCGATGACGACAGACCCGACCCCATCTTTCAGCGACCCCTTGACCTTTGCCGTCCCCAAAGGCCGCATCCTCGATGAAGCGCTCCCGGTTATGGCGCGCGCGGGCGTGGTGCCTGAGGATGGCTTTCACGACAAGGCCAACCGCTCTCTTTCTTTTGCCACCAGCCGCGATGATATGCGCCTCATTCGGGTGCGCGCCTTTGATGTGGCCACATTTGTGGCACATGGCGCGGCGCAAATGGGCATTGTTGGATCGGATGTGATCGAAGAATTCGACTATTCCGACCTTTATGCTCCAGTGGATCTCGATATCGGGCATTGCCGCCTTTCGGTTGCCCGGCTGGCCAGCGATCCTCATGCCACGGACAGCGTTAGCCACCTGCGGGTTGCGACCAAATACCCCAATCTGACCGCGCGCCATTTTGAACGGCAGGGGATTCAGTCCGAATGCGTGAAGCTAAATGGCGCCATGGAGCTTGCACCGTCGCTCGGCCTTGCGCGTCAGATTGTCGATCTTGTTTCGACCGGCGCGACGCTAAAACAGAACGGCTTGGTTGAGACGCAGCGGATCATCGACATCACTGCGCGGCTGATCGTCAACCGGGCGGCGCTCAAGACCGATCCCCGCGTGGCTGAACTGGTTGCAGCATTTCGCACAGACGCCGAGGCGCGACTTGCAGAAAAAGCAGAACAGGCCGCTTGATGCAGATGCTTTCAAGCCTTGACCCCGAATTTGAACGGCGGTTCAGCCGAGTCGTGGAAGCGCGCCGTGAAGCGGGCAGCGATGTCGCCGGGCAAGTCGCCGATATATTGCGCACCGTTCGCACTGGCGGAGACGAGGCGCTGGTGCAATATACTCAGCGCTATGACGGCTATACGCTTGCCGAAGAAGCCGACTGGAAGATAACCAGCGAACGGTGCGCAGAAGCTTACACGCAGATCGATCCGGACTTGCGCAGCGCGCTTGACCTCGCAGCGGAGCGCATTCGCGCCTATCATGAGGCGCAGCTCCCCGAAAACCGAGACTATATCGACGAGGCAGGAGTGCGGCTTGGCGCGGTCTGGCGGCCTGTGGATGCGGCGGGACTGTATGTACCCGGCGGACGCGCGGCTTACCCATCATCGCTGTTGATGAATGCAATTCCGGCGCGGGTAGCCGGGGTTGAACGGATTGTCGTGGTCACTCCGACACCCAAAGGCAATTCGAACCCGCTGGTGCTGGCCGCAGCGCATGTCGCGGGGATTGAGGAGATCTGGCGCGTGGGCGGAGCGCAGGCGGTCGGCGCGCTCGCCTATGGCACGGGCCGGATTGCGCCGGTCGACGTCATCACCGGCCCCGGCAATGCCTATGTCGCCGAGGCGAAGCGCCAACTGTTCGGCGTGGTCGGGATCGACATGGTCGCCGGGCCGAGCGAAATTCTGGTGGTCGCCGATGCAAACAACGATCCCGACTGGATCGCCGCAGACTTATTGAGTCAGGCCGAGCATGACCCAACTTCGCAATCGATTCTGATAACCGATGATGCTGGCTTTGCCGCCTTGGTCGAGGACTGCGTCGATGTTCAGATCAGCCAGCTTTCTACAGGCAAGACGGCGCGAGCAAGCTGGAACGATCACGGTGTCATTATTGTGGTCAACGACATTGCCGCCGAAGCCCCCGCTCTCATCAACCGATTGGCCGCCGAACATGTCGAGCTTGCCATTGACGATCCCGAAGCGATGCTCGCCAAGATCCGCCATGCTGGCAGTGTGTTCCTAGGCCGGATGACGCCCGAGGCTGTCGGCGATTACGTCGCTGGACCGAATCACGTCCTGCCGACCGGGAGGCGCGCGCGGTTTTCCAGCGGGCTTTCGGTGCTCGATTTCATGAAACGCACCAGTTTCATCTCGCTTGACGATGCCGCGTTTGCGGCAATCGGCCCGGCGGCGGCCACCTTGGCCCATGCCGAAGGGCTACCCGCACACGCCAAATCTGTGGAATTGCGCCTCAAATGAACACCCCCGCCCGCTCCGCCGCCCGCAGCGCCGCTCGGCTTGCCGCCGTTCAGGCGCTGTACCAGCATCACATGGAGGCGACCGCCTTACCGCGATTGCTTGATGAATTTCATCAGCACCGCCTTGGCCGTGAGGTCGATGACGATGACCACGAAGGCGAGATTTACGCAGAAGCCGAGGTTGAATTCTTCGACGATATCGTACGCGGCGTCACTGCCCGCCGCGAAGAGATTGATGCCTTGCTGACGGCCAAACTGGCACAGGGCTGGACTCTTCTGCGGCTTGACAAGACTATGCTGCAAATCTTGCGCGCAGGCACATATGAATTGCTGGCCCGCGCCGACGTGCCAACGGCAAGCGCGATCAGCGAATATGTCGATGTCGCAAAGGCGTTCTTCGACGACCGCGAAGCACGCTTTGTTAACGGCATATTGGACGCGGCGGCAAAGGATATCCGGGCCTGAAGCAGCAAAGCGCACCATGACCGAAGCCGAATTTCTTGCCGCACTCAGAACACTGCCGTTGCATCCCGGTGCGCGTGATTTGCGTGATGATTGCGCGGTTACCGAAATTGGCGGTGTATCTCTGATCCTGACGCACGACGTGATGAGCGAAGGTGTGCATTTTCGCAGCGATGCCGATCTCGCCGATGTGGCGTGGAAACTGGTCGCGGTGAACCTCTCCGATCTAGCAGCAAAAGGTGCAGAACCCATTGGATTGTTGCTGGGCCATGCGCTGAGTTCAGGCGATGCACGGTTTATCATCGGCCTGCGCGAAGCGCTGAGCGCTTTCGATGTTCCCTTGTTCGGGGGCGACACCGTGGCTGCTTCGCCGGGTGCGCGGACGTTTGGCATAACTGCAATCGGACGCGCGACCAGCCGCACAGTGCCCTGTCGCAGCGGCGCGCGTGCAGGAAATGCGGTCTATGTCACCGGCACTCTGGGCCGCGCGATGCTGGGGTTTGAAGGGCAGGCAGACCACGCTGAGGCCTTTAACCGCCCGCGCCCGCGGCTTGCCGAAGGCCGCGCTCTGGCTTCTCACGTCACTGCGATGATGGATGTGTCCGATGGCCTGCTGCTCGATGCCTATCGCATGGCCGAAGCGAGCGCAGTCACGCTGGCGATCCAATCCGCTTCAGTGCCGGTCTCCGACCCGCTGCGGTTACAGGAATGCCTGCGCTGGGGCGATGATTACGAGTTGCTTTTCACCTTGCCAAATGAAACGATAAGCCCGGTACCCGCGACCCGGATCGGATCGGTGGAACAGCGCGGCACAGCCCCGTTGACGCTTGACGGGCAGGCGATTGCAAGTACGAAGGGGCTTGGATTTCAACACGCCTGAACACGGCGGGGCCAATCCATCGCCAAAACTGGTGAAATGCGCCCCGATCTCCCGTTTTCCCGCTTGTCTCTTGCCCTCCAGCCAGTATGGGTAGCGGCCTTGCGCCCATGCACCTTCGCCGGTGCAAATCAACGAGAGGCGCATTTCCACGCACAAGAGGGGATTTTTCGTGGACCTAATACTCATATCAATCGGGTTGGGCTTGCTCGCCATTGTCTATGGCATTTTCACCAGCCGTCAGGTGCTCAGCGCGAGCCCGGGCAATGAAAAGATGCAGGAAATCGCAGGCGCAATTCAGGAAGGCGCAAACGCCTATCTGAATCGCCAATACACCACCATCGCCATTGTCGGCGTTGTCGTGGCGATCGTCGTATTCGCAGCGCTGGGCATGATCCCAGCAATCGGATTCCTGATCGGCGCTATCCTTTCGGGTGTCGCCGGCTATATCGGAATGAACATTTCGGTGCGTGCAAACGTCCGTACTGCTCAAGCAGCCAGCACGGGCCTTCAGGCCGGATTGACACTCGCGTTCCGTGCGGGCGCGATTACTGGCATGCTGGTGGCAGGGCTCGCGCTGCTCGCCATTGCCGTATTCTTTTACGTCCTCATCGGTCCGATGATGCTGGAGCCCAACAGCCGCGAAGTGATTGACGGGCTTATTGGCCTAGCATTCGGCGCATCGCTGATTTCGATCTTTGCGCGTCTGGGCGGCGGTATCTTTACCAAAGCCGCAGACGTTGGCGCTGACCTTGTCGGCAAAGTCGAGGCGGGCATCCCTGAGGATGACCCCCGCAACCCTGCCGTGATCGCGGACAACGTGGGCGACAACGTCGGCGATTGCGCGGGCATGGCGGCTGATTTGTTCGAAACCTATGTCGTCACTGTTGGCGCAACCATGGTGCTGACCGCGTTGTTGCTTACGCAGCTGGGCGAGTTGCTGTTGCCGCTGATGGCGCTACCGCTGCTGATTGGCGGGGCTTGCATCGTCACCTCGATCATCGGGACCTATTTTGTCCGTCTCGGCGGTGGCACCAATGTCATGGGCGCGATGTACAAGGGCTTTCTTGTCACCGCGATCCTGGCCATTCCGCTGATCTATCTGGTCACGCAATATGCGCTGGGCACGGTAGGCATGGACATGAACACAATTATCAATCCGGGAACCGGCATGGTCGAATTCCACGGACGTGATCTGTTCTATTGTTCACTGATTGGCCTTGCGCTGACCGGCGCGATCATCTGGATCACCGAGTATTACACCGGCACCAATTTCCGTCCGGTGCGCTCAATCGCGAAGGCTTCGGAAACCGGCCACGGCACCAATGTGATCCAGGGGCTGGCGATCAGTCTTGAATCGACTGCCCTCCCGACCATCGTCATAATCGCGGCAATCATCGGCGCGTATCAGCTTGCCGGCCTGCTGGGTCTGGCCTTTGGTGCAACCGCGATGCTGGCGCTTGCCGGTATGGTCGTTGCGCTCGATGCCTATGGCCCGGTCACCGATAACGCTGGTGGCATCGCCGAAATGGCAGGACTGGATGACAGCGTTCGTGAACGGACTGACCTGCTCGATGCAGTCGGTAACACCACGAAAGCAGTGACCAAGGGTTACGCCATCGGTTCGGCAGGTCTAGCAGCGCTGGTGCTTTTTGCTGCCTACACCGCTGACCTTCGGGAATATTTTCCGAATGCCAATGTCGATTTCAGTCTTGAGAATCCATATGTAATCGTCGGCTTGCTGCTCGGTGCGCTTTTGCCGTACCTTTTCGGAGCGATGGGTATGACCGCAGTGGGCCGCGCTGCGGGTGACGTGGTGAAGGACGTGCGCGAACAGTTCGCGGCCGATCCGGGCATCATGGCAGGCACCAGTCGGCCAAACTATGCGCGCACGGTTGACCTTGTGACCAAGGCTGCAATCAAAGAGATGATTGTGCCTTCGCTGCTGCCGGTGCTTGCGCCGATCGTGGTGTATTATGTCATAACCTTGCTGGCAGGCCAGGAAAACGGCTTTGCCGCGCTTGGGGCACTGCTGCTCGGCGTTATCGTCGGCGGTCTGTTCGTCGCGCTTTCAATGACCGCTGGCGGCGGCGCTTGGGACAATGCCAAGAAATACATCGAAGACGGCAATCACGGAGGCAAAGGCTCTGAGGCTCACAAGGCTGCAGTGACCGGCGACACCGTTGGCGATCCTTACAAGGACACCGCTGGCCCCGCTGTGAACCCGATGATCAAAATTACCAATATTGTTGCGCTGCTGCTGCTCGCGGCACTTGCCGTGCATTAATTTCACGACCAGTATTGGCGAATGCGAGACCCCGCCCGGCTTAGTCCGGGCGGGGTTTTTCTTGCTCGCAGGACCAAGAATCGGCGATCCCAAACCTTTGTTAACGCGGGCAAGCTATGCCCAATCACGGAGCGCAGCAGCGCGCGCCATGCAGAGGTTAACGCAATGGATCTGGCGAATTCGCCAACGATTAAGGGTCAAATGTCCACCGCCCGCATACGCAGCGGAGAAATTGCTGTGCGGGAATTGTCTCCTGCCGGCGCAAGCACACCCGCATTCCTAGCGGCGTGGGATGCGCTGGCCATCAATGCCAGCGAACCCAATCCGTTCTTTGAAGGTTGGTTTGCCCAGCCGTCGCTGATTCATCTGGAAACCGGCGCACCAACCGCGTTGATCGCGGTGTATGATGACGGGGCGCTGATTGGAATTGTCCCGGCGGCGCAGCGGCGTAGCTACTATGGTTACCTCGTCCCGCACGTTGCCGTGTGGCTGCATGACAACGCCTTTTGCAGTGTGCCGTTGGTGGCGCGCGGATTAGAGTGCCAGTTCTGGCGCGCCCTACTGCAGCATCTCGATCATTCTGCGGGGCGCGCGCTCTTTTTGCATTTGCCACAGCTTCCCGCTGATGGCTCGGTTTGCCGCGCGCTGGATAGCGTCCTTGCCGAAACTGGCCGTCCCGCTTTCACAGTCGGTGCGGAGGAGCGAGCCATGCTCGCCTCGAACGAGTGTCCAGAGACCTATCTCGCCCAATCGATGAGCGCCAAGAAGCGCAAGGAGCTGCGCCGCCAGCGCAATCGCCTTGGCGAGGAAGGCGCGCTAACCTTCGAACGCTGCTCCGATGCACAGGCTGTCGAGGCGTGGGTTGAAGAATTTCTCGCACTAGAATCCGCCGGTTGGAAGGGCGACGTCGGGTCTGCATTGGCCAGCGCTGCCGCCACCCGCAACTTCTTCGCCCAAGCGCTTACCGGCGCAGCGCATGCGGGGCGCCTTGAACGCTTGACCCTGAGGCTGGATGGTCAGGCGATTGCAATGCTGGTCAATTTTATCACACCGCCCGGAATGTTCAGTTTCAAGACCGCTTTTGACGAGCGCTTTGCCCGATACTCCCCCGGCCTGCTGCTACAGATCGAGAATCTGAACCTGCTTGCCCGCACGGACATTGCCTGGGCGGATAGCTGCGCTGCCGAAGGCCATTCGATGATCGAGCGTGTCTGGCGCGAAAAGCGCCGATTGATTACCCGCAACATCGCCATCGGCGGGTCTGCGCGCCGTCTGCTGTTCAAAGCTCTGATGGCCTATGAGACCCGCGACAGGAGCCCATCATGAACGCGCCTTCTCACCAATGGAGCCATTTCAGTGAGCCTGCCGGAGCGACCTTTGATATCGCTTCCCGGACCGATTTCGCGCAAGGCTATCCCGAAATCCCCCATCGATTGCGTCACGCACTGCATCGCCATCCGCTGCTCGAACTCGAAGCGCTGGCCGGTCTTGCTGAGCAATTGCCGCCTACTAGCGTCGAATACAATCGCGGCGATTTGCCCATCGGGGTCGAAGGCAAGCCGGCCGCGACTGGGCTTTCCATCGCCGAAACCATCCGCCAGGTGCATGGGGCGAACAGTTGGGCGGTGCTCAAGAACGTCGAACAGGCTGGCCCCTATCACACGCTACTCATGGGGCTGCTGGAAGAGCTCCGCGACGAGATTGAGGCCAAGACCGGCGCGCTGCTGACCCCGCAGGCTTTCATCTTCATCTCAAGCCCCAACGCGGTCACTCCCTATCATTTCGATCCTGAGCACAACATCCTGCTGCAGATCACCGGTTCCAAGGTGATGACCCAGTTTCCCGCTGGCGATCCGCGCTTTGCCCCAGACAGCGTCCACGAAAGCTACCATTCGGGCGGCCCGCGCGAACTCGGCTGGGACGATGCGTACATGGACGCCGCCCGCGCATTCCCGCTCGCGCCCGGCGAGGCGGTGTATGTGCCGGTCATGGCCCCGCATTTCGTCCGCAACGGACCGGACAGTTCAATCTCGCTCTCGATCACCTGGCGCAGTGAGTGGAGCTATGCCGAAAGCGACGCTCGCGGGCTCAATCACCTGCTCCGCCAGCGCGGCCTTTCCCCGCGCGCGCCGGGTCGCTGGCCGGATGGCAACAGAGCCAAGGCCTATACCTTTCGCGCGCTGCGCAAGCTCGGCCTGGCCTCTTAGCAAGCACACTTGACGCTGGCACCAGCGCTGCGCATGGCGCTTCGCATGGACGACACACACGATGATCGGCGGTTGGTTGATGGGCTGGTCAAGCTCCTCACAGTGGAGCCCGCCGCCTCCGACAGCTACACTGGCCGCGCGCAGCAGGGCGGCATTGGCAGGGTGTTCGGCGGGCAGGTGCTGGCGCAGGCTTTGCAAGCGGCGCAGGCCAGCGTCACTGATGGCAAAAGCGCCCATTCACTGCACGCCTATTTCCTGCGTGGCGGGCGAGAAGGGGGGCCGATCACCTACCGCATCGAACGCGATTTCGACGGACGCAGCTTTGCCAACCGCCGGGTCGTGGCCGCCCAAGCCAATGAGGACGGCTCCTCCAGCCCGATCCTCAACCTCACCGCCAGCTTTCAGGTGCCCGAAGAGGGCTTGGAGCATGACGATTCGCCAATGCCCGATGTGGCCGATCCCGACACGCTCAAATCTGACATGGAGATGCGCCGCGAGATGGCTGAACGCATCGGCAACAGGCTCTCCGATGCGCAGCGCGCGCTCATGCTCCGCCCGCGCCCGATCGAGATGCGCACGCAGGACAAGCTGCACTGGATGAACAGCGAGCCGCGCGAACCGCGTGCGCACAGCTGGTTTCGCACCACCGCGCCGCTGCCTGACGATCCGGCGCTGCACCGCGCGGTCATCACCTATGCCAGCGACTTCACACTGCTCGGCACCAGTGCGCTGCCGCATGGGCTGAGCTGGATGCGCGGCGAGCTGGTGGGGGCGAGCCTTGACCATGCGATCTGGTTTCACCGCCCTGCCCGCGCCGACGAATGGCTGCTCTATGCCACCGACGCACCATGGAGCGGCGGGGGGCGCGGCTTCAACCGGGGCCGCATCTTCAACCGCGATGGCCAGCTGGTCGCCAGCGTCGCGCAAGAGGGGATGATGCGCCGCCGCAAGGGGGGTTGAGCGCACCTCCCCCTGACACACCTGACACACCTGACACACTGTCCAGAGAGCGAATTCTCCTCGATCGAAAGACGTGCCTTTGATCGGAATAAACGATCAGGCAAACACCCGGGGCCGGACGATTTGAAAGAGCAATCTGCGCCATACGCGATTGCTGCGCTGTAGGAAAATTGGAACTGCCGGACTTCTGCCGAACGCCGTAAGCACACGCCCCCTAGGGGCAGCGATTGGGGCTTCACCTCATGCTTGGCATGAACATGTAAGGCGACCGGAGAATTCCATTGGGCAGCGCCGGATAGGCTGTTAAGGGCGCGCGCATGCTTACGATTGACGGTGTCACAGTGCGGCTTGGCGGCCGGACCATTCTTGAACGCGCCAGCGCGACCGTGCCGGTGGGCGCGCGGGTCGGGCTGATCGGCCGCAACGGCGCTGGCAAATCGACCCTGATGAAGGCGCTGATCGGAGAGATTGAACCCGATGACGGCGAAATCAGCAAGCCTTCGCGCGCGCAAATCGGTTATATCGCGCAGGAAGCGCCCAGCGGCGCGATGACACCCGAAGAGATCGTGCTCGCCTCCGCCACCGAACGCGCAAGCCTGCTGGCCGAACTGGAAACCTGCACCGACATGGACCGCATGGGCGACGTGCATGAACGCCTGTTGGCGATTGACGCCTACAGCGCCCCGGCGCGCGCAGCCAAGATCTTGAACGGACTGGGTTTTGACGAGGAAATGCAGCAGCGCCCCGTCGACAGTTTTTCAGGCGGGTGGAAAATGCGCATTGCCCTTGGCGCGTTGTTGTTTTCCGAACCCGACATCCTGCTGCTTGACGAGCCTTCCAACCACCTCGATTTGGAAGCGACATTGTGGCTGGAAAACTTCCTCAAATCCTATCCCGCCACGCTGGTGGTGATCAGCCACGAACGCGACCTGCTTAACAAGGTGGTCGATCACATTCTCCACCTGCAAGGCGGGAAACTGACGCTGTATCCGGGCGGTTATGATGCGTTTGAAAAACAGCGGGCCGAGCGCGCCGCGCAGCTCGCCTCGGCCAAGGCATCGCAGGATGCGCAGCGCGCGCGGCTGCAGGATTACGTCGCCCGCAACAGCGCGCGCGCCTCGACCGCCAAGCAGGCGCAATCGCGCGCCAAGATGCTCGCCAAGATGCAGCCCATCGCCGCGATGATGGAAGACCCGACGCTGAGCTTCGATTTCCCCGATCCCGCCGAATTGCGCTCCCCAATGATCACACTGGAAAATGCGGCGGTGGGATATGGCGAAGCGCCGCCGATCCTTAAGCGGTTGAATTTCCGGATTGAGGCCGATGACCGGATTGCGCTGCTCGGCCGCAATGGCAATGGCAAGACCACGCTGGCGCGGCTGCTCGCCTCGCAGCTTTCCCCGGCAGAAGGCGCGGTGAATGCACCGGGCAAGCTTAAGGTCGGATATTTCACGCAGTATCAGGTCGAAGAACTGGCGGGTGAGGACACCCCGCTCGATCTGATGAACCGCGCGATGGACGGGCAATCGCCGGGCGCGGTGCGCGCGCAGCTTGGCCGTTTCGGGTTCTCTGGGGCGCGGGCGCAGACACGGGTGGACAAACTGTCGGGCGGCGAACGCGCGCGGCTGGCGCTGGCGCTGATCACGCGCGATGCGCCGCATCTGCTGATTCTGGACGAACCGACCAATCACCTTGATGTCGACGCGCGCGAGGCTTTAATTCAGGCGCTCAACACTTACACCGGCGCGGTGATTCTGATCAGCCATGATCGGCACATGGTCGAATTGACCGCCGACCGGCTGGTGCTGGTCGATGGCGGCACTGCCCGCGAATATGCGGGCAGCATGGATGATTATATTGATTTCATCCTTGGGCGGAATCAGCCCAAGGATGCTCGCGGCGGGAAATCGCGCGGGGGCCGCGGGTCAAACGGAGCCAACCCTGCGCCAGACATTCACGCGGCCCAGTCGGAATTGAAAAAGGCGGAGAACACCATCGCCCATTTCACCGCCGAGGTGGAGCGGCTTGACCGGCGAATCCTTGCCCTGAGCAGCGAGGCAGGCGGCGATACGGGCAAGAAGATGCAAAGCCTCCTGACGAAACGCGCCGAAGCCGCCGACACCTTGGTCGTGGCCGAGGAAAGATGGCTGGCCGCCGGTGCCGCGCTGGAGGGAGCCGACGGGGGTTGATCCGCATTCAGATTGCGGAAAACCGTTCAATATCCTTGATCTGGCCCGAAACCACCAATTCGTCGTCAGGGAAGATGATCGTGTCGGGGACTGCATGGATGAATGCCTCACCGGCGCGCTTAACACCGACCACCGTGATCGCATATTTCTTGCGGCACGCGCTCGTGATCAGCGGGAGGCCCACAATCGGGGCCGGAGCGGCCAATCTCGCAATCGCGAACTCATCCCCGAATGCGATGAAATCGAGCAGCCTTTCATTGAGCAGATGCGCCACACGTTCGCCCATTCGCTGTTCGGGGAAGACCACATGGGTCGCGCCGATCCGTTCCAGAATGCGAGCATGCCGTTGATTGGTGGCCTTGGCCCAGATATTGGACAGTCCCAGATCAGCCAGCGCCAGCACCGTCAAAACGCTGGCTTCGATATCGCTGCCAATGGCGACGACCGCCGCTTCGAAATCGGCGGCGCCAAGTTGTTTCAGCACAGCGCCATCAGTGCAGTCGGCCTCCACCACCTTGGTCAGATCGCCGGAATATTCCTGCACCAGATGCGCATCGGTATCGATGCCCAGCACCTCGCTGCCCATATTGGTGAGCGTCCGGGCCACTGCGCCGCCAAAGCGGCCCAGCCCAACAACCAAAACGGGTTTGCGTTTGTCAGCCGACAATGAGGTTCTCCTTTGGGAAACGGTAGGATCGCGGTGTTCGTCCAACGGCAAGCGCAGTGGCGAAAGTGATTGTGCCCACCCGACCAATAAACATCAGCAGCACGATCACCAACTGCGCGCTCGGCGGCAGGTCAGCGGTTATGCCGGTAGAAAGGCCAACGGTCGAAAAGGCCGAAACGGTCTCGAACAGAATATCTGGCAATGGCAGGTCGGTAATCGAAGAGATATAGATTGTGGCACCGAACACCAGGCTCGCAGCTATGATCACCACTGTCAGCGCCTGTCTTTCAATCTCGCTGCCAAAGCGGCGGTCGAACAATCCGGCATCGCGGCGTCCCAGCACTTCGGACAGCACGATGGCGAACAACACGATGAAAGTCGTCACCTTGATTCCGCCCGCCGTGCCTGCACTGCCCCCGCCGATGAACATCAGCAGATAGTTCACCATCAAGGTCTGGTCGTGGAACGCGCCGACATCCAGACTGTTGAAACCGGCCGTACGCGGCATCACCGAATGAAACGCGGCGTTCAGCAGCTTGCCCCCGATACCCATCGGGCCAAGCGTCGCATCATTGGTCCACTCCATCGCAAGGATGGTGATAAACCCCAGCGCCAGCAGCGCGATTGTGCCCCAGACAGTCACCTTGGAATGCAGCGACCAGCGCCGCCAATTGAAGCGTTTGTCGCGCAAGTCCTGCATCACCGGAAAGCCGAGCGCGGTCAGGATCACCGCCAGCATGATCGGCACCAGGATCACCGGATCGGACTGATACCCCATCACGCTGTCCGAATGGGTCGAAAAACCTGCGTTGTTAAACGCGCTGACCGCATGGAACACACCGTGCCAGACAGCACAGCCTAGGCTCATGTCGTAAAAGGTCATCATCCGCAATGTAAGGATCAAGGCGACCAGCGTCTCAACCGTGATGGTGATGGCAAAAACCAGCTTGAGCACCGAGGCCGCGTCGCCGGTCTCCAGTCGTCCGCGCTCGACCTGCGTGGCCATCCGATCATGCAAGCCAAACCCGCGGCCCGCCATAAGGCCGAACAGCGTGGCGGCCGTCATGATGCCGAGGCCGCCAATCTGGAACATCAGCAGGATCGCCGCCTGCCCGAGCGGCGACCAGTAACTGCCGGTATCGACCACCACCAAACCCGTCACCGCGACGGCAGATGTGGCGGTAAACAGCGCCGTGAGAAAGGGAGCGGAGGTGCCGTCGGCAGTGGCGAAAGGAAGACTGAGCACCAGTGTTCCAACCGCAATGGCGAACAAGAACAGGCTTGGCACCAGCCTGATCGGGTTGCTCAGCGACTTCATCCCATCGCAATGGCCGAGCTTCTCGCGCAACGCAACATCTGTTGGAACGGCGATACAAGCGGCGAGATTCTCTTCGGACAGCGCCTGCCCGCCCGGTCCCTCAATGCGCCAGTAAGATTGGCATCTGCGGGTCGCTCAAAATCCGCCTGGTGACCCCGCCCAGCAGCATTTCCGCCAGACGTGAGTGGCCATAGGCACCCATCACCATCATCCCGCAATCGTGCAGTTGCGCGGCAGAAAACAGCGTGTCGGCAACCTTCGCCTCGCCGCGCGGGATTTCGGATATTTCAGCAGCAATGCCATGTCCGCTCAAATATCTCGCGCCTTCGCTGGCGGAGAAATCGAAGCGGGTCTTTTCCTCATTATCGGTGACGCAGGCCAAATACACCTGGCTAGACAGCGCCAGCAGCGGCACCGCCGCGCGCAGGGCGACGCAGACTTCGGATGACCCGTTCCATGCGATCAGCACCGGCGCACTGACATCCAGCCGTTTGGTATCGCCGGGCACCACCAGCACCGGCGTAGGAGCCTTTAGAGCTAGCTCGCCTGCCATGGCAGAGGGGCCAAGCGCGCCCTCCTCGCCGACGTCATGCGGGCCAACGATGATGATATCGTGCAGCGCCGATTGTTCGAGCAGGCGGTGTTCTGCGATGCCGTGGAAGAAACGCCATTCCCACGAGACATCTTCGTTGGCGAGGTCGGCTTCGATCTTTGCGCGCAATTTCTCAGCCGCCTCCCGGATATGCGGGATCGCCGCTGCCATTGCCGAACCGTAGAAATCGCCGGGGGCAAAGACATCATAACTGACCGCCTGCAAGCAGGTGATGTGGCCGCCGGTGGCGCGGGCAATATCCATGGCCACTTGCAGACGCGCTTCCATGCAATGGTCGCTGTCGATGTGAAGCAGGATCGTTTTCATCGGGGCTCTCCTTGGTTGCTCTTCACAATGGTCCGCCCGCCGGGATGAGTCTTTGATCGGGATCAATATTGCCCACGCTTTGCGCATTGCCGCGCATCGGCTATTCTGGCGATCAAGGGAGAGACACATGCCAATCACGCGCCATCCGCCGGTCAAGATCAGCCTACAGCCGTCGAACCACCCCTACCTTTCGGGCGCATGGACACCGTGCCACGAAGAAGTGGACGTTGACAAGCTGGAGGTAACTTACGGCGCGATCCCGGCAGATATTGACGGGGTCTATCTGCGCAACACCGAAAACCCGGTGCATCAGCCGCTGGGCCGCCATCACCCCTTTGATGGCGATGCGATGGTGCATCAGGTGAGCATTTCCGGAGGCAAAGCGAGCTATCGCAACCGCTTCATTCGCACGCATTGCTTTGAACAGGAGCAGATCGCCGGCAGTGCGCTGTGGGGCGGGTTGATGGACCCGCATGGCACGAGCCTACGCCCCGGCTTTGGCGCGCATGGCGGGCTAAAGGACACCGGCAGCACCGACATCATTGTTCATGCCGGGGTGGCCTATGCAACGCTGTATCAATGCGGAGAGGCATGGATGCTCGACCCGGTGACGCTCGACAATCTGGGCAAGGCGCCCTGGGGGCCGCTGGACGGGGTTTCTGCCCATCCCAAGGTCGATGAGGAGACGGGCGAACTGATGTTCTTCAATTACTCGAAACACGCGCCTTATATGCATTACGGCGTGGTCGACCGGGCGGGCAGGCTGGTGCATTATGTGCCGATCCCGCTGCCGGGACCGCGCCTGCCGCATGATATGGCGAACACGAAAAACTGGTCGATCCTGAATGACATGCCGCTGTACTGGGACGCTGTTCTGCTGGAGCGGAACATCCACGCGGCGCGCATACACGAAGGGGTGCCGACCCGCTTTGCGCTGATTCCGCGCCGGGGGCAGCCGGGGGATATTCGCTGGTTCGAAGCCTCGCCCACCTATGTGCTGCACTGGACCAACGCCTATGAAGTTTCGGGTCCAGACGGCGATGAAGTGGTGCTTGAGGGGTATTATCAGGACAAGCCGATGCCCGATCCAATCGCGGAGGCTGGCCAATACAGTCATATGATGGCCTATGTTGACGAACATTCTTTCCAGAGCCGGCTGCACCGCTGGCGGTTTAACCTGGCCACGGGGGAATGCCGCGAGGAACGGCTGTCGGACCGGATCGTCGAATTCGGGATGATCAACCCCGATTATCTGATGCAGCAGAACCGCTATATCTGGTCCACCACCACGCGGCCCGGCTGGTTTCTGTTCAACGGTTATGTCCGCCACGACACCGAAACCGGGGAGGAACAGGTCTTCACCCTGCCCGAAGGCGTCTATGCCAGCGAAAGCCCGATGGTGCCGCGCAAGCCCGCCTCAAGTAGCGAAGCGGTAGGCAGACAAGGTCTCGCGACCAAGGAGGATGAAGGCTACCTTGTCACTTTCCTGATCGACGAGAACACCGGCACATCCGAACTGGCCATCCTTGATGCAAGCGATGTGAGCAAGGGCCCGATCTGCCGCGCGCGTTTGCCGCACAAGATTTCAAGCGGCGTGCATTCGGTCTGGGTGGATCATGGGCAATTGCGCGCCGATGCCGAATTCAGGCGCGACCCCATCGCCGCCTAACTTTTTAGTGTCCAGCCCTTGAACAGCTTCGCCACCAACGTGCCCTTGATATAGCGCCCTTCAATCGCGCCGAGACGCAATTCGCTTTCCGCATCCGGGGTTGCGCCGCGCAGCGAATAGCGTCCGTTGATGGTGACGGCGGCACAGGTTTTTACCAGCGTCCCGAATTCCGGGTGTTTAACGAGGACAATATCGCCCTTGGACACTTTGCGCTTGCGCCGGAACAGCGCAATCGACCGATGCGGCAAGACGCGGCCCATGCGCTTGCCGTTCACCAGAACCAGGCTGAAGCCCAGCAAGTCCAAGACATCTACCCCTGCGACGGGCGCGTTCTGACGCTGCCCTATTATTTCGATCCCAGTCCATGGCACGAAGCGCGGTTAGCTGCAATTGCCTGAAAGCGGCTAACCACAAGCAAGCCAAGGCAATTCGAGGGTGTGCTTTCAATCCGGCGCTGCAACCATTATGTGGCCCTTGCGTTGAGTTTACATACCCCAACCCAAAGACGAGAGGGACATACAATGGCATTCAAACTTATCGACCTGCCCTATGCCGACACCGCGCTTGCTCCGGCGATTTCAGCCGAAACGCTGTCGTTCCACTATGGCAAGCATCACCAGACCTATATCGACAAGATGAACGCCGCGATCGAAGGTACAGATCATGCCAACGCGTCGATGGAAACAATCGTCGCCGCTGCTCGCGGCAGCAATCAGGGCCTGTTCAACAATGCCGCGCAAAGCTGGAACCATGCGTTCTACTGGCATTCGATGGCAGCCAGCGAAACCGCCCCTTCGGATGAATTGAAGGCCAAGATTGACGAGGCTTTTGGTTCGGTCGACGCGCTCAAAGAACAATTGAAGGCACGCGGCGTTGGCCATTTTGCCAGCGGCTGGGTGTGGCTCGCGGAAAAGGACGGCAAACTGTCGATCGAGGAAACCCACGATGGCGACACGCTGGCCGACAGCGATTTCAACCCGCTGCTGACCGTGGATGTGTGGGAACACGCTTATTACCTCGACCACCAGAACAAGCGCCCGGCCTATCTCGACGCGGTTGTCGATGGAAAGCTGAACTGGGCGTTTGCCAGCGAAAACCTCGCACGCGGCAGCGCCTGGACCTATCCGAACTGAACCAAGCGCAAAGAATGCAGCGTTTCAGCCAACCCCGCTTCGCACCATGCGAGGCGGGGTCTTTCGCTAGACCCGCCGCCACATGCTTGGTTTAGCGATCAGCGCGCCAGGATTCCTCGCGCCAGCATGGCGTTGACGGTCGCTGCGATCTGATCGAAGTCCTGCCCCGGTTCGCCGGACCCGGCCGCACCGGATTGGCCTTCCCATACCGAAAACCGCAGGCCGATAAAAACGTTCATACCCATCACTGCCCAGGCTTCGATCTCGCCCAGCCCAGCGCGCAATTCGCCCGCCGCCGATCCCGCCTCCAAACGCCCCCTTATACGCTCCGCAACGGTTTCATAATGCGCGCGGTAGCTGGCCGGATCGACAAATTCGGCCTCGTCGATGATGCGGTAAACCTCTTTATGTTCGTGGGCGAATTCGAGAAAGGCGGTCAAGGCGGCGCGCTCAATTTCCAAGGCGCCCATATCCTCACGCAGCGCCTGCCGCGCGCTGGTTTTGACCGCATCGCTCATATCCGCGACCAAGGCGCGAAACAGCGCGTCCTTGCTGTCGAAATAGGTATAGAACGTGCCCAGCGCCACGCCTGCACGGCGCGTGATTGAACTGACCGAGGCTTCGTGAAAGCCCCTCTCGCCAAACTCTATCGCCGATGCATCGAGCAGCTTGCGCAAGGTCCGGCGACCGCGATCGGTGCGCGGAACCTTGGCCTCGCTGGCCTGTGCATTGGCCTCAGCATTGGTCCCGGTTGGAACATCCATCCTTTATCCTTCCGCCAGCAGGATTAAGCGCTGAGAGCATCATGCACAAGACGGAACTTGAAAGTTGGTTCAACTTTCAATATTGGTCATCGTCAATAAGGTTTGGGAGAGAAGCCAATGACCAATTCAATGCATATGACCTCGATTCGCGCGCCCATTCCCGGTCGCGCGCTGCTGTTGTCCGGCTGCGCCGCGATTGCGACCTTCGCCGCCCCCGCCGCAGCGCAGGGACAAGCCACGAACGCCGCCGAGATTGCGGAAGAAACGCAAGGCAATGGCATCCTCGTCACCGCCCGGCGGCGTGCAGAACGCCTGCAGGATGTGCCGCTGTCGGTGACCGCGATCACCGGCGAAGCGCTGGAACAGCAAGGCGTGCAGGAAATCACCCAGATCGCCCAGCAAGTGCCCAACATCACGCTGGAAGTCAGCCGCGGCACCAACACCACGCTCACCGCCTTCATTCGCGGTGTCGGTCAACAGGACCCGGTTGCCGGGTTTGAAGCGGGCGTCGGCCTGTATGTCGATGACGTCTATCTCAACCGCCCGCAGGCCGCCGTGCTCGATGTCTATGATGTCGAACGGATCGAGGTGCTGCGCGGTCCGCAAGGGACTTTGTATGGCCGCAACACGATCGGCGGCGCGATCAAATATGTGACCGCTGAACTGCCCGACGAAACCAGTCTGTCGGTGCGCGGCACCTATGGCTCCTACGATCAGGCCGATCTGATCGTCACCGGCTCCACCCCGCTGACCGACACGCTGACCATCGGTGCCAGCGGGGCGCGGCTGTCCCGCGGCGGGTTTGGCGACAATCTCAACCTGGGCACAGAGAATTACAACAAGGACGTGTGGGCGGCGCGCGGCACGATTGAATTCGACAATGGCCCGGTTTTCGTCCGGCTGTCGGGCGATTATGTGAAGGACAACAGCGAAGCGCGGCAAGGCCACCGGCTGATCCCCGGCCTGCTGACCGGCGCGCCGGTGCTGGATGACGTGTTCGACACCCGCGCCGGGCTGAATGTCGTCGATCAGGAAGTCGAAGCCTATGGCGGCGCTCTGAACATCGCGGTCGAGCTGTCCGATACGATCACGCTGAAATCGATCACAGGCTACCGCGAAGACAGTTCCACCACGCCAATTGATTTCGACAGCCTGCCCGCCGGCGATCTGGACGTTCCCGCGATCTATGAAAACGATCAGTTCAGCCAGGAATTGCAGCTGGTTTACGAAGGCGAGCGACTGTCTGGCGTGCTGGGTGCCTATTACCTTGATGCCAGCGCCTTTACCGCCTTTGACGTTCTGCTCGCCAACACCGGGGCGTTGATCGGTCTGCCGGGGCTGAACGCGCAGACATTGGGCGATGTCGGGACCGAAACCTACAGCTTCTTCGGCGATTTCACCTATGAGCTGACCGACACGATCAGCGTCTCACTTGGCGGGCGTTACACCAATGACAAACGCACCAGCCGGGTGCTGCGCACGACCTTTATCGGCGGGTTCTCCGACCTGTTTATTCCCAATAGCCCTGCCGTGGCGATTGCCGTGACCAGCGATTTTCAAGGCAGCGCGACGTTCGAGGATTTCAACCCGCGCGCCTCGATCAGTTGGCAGCCCAACCGCGACCACACCGTCTATTTCACCTATTCGCAAGGGTTCAAGGGAGGCGGCTTTGACCCGCGCGGGCAGACCTCTGCGGCCCCTGATCTGGACGGTGACGGCGATATTGACGGCGCGGATCAGTTCGAATTCCTCAGCTTCGCCCCCGAAACGGTCGACAGCTATGAATTGGGGTGGAAAGCATCGCTGCTCGACAACCGTCTCAATATCTCGCTGGCCGGGTTCCTGGGCCAGTATGACGATGTCCAGATCCCCGGATCGGTGGGCGTCGACACCAATGGCGACGGGGTCAACGACAGCTTCATCGGGATCACCTCCAACGCCGCAAGCGCGGATGTGAACGGGTTTGAATTTGAAGGAAACGCATTGGTCGGTCGCGATTTTGCCGGGCCAGGCAGCCGTTTCAACGTCAATTGGTCGCTCGGCTATCTCGATGCCAAGTTCAACACCTTCATTGATGCTTTCGGGGTTGATGTGGCGGATCAACGGGTGTTCCAGAACACTCCTGACATCACCGCGCATATGGGCTTCAACCTTGGTATTCCAGCAGCGAACGGCATGCTTAACTTCCTCGGCAGCGCATCGCTGCGGTCGGATGCCAGCCAGTTTGAAACGCCTAATGCCTTCCTCGATCAGGATGGATTCGTGCTGGTGGATGCCGGGATTGTCTACAGCGATGACGAAGGGCGGTTCTCAATCGGCGCGCATGCCAAGAACCTGTTCGACAAGGAATATATCGTCGCAGGATACAATTTCGTGGCGGGCGGAACCGGCGGCGCGCCGTTTGTGCCGACATTGGGCCGCGAAGGGACGCTGACCGGCTTTTTTGGCGACCCGCGGCGGTTCTACGTCACTGCCGAAGTCAATTTCTAGCGCTCAGGCACCCAGCAGGAACATATTGACTGTCAGCCGGCCCTTGGCGGGGTCGGCTGATAGCGCGGCAGGGTCGGGAATGATCCCCGAATGCAATTGCCGCCCGCGATACAGCGCGAGCCGGTCCAACCGCGCCTCCACCGCACCGACCTGCTCGAACCGTTCGCTGTCACCTGCGGGATAGGCAGCGGGCGGTTCGCCATATTCATCGGCATCGGTTTGCAACGCTCCGAAATAGGCCGCCTCACGCGCCGGAGTGATCGCTTCAAAACCGGTGCGGCGATGGCGGTAAAACGCAGTGCCGCCGCTCTCCGGCCCATCGAGATAATGCATGATCGCAATCCGCCGCGCGTCGGAATGGTCGTGGTGCGGAATGCGTTGACTGGGTTTCAGCTCGGCTTCAGGCAGGGTGACTATCGAAAAGGCGCAAACTTCGCATTGTATGCCGCGCGTTATACCGAAGACCCGGCTGACGATCTGCATCATCAGATCGCGGCGCAGATCAAGATAGGACGGGTCCGCCAGCGCGCGCAGCCCCGGATAATCCGCGCCCGCCGATTGATAGTGCGCCGCCAGCCCCATTTGCCGCAACCGCTCAGGCTGCCCGGTGAAATTGTCGATAATCACCAGCGGTTCGCCCTCGCGGCCCACTTGCTGAACACTCACTTTGGCTTCGGGTAGTTGCATCGCCCCTCCCTACCCGCCTGCATGGTAAAAGTCATAGATTTGCCGCGCCACCGCCTCGCTAACGCCGGGCGCGCGTTTGAGGTCATCAAGCGCTGCGGCGCGGACCTTGCTCGCGGTGCCGAAATGCAGCAGCAGCGCGCGTTTGCGAGCCGGACCGATGCCGGGAATCTCGTCCAGGGGCGACGCAGTAATGCCCTTCGACCGCTTTGCCCGGTGCGCGCCGATGGCAAAACGGTGGACTTCATCGCGTAGCCGCTGGGCATAAAACAGCACCGGCGAATTGGTCGGCAATGTCTTTTCGCGCCCATCGGGAAAGTGGAAAACCTCGCGCCCCTCGCGCCCGTGATGCGGTCCCTTGGCGATGCCGACAACAGGAATCTCTTCCGCAAGGCCGTATTCACCAAGCACCTTCATCACGCTCGACAGCTGGCCCTTGCCGCCATCGATCAGGATGAGGTCGGGCAAGTCTCCCCCGGAATGGGGCGGGGGCTCCGCATAGGCCCGGAATCGCCGCTGCATCACTTCGCGCATCATCGCGAAATCATCGTTGGTCTGCGCGGTCTTGATGTTGAATTTGCGATATTGCGACTTTTCAAACCCTTCGGGGCTGGCGACCACCATCGCGCCGAGCGCTTGCGCGCCCTGAATATGGCTGTTGTCATAGATTTCGATGCGCTGCGGCAGCTCCTCCAATTCAAGGAATTCGGCCAGTTCACGATGGGTTTTCGCCTTGGTCCCGGTTTCCGCCAGTCGCCGTTCCAGCGCTTCCACCGCGTTGCGGCTCGCCTGCGCCAGCAATTTGCGCCGGTCGCCGCGCTGCGGGACGGACAGCGTGACCCGCCTTTCCGCAACTTTCGACAGCGCCGCCTCAATCAGCTCGCGCTCGGGCAATTCACGGTCGAGCAGCACGGTCGGCGGCGGCGGCACCTCTTCATAGAATTGCAGCATGACGCCCGAGAGCACCTGATCTTCCTCCACCTCCTTGGTATGGCTGGGGAAAAACGCGCGGTGACCCCAATTCTGCCCGCCGCGAATGAAGAACGCCTGCACTGCAATCTGACCGCCGCTGCTCGCCAAAGCGAATACATCGGCATCCCCAACCCCGCTGGCGTTGATCGCCTGCGAGCCCTGGATGAAAGTCGCCGCGCGCAGCCGGTCGCGCAGGATCGCGGCGGTTTCGAAATCGAGGTTTTCAGCCGCCGCCGCCATCTGCATTTCCAGATCGGCCTGCACCTTGCCCGAACGCCCTGCGAGAAATTCCTTCGCCTGCCGCACCAGCGCATCGTAATCCTGCACGCTCACGCGCCCCACACACGGGGCCGAACACCGCTTGATCTGGTACAGCAGGCAGGGCCGGTCGCGATTGTTGAAGAAACTGTCGGTGCAGGACCTCAGCAGGAACAGCTTTTGCAGCGCGTTAAGCGTGGTGTTGACGCTGCCTGCGCTGGCGAAGGGGCCATAGTAATTGCCCTTTGCGCGGCGCGCGCCGCGATGTTTCTGGATCCGGGGAAAATCATGATCGGCGCGCAGCAGGATAAAGGGAAAGCTTTTGTCATCGCGCAACAAGACATTGAAAGGCGGGCGGAAACGTTTGATGAGTTGCGCTTCCAAAAGCAACGCTTCGGCCTCCGAATTGGTGGTGATGATCTCCATGCTGCGGCACTGGCTGACCATCCGTTGTAGTCGCCCGGTCAGCCCGGCGATTTGCGTGTAATTGGCGACCCGCGCCTTCAGACTGCGGGCCTTGCCGACATACAGCACGTCGCCGCGCGCATCGACCATCCGGTAGACGCCCGGAACCGGCTTGAGCGTCTGTGCCACTTCGCGGATCGCGGCCACCCCCGCTTCCAGATTGGGCTGCGCGCTCGCCACGGTGTAGGCCGCGCGTTCTTCGTTAAAGCGCTCCGCTCCATGCGGGTTGTTCTGTGTGCCTGCCGGGGTTCTGGACATGGGGCACAGATAGGGACAGCAACGCGCAATTGGCAATCCGCCCTGCGCCGCCTATCGCCAGCACCATGAAAAATTATGATGTGATCGTGTTGGGCGCGGGCGCGGCTGGTTTGATGTGCGCCGCGCGCGCCGGACGGCGCGGTCTGCGGGTCGCGGTGCTTGAAAAGGCCGAAAAACCGGGCAAGAAGATCCTGATTTCAGGCGGCGGGCGCTGCAATTTCACCAATCTGGGAACCGGGCCGGGCAATTTCCTGTCCGCCAACCCGCATTTCGCCAAGTCAGCTCTGGCACGCTACACGCCGCGCGATTTTCTGACACTGGTCGAAAAGCACGGCATTGCCTGGCACGAAAAGACGCTGGGACAATTGTTCTGCGATGGGTCGGCAAAACAGATCGTGCAGATGTTGCTGGATGAGTGTCCCGACACTGTCGATGTGATCTGCAATGCAGATGTCAGCATGGTGGTGAAGGACGGCGATCTGTTCGGAGTCAGCGCGGGCGGCGAAAATTTCTCCGCCCCGGCCCTGGTCATTGCCACCGGCGGGCCGTCGATCCCCAAGATGGGCGCGACCGGCTTTGCCTATGATCTCGCCCGGCAATTCGGTCTGAAAATCGTCGAGCCGCGCCCCGCGCTCGTCCCGCTGACATTGGGCGAGGATGATCTGTTGTTCCGCGAATTGTCAGGCGTATCGGCCCCTGTTTTGGCACGAGCCGGAAAAACAAGGTTTGAAGAGGCAGCACTGTTCACGCATCGCGGCCTGTCCGGTCCGGCGATCCTGCAAATTTCTTCTTACTGGAGGCATGGAGAGGAGGTTGGAATAACCTTCCTGCCACAAGCCGACGCCGAGTGGCTGATCGAAATGAAGCGCGACAAACCGCGCGCCGGGCTGCGCGCTGCACTACGCGAGCATTTGCCCGACCGGCTCGCCGATGCACTGGCGATGAAATTGGGGATTGATGTCGAATTGGGAAATGTGCCCGACAAGGCGCTGCGAGCGGCGGGCGAAAGGCTGGCCGATTGGCGCTTTTCCCCGACCGGAACCGAGGGCTTTGCCAAGGCCGAAGTGACGATTGGCGGGATTTCCACTGCCGAACTTTCCAGCCGCACGATGGAAGCGCAGCGCGTCCCCGGCCTTTACGCAATTGGCGAAGCGGTGGACGTGACCGGGTGGCTGGGCGGCTACAACTTCCAATGGGCATGGGCCAGCGGCGTGGCGGCGGGTGAGGCGCTGGCTGACACAGGGTGCGCGTAATAATATTACACAAAATATGACATAAACGGCGCTTACGCGCGCGGAAACTTGTCACCGCTCTGAAACATCCTTACCTCTCTTTGTGAGAGCCCGAAAACGGGCCATACATCAAGAGCTGTCATATTGTTTTGACACTCGCCCGTACGCCGCCGCGTATGGGACCAGCGGGAGAGAACCTTGCGCCAATTGCAGGGCATGGATTCATCGTTCGTCGCGATGGAATCGCCAAATTCGCCGATGCACATCGGCAGTCTGCTGATCTATAATCCGGCAACGGCGCCGGGCGGGTTCGTCCGGTTCAAGGATATTCTGCAATTCTTTGAAAGCCGGATGCAATTGTCGAAAACCATGCGCCAGCGGCTGGTGCGGGTGCCGTTCGACCTCGATTATCCTTACTGGATCGAAGACCCCAATTTCGATCTCGAATATCACGTCCGCCACGTTGCGCTGCCAAAACCAGGCGACTGGCGGCAATTGTGCATTCAGACCGCGCGCATCCATTCGCGCCCGATGGACCTGACCCGCCCGCCATGGGAATTCACCGTGATCGAAGGGCTGGACAATGTCCGCGATTTTCCGGCGGGGTGCTGGGCATTCGTGACCAAGGTTCACCATTCGGCGATCGACGGGATGAGCGGGATTGACCTGATGGAGGCGCTCCACACGTTGTCGCCGCACACCGCTGCGCCCAATGCGCCCGATGAATGGAAGTCAGAGAAGATCCCCGGCCCGGTCGAATTGCTGGGCAAATCCTATATCAACGCGCTGCTCAATCCTTTGAAACAGGCGCAGGTCGCGGCGCAGGCCGTGCCGGGCGTGGCCGCCGCGATCAAGGGGCTGGTGGCGCGCGATTTCAAGCTCAGCACCGATCTGGTGCCGCCGCGCACCCGGTTTAACCGTTCGATTTCCCCGCACCGCGTGGTCGAAGGGCGCAGCTTTGATCTGAAAGAGTTCAAGTCGATCCGCGCACTGCTGCCGCAAGCAAAGGTCAACGACGTGGCAATTGCCGTGATTGGCGGCGCGCTTAACAAATATCTGACCGAGAAAGGCGACCTGCCCAAGGGCACCATGACCGCGATGGCGCCGATTTCGGTGCGTTCGGGCGATGAAAAGGGCGACATGGGCAATCAGGTGTCTGCCATGATCGCCCCGCTCGGTACGCATATTGCCGATCCGGCGGAACGGCTGGCCTATGTGTTTGCCCAGACCAGCAATTCCAAAGCGATGACAAACGCCATCGGCGCGCGCACCATGACCGAGGCCAGCAAGGTCAGCCCGGCGCTCTACATGGCACTGGGCGCGCAATTGTTTAACCGTGTGAGCCTTGCCCACCGTGTCATGCCGTTCAACACGGTGGTGACCAATGTGCCTGGCCCGCCGGTGCATATCTATTCGGCCGGGTCACGGCTTGAAAGCATGGCGCTGTCGCTTATCTGTCTAACCGACGGATTGGGGCTGGCGCATGTCGTGCAATCCTATGTCGACGAAGCCTATATAAGCTTCACCGCCTGCCGCGACATCATGCCCGATCCAGAGTATTACGCAGAGTGTCTGCAAGCCAGCTTTGACGAATTGCTGGCGGCGGCAAAAGCTGTGGACATGGCGCAACCCGCCTCGGTGACAGAGGCCAAGAAAGCTCCCGCGCCCGCACCGAAACCGGCGAGCAAACCGCGCGCGCCGGTCAAGGCCAAACCCCGCGTGGCGGCCAAAGCCGCGGCGAAGCCCAAACCCCCAGCGAAGCGCAAGCCGCGGCCGCAAACCAGAAAAACGATCAATCAGAAAACAGTGGGCAAGAGCCCCAAGGAGAGCAAATAATGGCGAGCATCGCCCCCAATTCAGGCGGCTTCAACGCTGCATTTTCCTCCGCGCAGAGCCCATCAGCAGCGGTGCCACCCAACCGGTTCTGGACGCTGACCGAAGGGCGCGCGATGTTTGAACTGGGCGCGTTCTTTGCGACCCGTCCGCTGCTCGGCACCTTGCCCAAAGGCGATGGCCATGCGGTGATGACCCTGCCGGGTTTTATGGCGTCAAACAGTTCGACTGTTCCGATGCGCGGGCTGCTGACGCGGCTGGGGTATGATGCACATGGATGGGATTCGGGCCGCAACGTGCGGGTCGACAATGCGCTGGTGCAGCGGCTCGAAAGCCAGCTAACCCGGCTGCATCACGCCAGTGGTCGGAAAGTCTCACTGATCGGCTGGAGCCTTGGCGGAGTGATTGCGCGCGAGTTGGCAAAGCTGCACCCGGACAAAGTGCGGCTGGTGATGAGCCTGGGCAGTCCGATCTCCAACGATCGCGGCCACACCAATGCGCGGCGCCTGTTCGAAATGCTCAACGGCGATCAGCCCGAACCGATGCAGAATGGCCGCTTCCTTGATCTGGATCAGGCGCCGCCAGTGCCGACCACTTCGGTGCTGACCAAGACCGACGGCATCGTCCATTGGCGCGGCAGCGTGCAGGCCGAAGGGACCGCCGGAAAGCACCCGAGCGAGAACATTCTGGTCCACGCCAGCCATTGCGGTCTGGGCGTCAACCCCAGCGTGATGGTGGCCATGGCCGACCGGCTGGCGCAGGAAGAAGGCGCGTGGAAGCCGTTCAAACCGAAACTGACCCACAGCTGGATGTTCCCTAAATTCAGCGCCAAGTGAGCCGGGATTCTTAGAAAAGCTTGCGAATATCGACCCCAACATACCGCCCGACCGGGTCGATCAGGAACGGCTGATAATTGATCGGCGTCTCTCCCGCCTCGTCGGTCACGCGGCGCTGAGCATCGAAAATATTGTCCGCACGCAGGCTGACCCGCAAGTTCTTGAGAATGCCATCGTTGCGTCCAACCAACTGGCCGATCTCGCTGAACACGCGCAGGTCGAATGTGGCAAGGTCAGCGAAGAAAATATCGCTCGACCCCGGCAGGCCCGATCCTTCGAGCCGGGTCTCACCCGTATAACGCGCCGAAACCCGCATCCCGACCCCGGCGCCAAAAATCCCCGCTTCCAGCCGCGATGTGTGGCGCGGCAGACCAAAGGCCGACGTCGCCTGCCCGCCAAGCTGATCGAGCGGCGCAAGCCCCGGCGCAATCAGAATCTGATTTTCCAGCTCGATCGCATGGTTGAGCGAGACGAAATAGCGAAAGCCCGAAAAATTCCGGCGTGCGAGCGGATTGAAGCCGGCTGGCGGCCCACCAGCACCACCCGGAGAGCCGCCCGCAGCAGCCTGCCCGCTGGCTTCGCCCGCGCAAAAGCGTTCGCGCAGGCCCGCAATGCGTTCTGCTGAAATGGCCCCATCATCGCCGCGCAGCCGGTCCAGCATTGGTCCGGCCATGGCGGGATCAAAGCCGGGCAGCTCGTCAGAAACATCTTCCCCTGCGTCAATCCGTGCCACGAGCGCGCGAATACGCGCCTCGCCATCATCGGCGCAGACGAGCGCTCGGAATGCGGCGAATTGCTCGCCGCGTGGGCCGCCAGGACGCGGTCCTCCTTCACGCGCTCCAGTTTGGCGAGGGCCTTCGGGACGCGCACCAGCGCCGCCCTGCCCGCCGCCCTGCCCGCCGCCCTGCCCGCCGCCTCGCCCGCGACCCATCCCGCCGCGTTCACCGTCTTCTTCGCTTGCTCCGAATGAGCCACGAAAATTGAGGTTAAAGTTGATCCTTTCGGCGCGCGTTTCGGCAAAGGTCACCGCGCGCCGGTCCACCGCGATTAGAGTGCCAGCGGCATTGCGCGTGATCCGGTCTGGAAAGGCCGCCTCGATCTCCTGTGTGATTTGCGGAAAGCCGCTGGTCACATCATCGGAACGGTTGCGGACATATTCGACCGTGAAGCGCGCGCCTTCCCAGAATGGAAGCTCCCAATTCGCGGCGAACTTCCAGTCGCGCTGCGTTTCAGCGAGGAGATCGGGGTTGCCGCCGGTGATGACGGTTGCGAGCACCGTCTCGCCGGTCGTGAAGTCAAACACCGATACGTTTTGCGTCACCACTTGCGGATCGCCCAGTGCGCTAAGCCCTGGCGCCACTTCGCGCTGGATATAGGTCGCGGAAAGATCAAGATTGTCGAACGGAGCCCAGTTCAGCCCTATCGTGTAATCGCCGAGCGTCCCAAAATCCGAAAGCCGGTTAAGCCCCAGTTGCGCGTTCAGGGTAAAACTTCCCAACGCATCGGCGAACCCGTTGCGGCGACTGGTTATCGGCACGACTATATTCACGCCCGTGGACAGGTCACCGCGCGTCAGATTGACAGGCAGGTTGGTGCGCGTGTCCGAACTTTCCAACCGGGTCCAGTCATAGCCGACATCGAACGTTGCAAGCACTTCACCACCGGGCAGCTGCGCCACCGGACCACGCAAGGTCGTGAGGTTCTGTGCGCTCAAAGTGCGGGTGAATGAGGTCTCGACCCCTGCCACGATCGAATCCGGCAGCGCTCCGTCGATCGCCAGCGTTCCGGCGAGCGCCTGCGCCTCAAGCTCGGCGGTATCGAAACGATTGTCGATGAAGCGGGTGGTTTCTGACAAGCCCGCATCAAAAGTGCTGGTGAGGCGGAAAGCGTTGACCGGCTTGGTCAGTGAACCGGACGCCTGAAAAACGTCCTGCGACGTGATTTGTTCAAGCGGCGTGTCCTCGCCAAAGGTTCTGAACGCGCTTTCCCCGGCGGCATTGGTCAGCAGCACAGTGTTCAAACCTTGCAGGCGGCGCGTGTCATTGCGTTCGTAATTGGCATTTGCGGACAGCGAAATGCCGGAATCGATGATCGCCTTGGCCCAGCTGATATTGCCTTCGAGGCTGCGGCTGTCCGCGATCAAACTGCGGAAACCTGCTTGTTCGGGATCGCCCGGCACGTCCGATATCGAACCCGGCGTCTGTATGATACCGCGTTCATCTTCGGTCAGCAGTGATGTATCATTCGCCTGAAAATTGACATTGATCCGCGCGCCGTCGGCGATTTGCAGAAAGCCCAATTCCTGCTCGCGCGTATAACTGTCCCCGCGTGAAGGGCCTTCAAACTCCAGCTCAACCTCGGCGTTGCGGTAATTGTCTTTCAAAATCAGGTTGATAACCCGGCGGTCTGGCGGAAAGCCAAAGCGCTGCGCGACCTCTTCGGGGAACACCTCGACTCGGTCCAGCGCCTCGGGCGGGTAATTGGAAAACTCGCGGAATGAACCGACGCGGATGCCGTTGATCAGGATCACCGGTTGCCCGCCGCCGCCGCGTCCGCGCGCAGAGCTGCTCTGGCTGCTGATCTGAGCGATCAGGTCGGCGATCGAGGTTACACCCTCGGCGGCAATATCTTCCTGTCCCAACTCCAGCAGCGGTGCCTGTTCCACATCGAGCGATCCGCGCGCCCGTGATGCTTGCACGATGATCTCGCCCGATCCGCTGGCAATGGCGTCTTGGTCCCGGTCTTCGCCGGAAATATCCTGATCGGAGGACCGCGCGGAATCGGTTCGCCGTTGTTCGTCCCCGGCAAAAGCGAGAAGTGGCTGCGCGGTCAATCCGGCAAGACAAACACCGGTCAGCAAACCGGCACGCGAAAGCAGTGAGAGGGTCATAGGGGCCATTTTGAGCAATCTGGGAGAGGGGGCAAGCGTCTGAATTGTATCGGCTTGCATCAAGCTGAACGGAAGGGCAGTTGGGTGTCCAATGCAAGGCGAATGCGGCGCGGCAAACAATGTTCCCTTACACGTGGACCATGCACCTAACGCACGAGGCTTCCCTTTTGTTCTCACCATCGCTAAACGGCGCGCCCAGACCGACGTAAGTTGTGCGCCGGCTCCCAAACTTAAAGGAATTACATGGCCAAGGAAGAACTTCTCGAAATGCGCGGGCGCGTCGTCGAGCTGCTGCCCAATGCGATGTTCCGGGTAGAGCTTGAAAACGGTCATGAAGTGCTCGGTCACACCGCAGGCAAGATGCGCAAGAACCGCATCCGCGTGCTGGTGGGTGACGAAGTGCTGTGCGAGCTGACGCCGTATGACCTGACCAAGGCGCGGATCACTTACCGGTTCATGCCGGGCCGCGGCGGTCCGGGCCAGAGCCCGGGTCCGCAATAATATCCGAAGGTTGAGCGCGCTCCGCCTTACACTGGCATCGGCATCGCCCCGGCGGCGCGACCTGCTTGCACGGCTGGGCGTGGAACCTGACGCCGTAGTCCCCGCCGACATTGACGAAACCCCGCTCAAGGATGAGCGTCCGCGCGACTATGCGTTGCGTATGGGGCGGGAGAAAGCGCTGACGGTCGACGCCACCGGTTTCGTGCTGGCGGGCGATACCGTGGTTGCCGCCGGTCGCCGCATCCTGCCCAAGACCGAGACGGAAAGCGACGCTCGCGATTGCCTCAAATTGCTTTCGGGCCGCCGCCACACTGTCTTTTCCAGCGTTGTCCTGCGCGCGCCCGACGGATCCTTGCGCGAACGGTTGAATGAGACCGCGGTGCGTTTCAAAGGCCTCTGTGACGAGGAAATCACCGCCTATCTTGCCAGCGGCGAATGGCGCGGCAAAGCGGGCGGATACGCTATCCAGGGCGCAGCAGAGGGCCTTGTCCAATGGATCAGAGGCAGCCATTCGGGTGTAATGGGCCTGCCGCTGTATGAAACACGCGCGCTGCTCAAATCGGCTGGGTTTGCGATTGGTTAAGAACCGCCCGGCCTGCGATTGGATGGTGGAGCGCGGAATCGGCGAAGACCGCGCCCTGTTGATGGAAGGCGACCGGGTTGTCGCCGCCCGTCTCCGGCAACACGGTGAACTGCAACCCGGTATAATCGTACCAGCCAAACTGATCTCAAAGCGAACGGGCGCGCGCAGGGGTGTGGCCTATTCGGCGGAGGCAGATGACCTGACAATTCTGGTCGACAAGCTGCCGCGAGAGGTCACCGAAGGGTCTGATCTGTTGATCGAAATAACCCGCGCACCTATTGCAGAGCGGGGTCGGATGAAACATGCGCAAGGGCGCGTGCATGATCCCGCGTTTACATATGCCAACATGGTCAATGACATTTTCACAACGGAAAATGAGGTTTTCCAATTCCCTTCAGGCGCCTGGGAAAAGGTCTGGCAGACAGCTTTCCAGGGCGAAGTCGCATTTCAGGCCGGAGCGATCCTGATCTGCGTCACACCCGCCATGACCCTTATCGACATAGACGGCGACCTGCCTCCGCGCGAGCTTGGCCTTGCTGCCATTCCTGCCATTGCTCAGGCGATCAACTGGTTTGAGCTCGGCGGGAATATCGGCATCGACTTCCCCACGCTGGACAGCAAGGCCGATCGCCGCGCCATCGATCAGAAGCTGGATGAATGGCTGGAAGATTGGCCGCATGAACGCACCGCGATGAACGGCTTTGGCTTCACCCAGATGGTCGCAAGGCTGGAGCGGCCCTCGCTGCTCCACCGCTTCGACACTTCGCGTGTCAGCATGTGTGCCAGATTTGCTTTGCGAATGGCCGAACGGGCTAAAGGAACGGGCTCTATCCTCCTTCTCACCCTGCACCCCGCTATCAAGGCGAAGCTTAAGGCCGAGTGGCTGGACGAACTCGCCCGTCGCACCGGCCGAAAGGTGCGGGTCGAAACCGAGCCCGGCCTTGCACTCGAAGCCCCGAATGCGCAGATTGTCACGACATGATGACAACAACCCGCCGCTGCCCGATCTGCAAGAAACCCCGCGCGCAGCAGCACTCGCCGTTCTGTTCACAGCGCTGCAAGGATCGCGATCTGGCGCAGTGGTTCGGCGATGGTTATGCCCTGCCCGGTGAGCGCGTGAACCCCGAAGATTTGGCGATCAACGACCGTGATCTTGATGAATAGTCCAAAAGGTTCGATTCCCCTCTTGCCAATCCCGACGCCCTTCGCCATAGCGCCGCTCTCATTTGCTCGCCGGGAAATGCGACACGCGCTCTTTCCGTCGCCGCAGCGAATGCCCGGGTAGCTCAGGGGTAGAGCAGCGGATTGAAAATCCGCGTGTCGGTGGTTCAAATCCGCCCCCGGGCACCATTCGCTGCATAAAGGGTTCTCTGCATGTCCCGTCGTCGCCAAATCTATGAAGGCAAGGCCAAGATCCTCTATGAGGGTCCTGAGCCGGGCACGCTGATCCAGTATTTCAAGGATGACGCCACCGCCTTCAATGCGGAGAAAAAGGGCACCATCAACGGCAAGGGCGTGATCAACAATCGCATCAGCGAACATGTGTTCACCCGCCTCGCCCATATCGGCATTCCAACCCATTTCATCCGCCGCCTGAACATGCGTGAACAGCTGATCCGGCAGGTCGAGATTATCCCGATCGAAGTGGTGCTGCGCAATGTTGCGGCGGGTTCGATCTGCAAACGACTGGGCCTAGAAGAAGGCGAACCCTTGCCGCACACGCTGATCGAATATTATTACAAGGACGATGCGCTGGGCGATCCGCTGATCGCGGAAGAGCACATTGCGTGCTTTAACTGGGCCAGCCACGAAGAGATGCACGACATTTCATCCATGGCGATCCGCATCAACGATTTCCTTTGCGGGATGTTTGCCGCGATTGACATTCGGCTTGTGGATTTCAAGCTGGAGTTTGGGCGGCTGTTCGATGGCGACTACAGCCGCGTCATTCTGGCCGACGAAATCAGCCCGGATGGCTGCCGCCTGTGGGATATGGTCTCGGGCGAAAAGCTTGATAAGGACCGGTTCCGCCGTGATCTGGGCGGCGAGGAGGAAGCCTACCGCGAAGTCGCACGCCGCCTCGGTCTGCTACAAGGCGAAGACAGCGGACCGGGCGAAGTGCTCGACCTGTCGAGCCATCGCACACGCCTGCGCGGAACCCCTCCAGTCAAGAAATAGCGCACCAACGGTCATCCCTTTGGGTGATGAACCGGCGTGGGATTTTGCGCTGGACGAATGAGTTGCGTTCCTTATCCTGACTTTCGAAATCAGGGGAGGTTGTCGTTTCGCGTTATCTTTCACGTATTCTTGCCGCACTTGTGGTAACATTTCTCGGCCAGCCGGGGCCAGCTGAGGCGCGGAATGTTGCGCTGGTGATCGCCAATTCTGAATATGAAAACACCTCGCAATTGGCAAACCCAGCGCGCGACGCTGGTCTGATAGCAGGAGCCCTGCGCGAAGCCGGCTTTGACACCGTCGAAGTTTCCGAAAATCTCGACCGCAGCCAATTTATCGAACGCCTTCGAGCTTTTCGCACAGCGGCTGATGGCGCGGAAGCCGCGCTCGTTTATTTCGCCGGGCACGGAATTGAAAGCGCTGGGCGCAACTGGCTGTTACCGGTCGATGCGACGCTTGATGCCGAACAGGACATGCGGTTCGAGGCGGTCGAATTGCAGCTTGTGCTCAGCACTCTGGAGGGGGCGCGATTGCGGGTCGCAGTGCTCGATGCATGTCGCAACAACCCCTTCGCCAATCGCTGGCAGAGCGACAATCGCAGCGTTTCAGGAGGGCTGGCTCCGCTCGAAGTCGATGACATGCTGGTCATCTACGCGGCTGCACCGGGCGCCTTTGCCTTTGACGGCGCAGACGGAAATTCGCCCTTTGCGCTCGCGCTCGCCCGGCGCATCGTTCAACCCGGGCTGCCGGTGCAAATGCTGGGCGGAATGGTGCGCGACGATGTGCTGGTTGCGACAGGCGGAGAACAGCGGCCGTTTATTTCGGCGTCGATGACGGGACAGCCGCTGTTCCTCGTCGAAGGTCCAGACACACAAATGGCTTGGCTAACGAACCTTTATGCTGACGGAAACGAAGCTGGAGATGCCTCCGCCATAGGCTCGGGCACCAGCGGTTCCGGGTCGCCGGATACAATCGATTTTGCGTTGGTGGTGGACGAGATTGAATCGACCCGCGATGCCGCCAGCCGCAACCCGGAATGGCTCGATGAACAGGTCTGGCTGGAGGCGCTAAAGACCGACAAGGTGCAAACCTACCGCGCCTATCTCGAACAATTCCCTAAAGGCATCTATGCCCGGTTTGCCGAAGCCAATATCGCCCAATTGCTCGACCCGACCGCAACCGGCGGGGAACTGGAGAGTGACAGGCCGTGGATTATCTCGCTCGGCGCTGCGCTGCCTGATCGTTACGCGGTTGACCTTGGTGCGCCTTTGCCGATTGACGGGATCTGGCGCATTTCAACCAATGACAAACGCCTGAGGATCGAACGTGGGCGCGCTTTTGCGGTTGATGGCTGGAACCATGCCCTGCTGTTCCGCGTGACACCGGAACAGGTGACGACGATCAATCTGCGGCAGAGCGAGCCGGGAGTGTATCTGGGCCGCGACATCCTGTTGAATGGCGATACCGAATTGCGATTGCGGGCCGACGGCAATCTCGACGTGACGGTTGCGACCATCCCATTTCCTGCGAAATTCGTGCTGATCCGCGAGGCGCTCGACGATCCCTCTGCGATTGCTGCCGAAATGCCTGAATAGCCTTGTGATTGCTTGCCCCTTCGGGCAGCAAGAACGGCGATGAGAAAAATTCGTCCGACCACTGCGCTCGCTGCTGGCCTGCTGCTAGCCCTGCCCAACATTGCCCTGATGCAGAGCCTCGCCGCGCAGGAAAGCGCACCTTTCGAAGTGGCGGAAACAGCACCGCTGTGGCCGTTCGAACAAAGCGATGTGCCGGTCGATCCGGGCTATACATTCGGGCGGCTGGACAACGGCATGCGCTATATCCTGCGCCAAAACGCCACGCCCGAAGGCACCGCAATGGTGCGGATGCGGATCGATTCCGGCTCGCTCGATGAAACCGAAGAGGAACGCGGGCTTTCGCATTTCCTTGAACATATGGCGTTCAACGGATCGGCCAATATTCCCGAAGGCGAAATGATTGCGCTGCTCGAACGCGAGGGCCTGGCGTTTGGCGCGGATACCAACGCTTCGACCGGGTATGATGCGATCACCTATATGCTCAACCTGCCGCGCAATGATGAAGCTTTGCTAGGCACGGCATTGATGCTGATGCGCGAAACGGCCAGCGCGCTGACCATTGCCGAGGATGCGGTCGAGCGCGAGCGCGGCGTGGTGCTGGCCGAACGCCGCGACCGTCGGGGATACCAGCAACGCGCGCAGGAAGATGGGATGGAGTTCATCGCCCCGCTCGCGCGCTTTACCCAGCGATTGCCGATCGGGACGCTCGAGGCGCTGGAGGCCGCAGATGCCGCAAAGCTGCGCGCGCTCTATGAACGGACCTACACGCCCGCCAACACGGTGCTCGTGATCGTCGGCGATTACCCGGTGGAGGCAATGGAAGCCGCGATCCGTGAGCGGTTCAACGACTGGAGCGCTGCCCCTGCTCCGGTTGAGCCCGAAACCGGACCTATTGATGTGACGCGGCAGGGGCTGACCGACATCTATCTTGACCCGGCGCTGTCAGAAAGCGTTTCGATTTCTGCCCTTGGGCCATGGCTCGATGAACCTGACACACTGGCAAACCGCCAGACCGCGCTGCTGCGTGCGATCGGCTATGGCGTCATCGCTCGCCGCTTTGCCCGGCTCACGCGCGCGGAAGGGGCACCGCTGCGCGGCGCGCAATTCGGCAGTTCGGATATTTTCGAGGATGCCCGCTCGACAACGCTCAGAATCTCCAGCGAGGACGGCAAATGGCGCGACGGAGTGCTGGCGGCGGGGCGTGAGGTCAATCAGGCGCTGACCTATGGCTTTACTCAGGCCGAAGTGGACGAACAACTCGCCAATATCCGCACCGCGCTGGAAAACCGGGTCGCGGGCGCGGAGACGCGCAGCAATGGCGGCTATGTGGGCGCTGCGCTTAGCCTGCTCGCCAATGAAATTGTCCTGACCACACCGGAATATCAGCTCGAATTGTTTGCAGCCTCAACCGGCGCGATCACGCCCGAAACGGTCCATGCTGCGCTGCTGGAGCATGCCCTGCCGTTTGAAAGCCCGCTGATCCGGTTTCAGGGTCGCACCGCGCCCGAAGGCGGCGAAGAGGCGCTGCGCGCTGCATTCGCCGACGCAATGGCGCTGCCTATCACCGCACCCGATGACACCGGGGCGGCAGAGTTTGCCTACAAGGATTTTGGCGAGCCGGGCGTGGTGGTTTCCGACACGCGCGAGGAACGGCTGGGGTTCCGCTACATCACCTTTGCCAATGGAGTGCGTCTGACGCTGAAACAGACCGATATCCGCGAAGACCAAGTAAGTTTTCGCATGTCGCTGGATGGTGGTTCATTGATGAACACGCGCGAGGAGCCATTGCGCACCTATCTGGTCGGCTCGCTCCCATCGGGTGGGCTGGGCCAGCACAGCGCCGATGAATTGCAAAGCGTGCTGGCTGGGCGCAGCGTTGGCTTGCGCGTATCGAACGCGGCGGACGCATTCAGCTTTGCCGGGGGAACGACCCCGCGCGATCTGGAATTGCAATTGCAGGTGCTGGCCGCCGGACTAACCGATCCGGGGTATCGCCCCGAAGCGATCGAGCAATTCCGCCGTGGGATCGATAATTTCTTTGAAACGCTGACCGCAACCCCGGACGCAGCCTATGGGACAGCGGCAGGCGGAATCCTGTCGGATGGCGATCCGCGCTTTACGCTGCAAGCGCGCGAGGATTACCACGCGCTCGATTTCGCGCAGCTTAAAGCGGCGGTGGCAGGCCGCTGGACTTTGGGGGCAATCGAACTGGCGCTGGTCGGAGATTTGGACGAGGACACGGCCATCGCTGCGGTCGCCAGCACATTGGGTGCGCTGCCTCCGCGAGAGGCCGACTTCCTCCCCCGCACCGAGGCACGCAGCCGCGCTTTCACCAATCAGCGCGGCCAGCATATCCTCAGACATCGGGGAGAACCGGATCAGGCGCAAGTTCGGATGGTCTGGCCTACCAGCGACGACAGCGATTTTGGCGAGGAAATGCGTGTATCCTTGCTGGCGCGGGCCATGCAGATCGAATTGACAGAACGATTGCGCGAGGAATTGGGGCAAGCCTATTCGCCTCGCGCGGCAAGTTCGATGAGCAGCATCTATCCGGGTTACGGGACCTTCACTTTGTCCGCATCGGTCGATGCCGGTGAAGTCGAGGCGACGCGCACTGCGATTGCCGCGCTGGTTGCGGACCTGCGCGCTGCGCCGCTGGACCTCGACGTTATCGAGCGGGCGCGGCAGCCATTGCTGGAGGCGTATGACAATGCTCTGAAATCGCTGGGCGGCTGGATGAACCTCGCCGACCGGGCGCAAAGCAAGGCCGACCGGCTTGAGCGCTGGTTTGACGGGCCTGATATGCTGCGCGCCATCACTCCAGAAGAATTGCAGGCCGAGGCGCTGCAATATCTCGCGCCTGAGGACGCCGTGGAGTTTCTGATCTTACCCGAAAGCGATGCCGAATAAAAAAGGGCTGACAGGTCGCCCCCTGCCAGCCCCTTAACGCCGTGTCCCGGTCATACTTTCGTATCGACCGAGCCCCGTCAATTCACCTAATAGTTGAAACCAAGCGCGACGCCAACCACCCGCGGTTCATTGACGAATGCGGTGTTGTTGTTGAAATCGACCACGCCCAGCACATTTTCTTCGGCGGTAATATTGCGCGCGAACAGCGAGATTTCATACTCGCCCTCATTACCGCGGTAACCCACGCGAAGCCCGCCTTCGACGCGGCTGTCGGCGTTGAATTCGAGGCTTTCATAGAGCAGGAAGTTGGTTTCACCCAGGAATGTCCAGTCGGTGAAGATGAAGAATTCATCGCGCGCGCCCACCGGGATGGTGTAACTGGCAGTGAAATCCCCGCTCCATTCCGGCGCATTCGGGAACGGGTTGCCGTCAACCAATGCGCGAGTCTGGCCTCCGATAACGGTCGTTGGATCGGTCACGGTGCACTGCGCGCATATGCCAACCGCCAACGTATCGTCATTGATCTGCGTGTCATTGTAGGCAACACCCAGCGTGACGACGAAATCGGGAGTGATCTGGAACGCAGTATCAAGCTCGAAACCATAGGCCTCGCCTTCATTGGCGTTGATCAACTGAACCAGATTGCCCCCGCCGCCTACAGCGGTGAACTGCGGATCGTTGACCGTGTAATAGAACAGTGCGCCGTTGATGCGGACCGTGCGGTCTGCAAGCTCGCTTTTGAAGCCCACTTCAAAGCTGGTGATGTCTTCGGACTGCGCCACGCTGGGCGGAGCGAAGAAAGCGACATCGCGGCCCTGAATGGTCGGCGCGCGAAAGGCATTGGCGACCCGGCCATAAATGCTGGTGTCGTTCGAAATGTCTGCGAACAGGCTGATGTCCCAGTCGATATTGTCATCCTGAACCGAAACCGGCTGCGGCGCAGCACCCGACCGAACGAAGAAATCTTTCTGATCGTCGGTGTAACGCAGTCCGCCGGTGACGCGCAGCATGTCGGTAAGCTGATAGGTCAACTGTCCGAACACTGCCCATGCCTCGTTTGTGTGATTGACTGTTACTGGCGGCGGGAAGGTAAAGCCCACCGTCGTGACGTCGAAATCGCTGTCAAAGAAGAACGCGCCAACCTGCCATTTCAGCGGGCCAGCACCGTCTGATGCCAGCCGCAATTCCTGAGTGAATTGCCGCAGGTCGAGCGAATCCTGCGTGTCCGAAGGAAACGGAATGAAACCCGGACCGGTGACAAGGTTACCGCCATCGACATCGCCGCGGCTCGACCCTTCGCTTTCATAATAACCGGTGATCGAGGTCAGCGTTGCCCCGTCAAATTCGTAATTCATGTTCAGCGACGCGCCGAATTGCTGATACTCTGCCCGATTGCCGCCGCCCGCATCATAGGAAACGGTGTCGCGGTCAAAATTAGCGGCGAGTTCGTTGTCGCCAGCGGTGATCGCATTGGCCCGGAAAAACGTGGAGCTACCATCAAGGTCACGGAATTGCACCGATGCCAGCGCATTAAACCGGTCACCCGGGGTCAACAGCAATTGCCCGCGCACAGCGAAATCGGTGTAGCCGCCCAGAACATCGTCCTGACCGGTGAAATCATTGCTGATCCAGTCGCTGCGGCGCTGCAATTGGGTCGAGACACGGAATGCAAGCACATCTTCGACGATGCCGCCGCCAACCGCGCCATTCAGGCTGATCGTGTCGAATGATCCGAACGACAAACCCGCTCGCACGTCAGGATCGAAGCTTGGTTTGACCGTGTCGATCTTGACAATGCCTGCGGGTGTATTGCGGCCAAACAGTGTGCCCTGCGGCCCGCGCAGCACCTCAATGCGCTCCACATCAAAGATCGGGAAGCTTTTGAGCGTGACGTTTTCAAGGACGATGTCATCCATGATAACCGAAACCGGCTGTGATGCAGCAAGATCGAAATCGGTGTTGCCAAGCCCGCGAATGTAAAAACGCGGCGCGACGCGGCCGTTTGAACTTTCGACGTTGAGGCCCGGAACCGATCCCGCCAGCGCGGTCGTATCGGCGGCGGAGGCAAAGATATTGTCGATGCGGCTCTGGTCCAGCACATCTGCTGAAACCGCGACGTCCTGCAAGTTTTCCTCGCGCCGGTTGGCGGTGACGATGATCGAGCCAAGTTGGCCTTCGCTGGCGGCTTCCTCACCATCCTGCGCGGCGGCTGGCGCTGCGACGGCGAAAGTGGCAGCAAAAGCGGCGGCGGTGAACATGGTCGTGCTTGACCAGAAACGGCGGGCATTAATGATGCGGTGTGACATGATGGCCTCTTGGGTTGGTCGTAATGGAGCGCAACGACGCCAATCCGCTGGCAGGTTTGGACGATTCGGGCGAGTTAGGGGGGCCCAATTCAGCAGCGCAAAATGCGAATATGTGTCATTCTGCTGACGATTGTTGCGAACGGGCGACACTTTATGACCAATTTTTGACAATCCTCGATGTTGAATAGGAATGCTCGGACAATTGCACAGGTGCTGCGAGACGCTATAGCAGCGCGCATTGTTTGACTTTGCAACCGCAGGACCCGTCCATGAAAGTTCGCATTCTTGTCCGTCTCAAGCCCGGTGTTCTCGATCCGCAGGGTCGCGCTGTGCATCATGCGCTGGACAGCCTCGGCTTTGACGGGGTCGAGGATGTCCGCATCGGCCGGTTGATCGAAATGGATGTGGCCGATGATACCAGCGATGCCGCTCTGACCCGGATGTGCGAACAATTGCTCGCCAATATGGTGATCGAAGACTTTGCCTTCGAAAAGCTCGAAAATTCGAAGGAAACCGCCTGATGAGCTTTCGCGCAGCGGTTATCACCTTTCCCGGTTCGAACTGCGACCGCGACATGGCGGTGGCGCTGGAGATGGTCACCGGCCACCCAGCGCTGAGGGTCTGGCATGGTGACGCGCAGCTGCCTGAAAACCTCGATTTCATCGCATTGCCGGGCGGGTTTTCCTATGGCGACTATCTGCGGTCGGGCGCGATGGCAGCGAAAAGCCCGATCCTGCGCGCTGTGATCGCTGCGGCGGAGCGCGGCGTACCGGTGCTGGGTGTGTGCAACGGGTTTCAGGTGCTGATCGAAAGCGGCCTTTTGCCCGGCGCGCTGATGCGCAATGCGGGTCAGACCTTTGTCTGCCGAACCGTCGCACTGGAAGTCGTCAGCACCGCCTCTCCCTTCACCACCGGCTTTGACGCGGGTGAGCGTATTCGCATTCCCGTGGCGCATCACGATGGTAATTATTTTGCCGATGCAAAGGTGCTGGACGAATTGGCAGGCGAAGGACGCGTCGCCTTTCGCTATCTCGACAATCCCAACGGATCGCAGCGCGATATCGCGGGGGTGCTGAGCGCCAATGGCCGCGTGCTGGGCATGATGCCGCATCCCGAACGCGCAATCGCGCCGGCCGCGCACCCATCCATGGGAGGCACCGACGGACGCAAGCTGTTCGAAAACCTCGTGGGGGCGCTGGTCGCCGCCTGATTAGTTGGTCCTGACCCTAGGCGCGGCGGCGCGGGTCCGGCGCGGTAAACAGCTTGAGCGCATCGTCGCTCGACATCGGGCGACCGAAATGGAAGCCCTGAATCTTGTCGCAGCCCAGATTGCGGATCAACTCGGCCTGATCTGCATCCTCGACGCCCTCTGCTGTGGTTGTCATGTCCAGGCTTTTCGCCATGGCCACCACCGCATTGATGATCGCAAGGCTTTCGTTGCTGCCTTGTGAGGCGCCCTGAACAAAGGTGCGATCAACCTTGATCGTCGAAAACCGCAACTTGCGCAAATAGCCAAGCGAGGAATAGCCGGTCCCGAAATCGTCGAGCGCAATCGAACAACCCAGCGCCATCGCCTGTTCTAGCGCGTTGCGAGCCACGCTGGCATCGCGCAGGAAAATACTCTCGGTCACTTCAATTTCCAGCCGTTCGGGCCGCAGCCCGCTGGCGGCCAGCGCGTCGATCACTTCCTGATGGAAACCGGGTTCGAGCAATTGTTCGGGCGACACGTTGACGTTGACCTTGATGTGTTCGGGCCAATTGCGCGCTTCGAAACAAGCCTGACGCAGCACCCATTTGCCGATTGGCACGATCAGGCGGGTGTCCTCTGCCAGCGGAATGAACTTGCCGGGGCTGACAAAGCCGTGGTCTGAACTGTGCCAGCGCACCAGGGCTTCGAAACTGACGATACTCTCGCTACGGGCATCGACAACGGGCTGATAATGCAGCACGAATTCATCAAGGCCGAGCGCCTTGCGCAGCGAAACTTCCAACTGGCGGCGTTCTTCTGCGGAGGCATGCAGCACGGGTTCAAACGGGCAATGTTCGCCCCCGCCCAGATCCTTTGCCCGGTAAAGCGCAAGGTCGGCGTTGCGCATCAATTCTTCGACGGTCTTGCCATCGCGCGGACCAATCGCTGAGCCGACACTCGCGCCGACATACAAAGTGTGCTGGTCCACCTGATACGGCTCTGACAGCGACTGTATAACCCGGCCAGCCAGTGTCCGCATCACATCGAGATCGCTGGCGTCGCGGATCACGATGGCAAATTCATCGCCCCCCAGACGCCCAACCATTGTGCCTTCGCTCATCAAGGCCTGAAGCCGCGCCGAAACCTGAGCCAGCAATTTGTCGCCGGTCATATGGCCAAGCGAATCGTTCACCGATTTGAAGCGGTCGAGATCCACCATCAACAAAGCACAGCGGGTGCGCCAATGCGTGGCATATTCCAGCGCATCACCCAATGCCTCGGTTAGCATCAGCCGGTTCGGAAGCGAGGTGAGCGTGTCGTACCGCGCAAGGTAGGCGATTTTCTCACTGGATGCGCGCTGTTCGGTCACATCGGAACCAACCCCGCGGAACCCGGTGAATTTACCACGTTCGTCGCGGATCGGAGTGCCAGAAAGCTCCCACCAACGCTCCAGCCCATTGATTGTGACCTGCACGAACAGGTTGGAAAAATGCTCACGGTTGCGCAGTCGTTCCGCCAGATCGTGAAGGCTGGCGGGGAAGTTGCCGCTATTCCAGTTTTCTCCAGCGATCAGTTCGAGCAGCGGTTGCCCCTCGACCTCGCGGTCGCTGGCCCCAAGCGCAAAGGCGAAACGCGGGCTGACCGAGCGTAGGCGGCGCTGCGGGTCGATTTCCCAGAGCCAGTCCGCCTCGTTCTCTTCAAATTCTCGCAGCAGCAGCGAAACGACGTCTTCCTTTTCCGAAACCAGATCTTCGGCAATGCGTGCGGCAAGATAGGTGCGCCCGACCTCTATCGTGCCCAAAACCGTAGCGATCACGAACAGGATAACCGCGCCAAGCACAAAGATTTGCCCGGACAAGAAAGCATAGACCATCGCTCCGGCACCGATGATACCGGTGAAGATAAGGATGCTGATCGGCGATGTGGTGTAGAAATAGACCGATCCGGCCATCAGGATCATGACAATGACAAGCAAGGCCGCCGCATCGCCCGGAGAACCCATCGGCGCAAAAAACACCAGCGGAACGGTCCAGAGCAGACCGGAGAATATCGAAGTGCCCGCATGCTTATAAAATTCTGAGCTTGTGACCTTGCGCCGGTCGGCATCTGCGAGCCGGCGATCAATCATCGCGCCGCGCACATGCACATAAGCGAGCGCCGCGATCCACAGCCCTACCCACACTGGCCAGACCGATGCGAGGTAAATCTGCGCCACAAACAGGCTCAACATGGCGTGTGCGAAAGCGCGATTGAAGGTCAGTTTTGCCAGCGCTGCATATTGCAGCCCGCGCAGGCGCGACCAGTCAAAATCGCCCTTGTCCGAAAGACCAAGCACAGCCGAGATGGGCAATTCCGAATTGATGGATTGCACAGAAAGGGAATGGGAGTTGCTCACAGCCAAGCCTGTTAACCTCGAAAGGTTAGTGCTCGGTAAAATTTGTCGCCCTTGACCTCGCAAATTTCGCGCGCGGCGCGGCGCTATTCCACAGTGACCGATTTGGCCAGATTGCGCGGTTGATCGACATCGGTGCCTTTGACCACAGCGACATGATAAGCGAGCAATTGCACGGGGATAGCGTAGACCAGCGGCGCAATCAGCGGGTGGACCACCGGCATTTCAATCGCGGCGAGACAGCCTTCGCCCGCTTCCTCGATACCCTTTGCATCCGAAATCAGAACCACTTTGCCGCCGCGCGCGCGCACTTCCTCCATATTCGACACGGTCTTTTCAAATAGCGGTCCTGATGGTGCGATGACCACTACTGGGACCTCGTCATCGATCAGTGCGATGGGGCCATGCTTCATTTCACCCGCAGCGTAACCTTCTGCGTGTATATAGCTGATTTCCTTAAGTTTCAGCGCCCCCTCAAGCGCCAGGGGATAATCCTGACCTCGACCCAGATACAGCACGTCACGCGCCGGAGCGATCAGATGAGCCATTGCAGCGATGTCATCGTCATGCGCAAGTGCTGCATTAAGCGCGGCAGGCGCTTCAAGAAGGTGGCCAACCACTTCCCTTTCCTCTTCGCGCGTCAAGCGGCCCTTCTTCACCGCCATATGCGCGGCCAACGCCGCCAGCACGGCAAGCTGGCATGTAAACGCCTTGGTTGAGGCAACCCCGATTTCAGGGCCCGCATGGGTGGGCAGCAGCAGATCGGCCTCGCGCGCCATCGAACTGGTGGGCACATTCACCACCACGGCGATGGTCTGCCCCTCCGCCTTGCAATGCCTGAGCGCTGCCAGCGTGTCCGCGGTCTCACCGCTTTGCGAGATGAACAGCGCAAGGCCGCCCTCCTCAAGCACCGGGTCGCGGTACCGGAATTCGGAGGCGACATCGATATCGACCGGCACGCGGGCGAATTGTTCGAACCAGTATTTGGCGACCAGACCGGCGTAATAGGACGTGCCGCAAGCGACGATGGTCAACCGTTTGACCCCCGAAATGTCGAAGTCGAACTGCGGTAGCGCAACCGAATTGTCTTCGCGCCGGAGATAGGATGCGAGCGTCTGCGCCACCACGGTGGGCTGCTCATAAATCTCTTTCTGCATGAAGTGGCGATAATTGCCTTTTTCCACCGCCGCCGCCGAAGCGCCGGAAGGTTGCACCGGGCGTTCGACAGGGTTGTTCCCGGAATCGAATATTTGCGCGTCGCCGCGCGTTATAATGACCCAGTCGCCTTCTTCGAGATAAGTCACTTGCTGCGTCAGCGGGGCCAAGGCCAGCGCATCAGAGCCAAGGAACATTTCCCCGTCGCCATAGCCGACCACCAGCGGCGAACCCAGCCGCGCTCCGATCAGCAGATCGGGATAGCTGCGAAAGGCCATCGCCAGCGCAAACGCCCCGCGCAGGCGCGGCAACACATCAGCGACCGCCTCTTGCGGAGCCATGCCTTTCTCGACCCGCGACGAAATCAGATGCGCAACGACTTCAGTGTCGGTTTCGCTGTTATAGACGCGGTTTTCACCTTTGAGTTCATCCCGCAGCGCCTTGTAGTTTTCGATGATGCCATTGTGCACAATGGCCAGCTCTTCGGTGGCATGCGGGTGCGCATTGGCGGCGGTCGGCGCGCCGTGGGTGGCCCAGCGCGTGTGGGCGATGCCGATCGTGCCCGCAGCGGGGTCACGCTCCAGCACTCCAACGAGGTTCATCAGCTTGCCTTCGGCCCGGCGACGCACCATTGCGCCCTCGTTGAGGGTGCAGATGCCCGCGCTGTCATAGCCGCGATATTCCATCCGCCTGAGCCCGTCGACCAACCGGCCTGCAACACTGTGTGAACTGACGATCCCGATAATACCGCACATATTCTGATCTATTCCCCTGATTACTGGCCAGCGCCGTTACGCGCGTAAGGTTGAACAAGGCTTGAAGAAAGCGCCATCAAATCCGCCCCATTCCCGGTGCACTGCCATGATCCGGCTTTAATCCATCGCGCCACAGATACAGCCCCGATCCGATGATCAGCGCTGCCCCTGCCAGCGTATAGAAATCGGGCACGTCATCAAACAACAGCCAGCCCAGCGTCACCGCCACAAGCATCTGCACGTAAATGGCAGGCGCGACCTGCGCTGCGCCCGCGCGGCTGGTGCCGATATAGGCGAGCCAATGCGCAGTGCTGGCGGTGAAGGCCACGAAAATGCAGCGCAGCACCACATCCCAACTGGGCCATCCGAAATCAAGCGCGGTCACACCCGACAGCTTCGCCCCGATCGACACCGCGATCAGGATCGGCACGCTGAATGCGGCGACGAACACCTGCATCGACAGCGCGCTGCCCTGCCCAGCGCTGGCGCGATTGGAAATCATCAACAGCGCAAAAAATGTCGCGGAGACCAGCGGCAGCACCGCGCCCCAGCCAAGCAGCGCCAGATTGGGGCGCAGGATGATCGCCACCCCCGCCAGCGCCACCAGTGACACCGCATAAACCCTTGGCCTCACCTGCTCCCCCAGCACCAATCCGGCAAGCACTTGGGTCAGGATCGGCGCGAGGAACGCAATCGCCATCGCTTCGGCCAGGGGCATGATATAGATCGCGGAAAAAAAGCACACCGACGCCAGCGCCAGGCACGCCCCGCGCGCCATTTGCAGCGGCAGATTGCGCGGCACAAATGCGCCCGGACCTTCGCTGCGCAGCAACAATGCGGAAAGCGCCAGCGCTCCGAGGGAAAACCGCAAAGCCGCCACCGCATAGGGCGGCCAGTCGCCCGCCATGCTCTTGACCACCGCATCGCCGACCGAAAGCACCGCGAAGCCGGCCGCCGCATAGACCAGTCCGCTGCGTGTTTCGTCACCCATGTTGATTTTTCCCGATACTTGCGCCCTGAGCCAAGGCCAGTCGCCGCCGTAAGCTTGCGCAGCTAGTCCAGCGGACCGGAAATTGAAAGAGATGAGCAATTCTCCCGGCAAAACTAAGCAAAACCTCCTGACCCAAGGTCTGCATTTGATGGTTTGTTAACCATTCTTGGCCATTCCCCAAGGTGTCAAAACGCCGGGGGCGACAATGGATCTGAAGCGCTTCAATTACACCGAAATACTGGAGCGCGATGCGCAGCGCGGTGCCAGCTCGCCCGATGTCACGATCGTGATGCCGTGTCTTAACGAAATCGAGAGTTTGCCGCATTGTATTGCCAATGCGCTGGATGCGCTGGCGCTGATCCGCACCGAATTAGGCATGTCGGGCGAGATTGTGATCGCCGACAATGGTTCGACCGATGGCAGTCAGGCGCTGGCCACCGATCTCGGCGCGCGGGTCGTGCCGGTATCGCGGCGCGGCTATGGCGCGGCGCTGATCGGCGGCTGCGAGGCCGCTGCGGGCCGATACATCATCATGGGCGACTGCGACGGCAGCTACAATTTCACTGAGGGCGTGGCCATGATCGCCAAGCTCGACGAAGGTTTTGAGCTGTGCATGGGTAACCGTTTCAAGGGCGGGATTGCGCCGGGCGCGATGCCGTGGAAAAACCGGCACATCGGCAATCCCGGCCTTACAGGGGTGCTCAACCTGTTCTTCCGTTCGGGCATTGGCGATGCCCATTGCGGGCTGCGCGGCATTCGCAAGGAAAGCTTTACGCGGCTGAACCTGAGCGGTTCGGGCATGGAATTTGCCAGCGAAATGGTGATCAAGGCGGCGCTGCTGAAACTGCGAATTGCCGAAGTTCCCGCCACGCTGTCGCCGGATCTGCGCGACCGCGCGCCGCATCTGCGGCCGTGGCGCGATGGCTGGCGGCATTTGCGCTACCTCTTCATGCTCAGCCCCACTTGGGTGTTCGGGGTGCCATCGCTGATGGCGTTGATGCTGTCGGCGGTGATCTTTGGGGTCGGCCTTGGATATTACACCAATGTGCTTTCGGGCGTTTCGTTTTTCGGAACCAGTTGGAGCTTGGTTGCAGGATTCCTCGCCACCACCGGCCATTTCGGCCTGATCATGGCGGTCGCGAGCCATTTTTACGGAGTCAATCGCGGCTATCGGCTGATGCGGCCCACCTTGCGCAAATATGCGGGCCTGTTCACGCTCGAAGCGATGCTGGTCAGCGGGATTGCCGCGATGATGATTGGCGCGGGCGGGCTTGGTGCAGTAACATTCGGCTGGAGCCAGGGCGGGTTCATCGCCCTCGACAATCCGCTGCCGTTGATCCTGTCCGCAGCGATTGGCGCGATTGGCCTGCAAAACATCTTCGGCGGTTTCATGCTGGCGATCATTGCTGGGCACGAAAGCCAGCTTGCCCCGCCCAGCGGCGCGGCGGGCGGGTAGAGCGCGGGCAGGCGCTCGGCGAATGTCACAGCCTCCGTGGCTCAGCGTGGTCATGCCCGTCCATCGCGGCGGCGTATGGCTGGACGAAGCGCTTGCCAGCATTCCCGCGCCCGATGCGCGCGGTTCCATCGCTGTCATCATCCGCGATTCCACGCCCGAAGAACCCTGCGAAGCGATCATTGCCCCGCACCGCGAGCGGCTGCCAATCGACTATGAATATCTCCCGGACATCGCCAGCTGGACGCGCAAGACCAATATGGGGGTCGCAGCGGCGCGCAGCGAGCACGTCTGCACCTTGCATCAAGACGATCTCTGGTTGCCCGCGCGAGCCAAAGTGATCGCGCGGCTGATCGCGGACCATTCCGATGCGGCGATGCTGGTGACCGGGGCCGTGATAATTGGCAGCAATTCCGAAGTTCTGGGCCGCTGGTCTCCGCCGCTGCAAGGCGCGGTGCAATGCCCGCGCCAATTCCGCGACCGTTTGCTGGTGCAGAACAGCATTGCCATGCCCGCGCCCGTGTGGCGGCGCGACGCCTATCTGGCGTGCGGCGGGCTGGACGAAGCATTATGGTATACGCCCGATTGGGACCTGTGGCTTAAACTGGCAGCGCAAGGCCCAGTGGTGTTCGACCCTGAGCCAACGGCCGCGTTTCGCATTCATGGATCGTCGCTGACCATGACCGGAAACCGCGGTGAAATGGCGCGCGAACTGGCCGAGGTGCTGGCCCGTTACAGCGCCAGCGACCGCCGCTTTGCCGCGCTCAGCAGGGCATCAGCAAAGGTCAACATGGCGCTTGCCGAAGCATCCACGGGCAAAGCCGCCGCCGCGTTCGGCGCGCTGGCCAGCATTGCCCGGCTGGGTCCGTTCGGGGCAGTGCGTTATCTGCATTATTCGCGCATAGCAGAGCGGGTTATCCCGCGCCTGCGCATGCGTTTGAAACGGGCGATCTAGCCGGTGCTCAAAGGATTGATCCCGGTTCTGTCCCGATATTCGATTATCGGCATCGCCAGCGTGTTGGCCAACAACGTCATCCTTATCGCGGGCCATATGTTGGGGGTGCATTACGCCATCTCGACGCTTGTCTGCTTTTTCCTGATCGGCGCGCTGGCCTATGTTGGCCATGCGAATATTACATTCGCGGCACGACACTCCATCGCCGGATATGCGCGGTATTGCGGGACGCAGGCGTTTGGACTTTGCCTGACGCTGGCCATTCTGTTCGTGATGATCGACCTGCTGGCGTGGCCAATCTGGATCTCTGCACCATTGGTCAGCGCTTTGATGTTCGTTTACACTTTCATCGCAACCCGCTGGGCGGTTACCTATGGCTATAACCGCTCCGCTTGATGGCTACGCTGGCACGCGGGCGACAATCCGCAGCGCCGATGGGCTGTTGAACAGTCTTTCAACCAGCACCTGAGCCGGCTGCCCCAACGCCGAGGCAATAACGAAGGGCAGCCCGTTTTCCTTACCCATGAGATTGGCAAGCGATCGCCCGATCGCGGGAGTATGAACCGAATATCGGCCGATGATCGATAGCCCAGCGGCTTCGATGGCAGAATCCAGCGAAGCCCGGCTGAAATGCGTGCGGTGGAACGGGAGATACCAATTGTCCCAATATTGGCGGAACACATGCCGCCAAACGCAATCGATATGCGGCACTTCGATCAACACCGTCGCCCCTGGCTTTGCCAGTGCAATCAATTGGCGAAGGACATTTTGCGGGTCCGCATCGTGTTCAAGAACGTGAAAACAAGTAACCAGGTCGGCGGTTTTCTCAAACTGCGACATCTGTGAGAATGGCCGGTACTGCGCCGCCCCGATATGCGCGGGCGGATCAGCAAAGAAGTCAAGCCCGGTGACGCTATCGCTCGCACCGCAAGATGCGGCGATGGCGTCGGTGTAAAGCCCGCTGCCGCAGCCAAAATCGACAATATTTCCGCCCTTGAAGCCGGTTTGCCGGAGCATCTTGCCAGCCTGCCGCCGGAAGGCCAAGCGTTTGATTGCGGTGGCCAATTTGTTGTCCCGACCCTGATAATCCTGCGTTTCGCGCCCTTCATAAAGGACCGAGACATCCGGAACATGCGGCATGGTGACACCGTGCCCGCAAGCCTCGCAGCGTAGCACGTGCATTGCACCAAATTCAGGATGCGAGACCTGAACCAGACTGTTGGTGCCAAATCGGCATGGCTCGCCATTGCCGCACGCGCATGGCGCGGATGGCGGCGGCAGATCAATGGCCGCTGCGCGCGTTTCTGATGGCGCGATCGCGGCAGTTGTGTTCATGACTTTTGCCAGCATGCAACAAAGGTCGAAAAAGGAAACTTACCCGGCAGACGGTGATACGCCCGCTCCAGCGTCATCAAGGCCGGGGCCATGAACTTCTTTGCCCCGTTGGGGACGCGCAGAACCCAATTCTGCAGCAACAGGAAATAGGCCGGGCCGCCAATATAGCGCACAGTGCCGGGGGTCATTCCCTGCGCATGATCGCGCACCAGTTTTGGATGCGATAGCGCATGTTCGTTTTCCGCATCAAAATTGCCGGTGTCGATCTTGTACCAAAGCTTGCGCACCGGCTCGAGAATGAAGTCAGCGTTGGGCTCTGCCATGATAAGCTTGCCGCCGGGATTCAGCATCTTTGCAATATTCTCAAACGCCATTGGCAGGTCGGCAACCAAATGATGAATGCCGCCCATGACCAGCACCGCATCATAGGTTTCCTTGGCTTCAACCGGCTTCGTCACGTCCCACAAATAGCAGGGGCGGTTATGGCGCTCGGTAAATTCATTGCAGGCGCTTTCGGAAATATCGCAGCCCGAAATTTCTAGACCGGGGTGATGGTCGCGCATCCAGCCGGAGGCAGACCCCACACCCGAGGCAAGTTCCATCAGCGTTGCCGCGTCTTGCAGTTCGGCCAGGATCGGACCGTAGAGAAATTCCTCCTTATACGCTTCTGCATAGCGGTCCGTAGTCGCTTCGGAATACTTCTCATGGATCGCCTCGAACAACTCTTTCTGGCGGGCGATCTCCGACTTGTCGAAATTTGTCGCGTTCATTGAGATTTTCCCTGTTGAACATGCCGCCGTCAGGCAAGCGCGGGTTTGGCGGCGCCGACCTGTTTGGGATGCTATGGCTAACAAAGGGTTAAGAATTGGCTGAAGGCGGCTCAAAATAGCCGGCAATGCGGCTTCAGAACGCCCGCCTATGGGTCACACGCACCCGTCCGGAAATCTCGGCTCGCGCCGCAGGTCTTCGGACAAAAGGGGGATGCCGACCTCGGCGGCATCTTTATCGGCAAAAATCCGCAGGTCATGCTGCTGGCAAAGCCGCGCAAATTGTTCCCGCGTCAGCGCTCGCGCATCCAGCCGTTTGGCCCCGGTTTCAAGCCACGGATCATTGCGAACCAAATCGCTGGCAAAGGCGTGTGCGGGCGCATCAACGATGATGACCGCCGCACCCTTACCGCCCGAATGCCACGCATCAAGCGTTTGATCGGCGGCGACATAGGGCGCGGCAAAACTGTGCGCCTGCCAAGCGCGCACCGGCAACAACACCGCCGCAAGCGCGGTCATCCCGATCAACAGCGCCCGGCCACCGCCTGAACCGCCCTTGCGGGTCATATGACCCCATGCAAACGCGGCAATTATGGCGGCGCTACCCAGAAATCCGTGCAGGTAACGATAGCCCCAGCCATGTCCCTGCAACGGGATCACCAATGTCATGAAAATAATGGTCCCGATCAGCCCCAGCAACATCGCGCGCAATTCGCGCGGCGCACCGTCTGCGAGCCGGGCAATCGGCCATGCGGCACACAGGATCAGCGGGATAACCACCGGGTTCTGCCACAGCGCAAACCGCAGCAGATTGGCCGCCATCAGCGCGAGAGAAAGCATCCCGCCATCGGTAAATCGTTCGATGAATATGCCGATTTGCCGCGCCAGACCCGCAGCTTCGCCCCCATCCGGCTGAACACCGAGCCACGCATAGGCGAAGAGATCGTAGCTTCCCCAAGCAAGGAACCCCGCGCCGATGGCGACCACATAGAGGCAAGCAAGAATCCGCTCGCCCGCCAGAAACCGTTCGAGCAGGAAAGGCAGCGCGAACAGCGGGAAAAATGCCGATTGATGAAGCCCCATCGCCAGCGCCGCCGGAATCAGGCTGAGCAGCGTCGTCCAAGACTTGCGCATAAGGAAAAGCCACAACCACGCGAGGTTGAAAAACAGGTGCCCGGCCATCGCATAGGGCGTCATCGCGGTGACCACGAGCTGCGCCGAGGTCGCCATCAAAACCGCGACTATAATCGGTGCAGAAGGCTGATCGGGCAACAGTTTGCGCGCGATCAGGGCGGCCAGCATCACCGATCCCGCTGACATAGCCGGGCTGGCAAACGGTCCCAGCAATTGCTGGATTGCTGCATTTACGGGCAGGTAACTTGACGCCCACAGACCTTCTTCGGGCAGCAACCGGGTGAAGACGGGTTGCATCGCAGGCGCAAATTCGCGCCATTCCGGCGGGATCTGGGCCAGCGGCACGCCGCGCGCCAGAATCTCCCCATCCGCCCGCGCCCAGAATTCGTCGAGCGACAAAGGAAAATTCCCGAATACGATATAGGTCCCAGCAGCCCCTGCAACAAACACTCCTGACGCCAGCAAAGCAGCCGTGCTGAACATGCCCCATTGGCTTTGCGGCCAGAATTTCTCCAACCAGCTTTGCCGCCAGCCGATCATCACCGCAGCGATGACGAACACCAGTGCCACCGCCAGATCTTGTTCGCGCATGAATTGCGCGGTGAGATGATGAATGCCGCCAAGGCTACCGGCGGCGATAGTCACCGCGATCAGGACGGCCAAGACCCACAATTGCACGCGGCCAAACTGCGCAGGCGACAGGGGACGATCGGGTTGAGCAAGCGGGCCGGGGGTCATATCCGCGGGTGTGACCAATCGCCCTTTCCAAGACAAGGGCGTAGCCCCTGCATCCTTGGGTATAAACCCCTGCAGCGTGGCGATAGTCATTCGCCTTGCTGCTATTGCAGTGCCCGATGACTGCCGCTGCGCCCTTGATCTCGCGATTCTTTGCCGCGACCGACCGGATATTGGGACAACCCGGCATCTGGGCCTTGGCCATTTGCGCGCTCGCAGCGGTGCAGACCGCGCTGATTGTCTCGCATCAGCCTTGGCCCGATGAATTGCAGGCGCTGCTGATCGCAACGCAAGCAGACGGCGCCTGGCAGTTGCTCGATTGGCTGCGTTACGAGGGGCATCCACCCGCCTGGTATGCGCTGCTAAGCGGCATAGGCGCTTTGGTGCCGCAGCCATATGTGCTTCCGGTCGCAGCATTGCTGTGCGCGGTGGTGGTGCAAGGGGTGATAGTGTTGGCCAGCCCCTTTGGCCGCAGCGAGCGGCTGCTGCTCGCCTCAAGCCAATATGTCCTGTTTGAATTCCTTACCATTTCGCGCGGCACCACACTGGGCGCAGCACTGCTGATGCTGGCTATGGTGTTCTGGCAAAGACGCTGGCTGTGGATTGCCATCGCGCTGCTGCCGACAGTCGATTTCCTGTTCGGGGTCATTTCCGGGGTCTTAGTCATTCTCAAATGGCGGGAGCGGGATCTCTGGTATCCGGGTGTCGCGCTGTGGCTTGCGCTATCGTGCTTTGCCGCCTGGAGCGTCTATCCTCCGTCCGATATGGTCAGCGCGAACGAAGCGCTCGGCATGCCCGGCGGCCCAGCCTTGTGGTGGTGGATGATGGGCAGCCTGCCGCTGCCCTTCCACGGCGGAATTGCGCCGCAATGGAACACGCCGGTTGCGCCGATTGCGCCTGTTGCAGGGGCCGTCATGCTCTGGCTCTGCTGGCGCTTTACTCGCGGTTTTGCATGGCATCGTTTGCTGATCTTCGGGTTTTTCGCCTTCACTCTGGTGTTCAGCCTTGCGGTGTATCCCATCGGGGTGCGGCATCTGCTGCTCGGCCCGTTTCTGCTGATCCTGCTGATCTGGCTGCAACGCGCAGCGGGCGCGGCGCGCGATCCGGTCTTTGGCGCGTGGCTGTTGGTGCTGGCGCTATCCGGTCTGGCGACCAGTGCAATTTCGGCCACCAAGGGGTTTGATAGCGGGCCTGCCGTGATAACTGAGATTGAGCGGCGCGGACTGGCGGACAAACACTGGATTGCACTGCCTGAATGGCGCGCGCCCGCCGTCTCAGGACGCAGTGACATCGTGTTTGGCAGACCAGAGCAATCCTGCGGGTTTACCTTTGTGCGCTGGGATCACAAATCCGCCGTTCTGCGTTCAAGCACCGCCTTGGAATCCCTTTTGCTGGATCACATCGCGCGCCATGGGCGATCTTATCTGTTTTCAGACCGCAAATTAGCCGGAATGGATCCGGCAATTCTTTCCCCGATTGCAACCATCCCCGCTGGTTACAGCGGAATTAGCTATACACTCTATGTAGTTGGGGCCCAACATTCGGAAAAGCCAGTGATTTTGCCAGCCTGTCATGACCTAGGGCCAGGCATGGCTATCGGCTCCCCCTTGGGGAAAAATTAAGGTTTCCCAATTATTCACCAACCTTCGAGAGGCGCTGTTCGCGATGATCCGCGAGACCGGCGCATGGATTTTTGGTAGGCCTTGGGGGCTTGGTAATGAGCGCATTCGGCAAAAAAGGTGGCGCGGGCGGCATGAGGCCGGGCGCAAAGCCTGCTTTTGGCGTCGCAAGACCGATGAAGGGCGCAAGCCCAAAATCTGACGAATCAAAAGGGGGCGAACAGTTTCCTCCGCTTCCCGGCGGCGCGCCAAAGGCCGAAACTCCCGCACCTCGCCCCTCCGGCAACGCCACCGCCAGCGCGATGGACCGCCTTGCTGAACGCATGAATTCGGTCAATGCAACGGAATCAGAAGCAGGCGGGTTCGAGGCCAGCGTCCACAAGATCAAGGAACAGGTGCTGCCGCGCCTGCTTGAACGCGTCGATCCCGAAGCCGCCGCGACGTTGTCCAAGGAAGAGCTTTCCGAAGAATTCCGCCCGATCATCATGGAAGTGCTGGCCGAGCTCAAGGTCACATTGAACCGGCGCGAGCAATTTGCGCTCGAAAAGGTGTTGATCGATGAATTGCTCGGGTTTGGCCCGCTCGAAGAATTGCTCAACGATCCCGACGTTTCGGACATCATGGTCAACGGTCCGGACCAGACCTATATCGAAAAAAAGGGCAAGCTGACGATTGCCCCGATCCGGTTCCGTGATGAAAGTCATCTATTTCAGATCGCTCAGCGCATCGTGAACCAGGTCGGCCGCCGCGTTGACCAGACCACCCCGCTCGCCGACGCCCGCCTCAAGGATGGCAGCCGCGTCAACGTAATCGTGCCGCCGCTCAGCTTGCGCGGCACAGCGATCTCAATTCGTAAGTTCTCCGAAAAGCCAATCACCATCGACATGCTCAAGGAATTCGGTTCCATGAGCGACAAGATGGCGACCGCGCTGAAAATCGCGGGCGCATGCCGGATGAATATCGTCATTTCGGGCGGTACGGGTTCGGGTAAGACGACCATGCTCAACGCGCTGTCGAAGATGATCGACCCGGGCGAGCGTGTGCTGACGATCGAAGACGCGGCCGAACTTCGCCTGCAACAGCCGCACTGGCTGCCATTGGAAACCCGTCCGCCCAACCTTGAAGGGCAAGGCGCGATCACCATCGGCGACCTTGTGAAGAACGCGCTGCGTATGCGTCCTGACCGCATCATCCTCGGCGAAATTCGCGGCGCGGAATGTTTCGATCTGCTCGCCGCGATGAACACCGGTCACGATGGGTCGATGTGTACGCTCCACGCCAACAGCCCGCGTGAATGTCTGGGCCGTATGGAAAACATGATCCTGATGGGCGACATCAAAATCCCCAAGGAAGCCATTTCGCGCCAGATTGCCGAATCGGTCGACCTGATCGTGCAGGTGAAACGTCTGCGCGATGGTTCGCGCCGCACCACCGACATCACCGAAGTGATCGGGATGGAGGGCGACGTGATCGTGACCCAGAACCTGTTCAAATTCGAATATCTGGACGAGAGCGAAGACGGCAAGATCATGGGCGAATTTCGCGCCTCGGGTCTGCGCCCCTACACGCTTGAAAAAGCGCGCCAATACGGGTTCGATCAGGCGTATCTGGAGGCCTGCCTGTAAGGCAGGCATTGCGGCCTAAACGGCCGGCGCGCAGCCGCAGCAAATCACAAATTGCCCAGCACCACTGGCAAACTCATGGCGAGGCATCCGCCGCCAATGATCGCGCTGGCAACGAACAGGTTAGTCCACGGCATCCAGCCGACCTTTTCCAGCCGCTCAACCGATCGCCGTGCGCTCCTGACGCGCTCCATCAGCAAGCAGAACCCCGCGAATATCCAGCATGCAAGCCCGGCCAGCGCCATCAGCACCGCGTCGCTGGCAAAGACAAGATCGTGCAGCATGTCCATATCGCCGATCATGTAAGCACCCGTGCTGCTTGCGCAATGCTGCGGGGTGCCTAAAGCGTGGCGAATGGATGGCTCCGTCGCTCGCCCCCGCCCGTTTCTCGCACTTGGCCTGCGTCTGGCGACGGCAGCAACGCTTGCGACGATGGCCATGCTGGTCAAACTCGCCAGCGAACGCGGCGCGCATTTGGCCGAACTGGTGTTCTGGCGGCAGGCGATCACACTGGTCTGCGTCACCGCTCTGCTGGCTGGCACCGGTCAGCTCCGCAGCATCAGAACGCAGCGTTTCGGCTCCCACGCCAGACGCGCGGCGTTTGGCATCACCGGCATGTTTTTCGTCTATGGCGCAGTCATCCTCCTGCCGCTCGCCGAAGCGACCGTCATCAGTTTTACCGCGCCGTTTTTTGCCGTGATGCTGTCGGTCATCCTGTTTCGGGAAAAGGTGGGGCTGTACCGCTGGTTTGCGGTTGCGCTCGGTTTTGCAGGTGTCGTGGTGTTGACCCAGCCCGCATTCGGGGTTGGCGCGGAAACTTCGATTGATCCGCTGGGCGCAGTGGTGGGTCTGGTTGCCGCGCTGCTGGTCGCGGCGATCAGTTTTCAAGTTCAGGATCTCAACAAAACCGAGGCGCCGTGGAGCATCGTGTTCTGGTTCACAGCTCTCACCGCTCCGGTTATGCTGATCGCGCTGCCGTTCATATTTCAGCCGCATGATCCGGCCACTTGGGGCATCATCGTTGCGATGGCGCTGTGCGGCGCGGTGGCGCAAATCTTGCTCACTGCCTCGCTGCGGTTCGGGTCGGCGGGCGTGATCCTGCTGATGGATTACACGTCATTGCTGTGGGCAACCCTGTATGGATATACGGTGTTTGATCGTGCACCGCCGCATAGCCTGTGGCTTGGTGCGCCGCTGATCATATTTGCAGGGCTGATTATCGCATGGCGCGAGCGTCAATTGGTCATTGCGCGTCAAAAGGCCGAGACAGCGCTGCTTTAGATGCGCTATTCATCGCAATTCGAAAGGAACACTGCATGATCCGCAAATGTGCAATTGCCGCCGCGCTTGCCGCGCTCACTCTGACCAGCACCGCTTGCAACACCGTGAAGGGGCTTGGCGAGGACATTCAATCGGTCGGGCGCACCGGCGAAGAAGTGATCGACTGACCGCGATCAGGCGCGCCGATAGACCAGCGTCAGATTGTTGGCAGGCATGCCGTGCCGCGCCGTTCGGGTAAAGCCGTTGGCCCGGGCAACCCGGTCCAGATCATTGACCTTGCGCAGGCCCCAGCGCCCATCGCGGGATTTCAGGCTTTGGTCAAAGGCGGTGTTCGACGGCGCAGTTTCGACGTCGGCTTCGAGATAAGGACCATACAGAACCAGCGGCGCATTGACCTTTCCCAACACCTGCGCAGCTCCTTTGAACAATCCCTCGGTTGCTTGCCACGGGCTGATATGGACCATGTTGATGCACAGGATCGCATCGGCTGAATTGACCTCCCAGCTTTCTGGCGCGCTGGCATCAATCACCAGTGGGAGACGCAAATTGTAGCGTTCGAATTCTTCGCGGTAGGCAAGGATCGACCCCAGCGCCTTTGGATCGGGATCGCTCGGCTGCCATTCGAGCGCGGCAAAGCGTTCCGCCAGAAACACCGCGTGTTCGCCGGTGCCGCTCGCCACTTCTAGCACCAGCCCGCTTTCGGGCAGTTCACGCTCCAGAACCTCGGCAATCGCCTCGCGGTTGCGCAGGGTTGCCGGAGCGTGTTGTTTGACTTGCGCCATGCCGCTCATGTGCCCGGCCCGATCACGAAACCTGCCGGTCGCGGCCCTCCCAATAGGGCGCACGCAATTGCCGGCGCAGGATCTTGCCAGAGGCGTTGCGCGGCATAACAGGGATGATGTCGACGCTTTTGGGAGCCTTGAACGCGGCGATGCGTTCGCGGGCATAGGCGATGATTTCGCCTTCATCGATGCTCGCCCCCGGCTTTGCAACGACGCAGGCCTTGACTTCTTCACCCCATTTGTCGCTCGGCACGCCGATCACCGCAACCTCGGCCACCGCCGGATGGCCGAAAATCGCGTTTTCGACCTCTGCCGGATAGACGTTCTCACCGCCGGAGATGATCATGTCCTTGATCCGGTCCTGAATATAGACATAGCCATCATCGTCCATCACCCCGGCATCGCCCGTGTGCAACCAACCATCGGGGTCGATGGTCTTGGCGGTCGCTTCGGGCAGTTGCCAATAGCCTGATGTGTTCGAAGGGGATCGGATGCAGACTTCGCCAATTTCGCCGCGAGCGACTTCCTTGTTATCCGGTCCGCGCACTTCGATTTCCGCCCCCGGCACCGCCTTGCCTGCCGAACGCATCCGTTCATTGCCGCCGAGCTCGTGGTCATCGGGGGGCAGGATCGAGATAGTTCCGCTGGTCTCTGTCATCCCGTAAGCTTGCAGGAAATTGGCGTTGGGCATGGTCCGCACCGCTTCCTTCAGCAGTTCCAGCGGCATCGGCGCAGCACCATACATCATGTATCGCAAGTGCGAGAAATCGGTGTCGGGCGCGCGTGGATGCTGCACCACCATTTGCAGCGCGGCGGGCACGATGAACATATGGGTTGCGCCATTCTCAATCGCTTCAAGCACACCAACCGGGGTAAATTCGGCCTGCAACAGCACCCTTATGCCATTGGCGAGGCCAATATTGACGAGCCCTGTGCCGCCAATATGCGCGCAGGGCATGGCGACAAGCATGCAATCGCCATCGTCAAAGAAATTCCACGGCAATTGCGCCGCATTGCCCGGATTGCGCAGGCCCAGCAGATTGCCATTGGACAGCACCGCGCCCTTGGGATTGCCGGTCGTGCCGCTGGTGTAAAGTTGAAGGATTGGTTCGTCTTTGCCCGGCGGGTCATAGCGCGCCGGATCCAGCTTTCGCGCTTCGCGGATCGCCGCCTCCGCCTCGATCACCGCCGGTTTGGCCGGGACATCTGCCGCAACCTGATTTGCGACCTCTGCAAATTCCGCGCCCGCAAACAGCAGCTTTGCGCCGGTATCGGTCAGGATATAGGCCACTTCAGGCGAGGCCAGCCGCCAGCCAATCGGCACCATCACCGCGCCCATTCGTGCCGCCGCCATATAAAGCAGACAGTAACGGTCAGAATTCTTACCGAGCCACGCAATCCGGTCACCCTTGGCGATTCCATGCGCTTGAAACAGCGCAACAAGCCGCCGCGTCAGATCATCCACCTCAGCATAGGATGTTACGCGGTCATCTTGTTCAAAAGCGGGCCCACCGGGACGCTTGTCCGCCCAGAAGTTCAGGATTTCGTCAAAGGTCTCAAAATCGTGGTAGGCTTCGCTCGCCATATGCCTGCATTCTCCCCAATGCGCTTTTCGGTCAGGTTAAGCATCTTGCGGCGTGCAGGTCTAGGGTCAGGACTTACTTAAAACGGCCTGCCCGGCGCGCCGCCGGTTCGCGGATCAGCAGCCACGCACCCAGCCCCAGCGGGCCTGCCATGAAAGTCGCCAACAGGACCGGTGCCTGAATGAACCGCGATATGGTTTTCGCATCGCCGTCACGCGCAATCCAAAGCCCGACGAACAGATCGAACGCGAGGTAATGCGTCCAGCCGACCACGACCCCGACATCGCTGGCGAAAATCGCGCGCACCCCGGCAATGGAATCGAAATTCGCCCCCCCTTCACCCGCTGGAATCAGGGCGCTCAGCACCCCGATAAGGCCTCCCGAATAGATCAGGCATAACAGCCCGACGCCAAGATAGGTCAGCGCCGAATGCAGCGCGGGCCAACGCGGCAACAGGATCAACGCCGCCCAAGCGACCAGCGCGAGGATATTGATCGCCTTGAACACAAATGCCGGTTCCATCGCCGCTTATTCCTCCAGTTCCACCAGCGGTGCGTGCGATTTTACCCGCCATTCGCGCGCCGCTCGCTTCATCGCTTCATTATCGTGGGTAAACCGCCCCGCCGCCTTGCGCATTGCCAACCCCAGCGCAGCTTCTGCGACCAGATCGGCATCGACCGAACGGTACACCTCCCATTTGGCGGGCAGCATCGGGTCGATCAGGGGACTGGCAAACCGCGCCAGTGCTTCGAGTGGGCGCAGCTCGCCTTGCCGGTCCCCGCGCAGCAGACCGGGCCGGATGATGTCGAGCCGTTTGAAACCGACCTTGGACACTTCGAGTTCCACCTCGCCCTTGGTGCGCAGATAGAGGTTTTTGGAATGTGCATCGGCGCCCGCCGAACTGACGAGCACCATGTTGGGAATCCCCGCCCGCTGGGCCGCTTTTGCGGTGGCGAGCACGAGATCGTGATCGACCGCGCGAAACGCCGCTTCGTCGCGGCCCGATTTTTTCCAGGTGGTTCCCAATGCGCAGATCAAGGCGCGCGGGCGCACCGCTTCCAGCACTTCGCCCCACTTGCCGGTTTCCGCGACAAACATTTCGATCCGCGCGCCCTTGGGCAATTCCACCTCGCGCCGGGCAATGCCGACAATTCTTGCCTCGTCCCCGGCGCTGGAAATCTCGATCAGGCGGCGCCCGATCATACCGGTCGCGCCCACCAATCCGATCCGCACCGGCGATTTTGCAGGCGGGTCAGTATCAGACATTCGACAGCCCCATTGGCCTCTCGCCATAGATCGCCTCACAGGCTTGAATGGCGAAGCGATCGCTCATCCCGGCGATGAAATCAGCAATAACGCGGCTGCGTCCGGGTTCGGTGGCAGGCAATCGGCCTTGCCATTCTTCCGGCATCAATCGGTGGTCCTGTGAATAGGCTGCGAACAACCTGGCAATGACATCGCGCGCGCGTTCAGCCGCGCTGACCTGTTCAGGGTGATAATAGAGTCGCTTGTACATAAATGCCTTTAGCGCGCGCTCGTGCTGCGCCACTGCCGGGGAGAAACCCGCGATCTGCCGTCCGGCATCGCGGATTTGCGCGACCGATCCGAAATCATTTGCGTTGGCGCGCGAATGATCGAGCACGTCGTTCACCATCAATCCAATCTGGTCGCGGATCAATTCGCGCAATTGCCGATCTCTGGGTGCATTGGGAAAGCGCTTTTCGACCGCTCGCCATTGCTGTGCGAGAAAATCCAGTTCCAGCAGATCGTCCAGGTCCAGAAAACCGGCGCGCAGCCCGTCGTCTATGTCGTGATTATCATAGGCGATATCGTCCGACACCGCCGCAATCTGCGCCTCAAGCGAGGGCCATGTGCCGAGGCTGAGCGGGTATGCCTCGTCCAGCTGCGCCAGCGCCCAATTGGGCGCTGCCACCGGACCGTTGTGCTTGGCCAGCCCTTCGAGCAGGTCCCATGTGAGGTTGAGCCCGTCGTGTTCGGGATAGGGGCTTTCCAGGCGCATCACCGTGCGCAAGGCCTGCGCATTGTGGCAAAATCCGCCATGGCGCGCCATGGCTTCGGACAGCGCCGCCTCCCCTGCGTGGCCGAACGGTGGATGGCCGAGATCATGCGCGAGGCACAGGGCTTCGGTGAGATCCTCGTCCAGTCCCAGCGCACGGGCGAGCACGCGGCCAACCTGCGCGACTTCGATGGAATGGGTCAGGCGGGTACGATAATGATCGCCCTCTGGCGCGATAAAGACCTGCGTTTTCGATTTCAGCCGCCGAAAACTCATCGAATGAATGATGCGGTCGCGGTCGCGCTGAAAATCGCTGCGGGGTCCGCGCGTTTCGCCGGGTCCGGCAGCGGTCGCAGCGCCAAATTCCCTGCCGCCATGGGCGTCAGCATCAGCAGCATAGGGTGCACGCATAGTCACGCGCACGGCTTATGACAGCGCAGCAGACGGCTCAACGGGAACAGACGGGCAACTTTGCCGGATATAGGTGGATAGCGGCAGGAGGACCAAAAAAAGGGACCGCTCACCGGGTGCAATGGGGGGGGTGGTGAGCGGTCCCAAGAGCTTTTGCAGCTCTTGGGTCATTCGGTGCGACCCGAAGACCCGGAACTTGTCTGTTACTTTTCGATGACAAATTCACGAGCGGCCCTTAGAGGCCGGGACTATGGAATACACCCTTACCAACAGGTCAATGCGGCAAGCCGTTCTCTGTGAGAGGCAGGTGGAGAATTAACCCACGACTTCCTGTTCCAATATCCAGTTGGCGGCCGCTTCGCAGTGAATCCGGGTCGAATCAAACACGGGCAGGACATTGGCATCCACGTCAACGACCAGATCCAGTTCGGTGCAGGCCAGCACGATCGAATCGGCCCCTTCCTGCGCCTTGTTGGTGATGATCGTCTTCATTGCGCGCTGCGCATCGCGGGTCACTTTGCCCACCATCAATTCGTCATAGATGATGCGGTCCAACGTTTCGACATTGGTCATGTTGGGCGGCAAAAGATCAATACCATGTGCGACCAGCCGTTTGCGATAGAAACTTTCGGTCATGACGTTGCGCGTCCCGATCAAGGCCGCACTCTTGTAACCCGCCGATTTAAGCGCCAGCCCGACATAATCAGCGATGTGCAGGATCGGAATGTTCACCGCACCCGCGACATCATCGTAGAGTTTGTGCATCGAATTCGCGCCGATAATGAGGGCCTCAGCCCCTGCCCCTTCGAGACGCTTGGCGCTTTCCATCAAGATACCGCTGGCGCGCTGCCAATCGCGATCTTCGCGCAGAGCATAGAGCTGGCAGAAATCGAGGCTTTCGATCAGCAAGGGCGCGCTGGCCATGGGCGCGGCCCGGCGTTGCACGATGCGATTGATCCGGTCGTAATACATACCGGTCGACACCCAGCTCATGCCGCCGATTAGTCCCAGTTTTCGCAAGGTCGTCCCCGATTCTGTGTGCACCGCACAAACGGTGTAGCGACGAACTGCGCCCCGCGTCCATAGGCCGCGAATTGTGTTGCAGAAATAACCGCTTGGATGGTTTATTTCAGCTTAATCGGCAGGTTCTTTCTGCTGCGATACCAGCCATTCGCGCACATCGGCAATCGTCGCCTCGGGCGCTTCCTCCTGTGGCAGATGACCAATACCGGGGTAGTTGATCATCGTTGAATTGGCGATGTGCCGGTCAAGCCATTCACCCGCCGACACCGGGATCAGCCGATCCTCTGCCCCCCACAGGATAAGCGTCGGAACGTCAATTGATGCGACCTCAGCCTCTGACAAGGGATCGTATTCGCTGCTGAAACGCGCCATGGTTGCAGCGCGGTTGCCGGGATAGCGCAGCAACTCCCAATAGCGGTCAATCGCCGCCTCGGTGACCACCGACTTGACCGAAACGCTCTGGTCAAGGCTTTGCGCAATGAGAGCGCGCGGAGTGATCTGTTCGGCGATCTGGTTGATCCCCGGCGTTCTGGCGATGGCAAATCCGATGTTGCCCCCACCATCATCTTTATCCTTGATCTGGCGCATGGGACTGCCCCCGGCATCTACAAGGATCAGCCCGGCGACGCGGTAGGGATGCGCAAGCGCATAGGCAAGCGCGTGCTTCCCGCCCATCGAATTGCCGCCAAGGAAGAAGTCCTCCAGTCCCAGCGCATCGGCCACTTCATTGATATCCGTAGTGAAATTCTCGGTCGAATAATCATGCGCGGGATCAGGACCGGTGAGGCCATGACCAACCTGATCGAAGCGGATGATGCGATAGCTGTCCGAAAGGCCTGTCACCCACGGCTCCCAAGTGTGGAGGTCGGCGTTTGAACCATGCAGCAGCAGGATCGCCGGCGCATCTTTCGGCCCCTCGTCGCGCAAGTGCACGGTCACGCCATCGCCAATCGCTATAAATTGCGATGGCGGCCCGCCGTATTTGGCGCGCATCTCTGCCGGGTCAGTGTCGGGCGTACGAAACACCAGAAAAGCGATCACGATCAGAGCGACAAGCACACCCAAAGCACGCAAAAACCATTTCATTCTGGCATCCCTGCTATCCATGCGCGCATCACCGCAACCGCATTGTGATCCACTGTGGAGCGGCCCAGTTCAGGCATCGCCACGCCTGGATCATTGGAATTCATGCGGTGCACCAAGATCGAGGCATCGGGATCGCCCGGCTTGATCGACACCAGCAGATCGCCCGCCCCGCGGCCTGCCGCGACCGGGGGCTTGTTGACACCAAAGGCATAGGGATCGTCCTGCTCCCAGCGCAAATCAAGCCCGCTGTTGGACGCTCCCCCGCCGGGCTGATGGCAATGCGCGCAATTCACATCGAGATAGGCGCGGGCAAGCGCGGCGGTATTGGCGGAAGCATCGCGCCACTGCGGCAGAGGCAGCGCAACCTGTGGATCTGTATCCAGCGCGCCTCTTGCCGCGAGTTGCTGTAACAATTCAGGCGCAAGATTGCGCGATTTTGGCCCAATCGGGATCACTTCACCATTCAGAGAATGACAGGCTTTGCACTGATTCTTGTTGGGTATCCGGTAGCTGAATTCTTCGCCATCGGGTCCGGTGATCGGCAACCGTCCGCCGGCCAGCGCCAGCCTCGCCTCGGTCTGCTCCGCGTTCCAGCGATAGGGCAGCGCGGTCCAACCATCCGCGCGGTGGAGCAGCACGCGGGTTTCGATGTAACGCTGATCCGCGCCCTGCCCGAATGCAAAAGTCTTGATGATCGCGGTGCCGACCGGGAATTGCAGCAGCCCGTCTTTATCTGCCGCTATCACGCCGCCTTCGGGCAGGTAGATATAACGCAGTTTGTCCGCCCCATCCGACCACAACGGAGTGTTGAGTTCGTATGGTATGAGATCGCTGCGGGGTGCCCGCGCGCCGTCATCGGTAAAAAACCCAAACTCAGCCAAACGGCCCGGCATTCCGGCCAGAATCGCACCGTTGTTCACCGAAAGCGGCATAGTCGCAGTAGCCCGGACGCCAATCGACCCGGCCAGCATAGAGATCGCCAGAACCAGAGCCGCCGCGCGCTTCATCCGATGCGTTCATCCAGTTCGGCAGGCGCGCCGATGCCGCTGCGGTCGAATTCTCCGGCAGGTTCGGGCACCGTCAGCGGCGATGGCTGCGCCCCGCCCAGCCCTTTGCCCGGTTCGGCTAAATTCAGCGACCAGCCGCTGGTACCCTCCACGGCAGAAAGGCTGCCCAGCCCATCCCACAGCACCGGCGGCAAGGCCCCGCCAAACGCTGCAAGAAGCATGTCAGCGCCTTCAAGCTGCGGTTCATTGCCGCCAACACCGTAAGTGTTCGCTCCGAGAGTCACTTCGCGCGGCAACGGGTTGTAGCGCTCGTCATCAAACGCCTGCGTATAGGCGATCACCATGATCGGAGCAGTCGGGTTTTGCTGAAGGATGTTGTTCTCGATCAGAACCTTGTCATTGGCCATCACCATGATCCCGGTGCCGCGCCGCACGCCTGCGACAATATTGCCGGGGGGTGCGAAATTGGGCGTGTCGTTGGCGACCACCAGATTGTTCGCCACGATCACATTGCCGCCGCCCATCACCGGCAGGCCGGGCAGATCAAAAATAAGGATCCCGCCGGTGTTGCGGGTGGCGATATTGTGTTCGACCAGCGCATTGCGGCTGTTCTCAATCTCGATCCCGGCGACATTGGCCTCAGCGATGGAATTGCGCACGGTGATGCGGTTCGACTGACCGACATAGATGCCCGCATCAGACGCGCCGGTTACCTTTGCTCCGTCGATCAGGACGCCGGTGCTTTCAACCGGGTAGATCCCATACGCGCCGTTGCCCGCGTCCGGACCATTGGTCCATGTCACGCGGATGCGGTAGTAAACAATGTTGTCCGCGCCCTTGGATTTGATCCCGTCGCCCTTTGGGTTCTCCAACGCGAAATCACGCAGGGTGACATCATCGCCGGTCACCAGCAGCCCCTCGCCCGAGCCTGCCTGCGCGGTGAAATCGAGCACGGTCCCGTCCATGCCCGAGCCGCGCACGGTCACCCCGTCAACATCCAGACTGAGCCCGTCGGTGAGCGCATAGCGCCCGGCCTCCAGCACGATCTCATCCCCCGGCTCAGCCAGAATCAACGCCTCTTGCAAGCGTTCCTGCGCGCCTTCGCCCGGCGTTATCGTGTGCACCTCAGCCCAGACGGGCGCGGCGGATGCCAGCAGGATCGCGGCTGCGGTCAGCTGCGAAATTGGCAGTCTGGTCATGATGTTCTCCCTCTTCAGCCCGACTTGTGCCGCATTGGGAGGGAGGATGGCAAGCGGTTCGCGCTCTATCCGATCCCGGCGGCGCATAATCCGGCGCTGGTGGTGACGACCGCGACGCTTTCACTGTCCCCCACCCGGCGCAGGCGTTTCACCAATTCGCCAAGGCCGTATCCGGCCTCAGGCTCGCCTTCTTGTGCTGCCATGCTCTGCTGCAATTGATAAAGCTGCCATGCCGAAAGCCGGTCCGCCATGCGCCCGGCCATGCATTCGGCGCGGTTTTCCGACATACCCGATTGCACGAGCGAGCGTTCAACCTGCCATTTGACCAGCGGCCGCGCCATGCCGGTCTGCACGGCAATGCCCGCCAAGAGCGCCAGCACCAGCGTGCCGAACACGAGCTTGCGCATCAATCGAGCGCTTTCACAATGCCTTCGACCATTTTCTTGGCATCGGCGAGCAGCATGACGGTTTGCGGCATGTAGAACACGTCATTGTCCACCCCGGCATAGCCGACGCCGCCCATCGACCGTTTGATGAAGAACACCTGTTTCGCCTTGTCTACATCGAACACCGGCATGCCGTAAATGGGCGAAGCCTTGTCGGTTTTGGCCGCAGGGTTCACCACGTCATTCGCGCCGATGATAAAGGCGACATCGCATTGCGAAAATTCGGAATTGATATCCTCAAGCTCGAACACCTCGTCATAGGGCACGCTGGCTTCGGCGAGCAGCACGTTCATGTGCCCCGGCATCCGGCCCGCAACCGGGTGGATGGCATATTTAACCTCAACGCCCTTCTCCTTGAGCTTGTCGCCCATTTCGCGCAGCACGTGCTGGGCCTGCGCCACGGCCATGCCGTAACCGGGAATGATGATGACCGATTCCGCCTGTTCGAGCATATAGGCCGCGTCTTCGGCGCTGCCCTGTTTGTAGGGGCGTTGTTCGCGCGCTTCACCGCCCGCGCCGCCGCCGCTGTCACCGCCAAACCCGCCCGCGATCACACTGATGAAGCTGCGGTTCATCGCACGGCACATGATATAGCTGAGGATCGCGCCGGAAGAACCGACCAGCGCCCCGGTGATGATCATCGCGCTGTTGCCCAGCGTGAAACCCATCGCCGCTGCCGCCCAGCCCGAATAGGAGTTGAGCATTGACACCACCACCGGCATGTCTGCCCCGCCGATGGGGATGATCAGCAGAAATCCGATCATAAAGGCCAGCACCGTAACGGCGATAATCAGATAACCCTCGCCCGCGCCGCCCTCAGGCGAAACGGTGTAAACTCCGATCAAGGCGATAATCGCGGCCAACGTGCCGAGGTTGATGACATGCCGCCCCGGCAACATGATTGGCGAACCGCTCATCCGGCCAGACAGTTTGAGGAAAGCGATCACCGAACCCGAGAATGTGATCGCTCCGATGGCAATGCCCAGACCCAGTTCCACCCGGCTGACCGCGAGGATTTGACCCTGCGCATCGACAATCCCGAACGCGCCGGGATTGAGCCATGCAGCCAGCCCCACCACCACGGCTGCAAGCCCAACTAGGCTGTGAAAACCTGCCACCAGTTCGGGCATGGCGGTCATCGCGATCTTGCGCGCGACCGTCACCCCAACGATCGCGCCAAGCAGGATGGCGATCCCGATCTCGACAATATTGGCGATGTCATGGGTTACCAGTGTGGTCACCAGCGCCAGCGCCATGCCGATCATACCGTTGCGGTTGCCAGCCCGGCTGGTCGCAGGGCTGGAAAGCCCGCGCAGCGCGAGGATGAAAAACACGCCCGCCGCCAGATAGGCGAGCATCGCCCAAGCAGGTGTGCTGCCTGCATTGCCCGCCGCGTGGGCCGGTGTGGCAAACAAGGCCGTCATTGCGAGCGCAGCGAAGCAATCCAGAGCGAATGGGCGCTTGCCTCTCTGGATTGCCACGGCGCCTGCGGCTCCTCGCAATGACGAAAGGGGAAGGGCGAAGCTCATCCTCACTTCTCCTTCTTCTTGTACATCGCGAGCATGCGCTCGGTCACGGCAAACCCGCCGAAGATGTTGATGCTTGCCATAACCACTCCGGCCAGCCCGAGATATTTGGCAATCGGGTTCTCCGCCTCCGCCGCCGCGATCAGCGCGCCAACGATAATCACCGAAGAAATCGCGTTGGTGACCGCCATCAGCGGCGTGTGCAACGCCGGGGTGACCGACCAGACCACGTAATAGCCGACGAAACACGCCAGCACGAAGATCGAGAGGATTGAAATGAAGTCCATTGTCTAGTTAGCCTCCCCGGCACGGGGAGGGGGACCAGCCGCAGGCTGGTGGAGGGGACTCGCCGCGCGCGCAACGATGGCTTGCGCCGCGTTGCTCGCATCGCGCAACACGCGCTGCGCCGGAACCCTCAAAACCCTGAACCCGTTTTCTTTCAGAAATGAAACGCGCCGATCATCAAACTTGGCACGGTCAATATTGTTGTGCGCACTGCCGTCGACCTCGACGACGAAACGCTCGGACAGACAGCAAAAGTCGACCACATAAGGGCCAATCGGGTGTTGCCTGCGGAATTTGTACCCGCCCGGACGCTGACGCAGCAATTGCCACAAGGTCCGCTCTGGCAGAGACATGTCCTTACGAAGTTTGCGTGCGCGGATCACCTCGGGCCTTGCGACGAACCGCGAGTCCCCACCACCACGCTGCGCGCGGTCCCCCTCCCCGTTCCGGGGAGGCTCGTGGCAGCCAGTAATCACCCCAACACCCTCTCGTTCACCACCGCACCGCCTTGCGTCAGGCGGATCGCAGCGCCGATTTCCTCGTCGAGCACGGGACGCCCCGCCTCCTTGTCCCAGAAGGCGCTGAGGAAGTTGAAATGGTTGCGCGCGAACAGCGCCGATGCGTCGGCGGCGAGATGCGCCGGGGTGTTGGAAAAGCCGATGATCTTCACGCCGTGCTTGACCACGGTTTGATCCGCCACCGATCCTTCGACATTGCCGCCCTGCGCCACGGCGAGATCGAAGATCACGCTGCCGGGCTTCATCGAAGCAATCTGCGCGTCGGTGATCAGCCGCGGGGCCGCGCGTCCGGGGATCAGCGCGGTGGTGATGACAATGTCCTGCTTGGCGATATGCGAGGACACCAGTTCGGCCTGCGCGGTCTTGTATTCATCACTCATTTCGGTGGCATAGCCGCCCGAGCCTTCGCCTTCGATCCCGGCGACATTCTCGACAAAGATCGCCTTTGCCCCAAGGCTCTGGATCTGTTCCTTCGTGGCGGAGCGCACGTCGGTGGCCGAAACCTGCGCGCCGAGCCGCCGGGCGGTGGCAATTGCCTGAAGCCCCGCAACCCCCACGCCCATGATAAAGGCACGCGCGGCCTGCACCGTGCCTGCGGCGGTCATCATCATCGGAAAGGCGCGGCCATAGGCATCGGCGGCGGCCAGCACCGCCTTATATCCGGCGAGGTTCGACTGGCTGGACAACACGTCCATCGATTGCGCGCGGGTGATGCGCGGCATAAACTCCATCGACAGCGCCTCTAACCCGGCCTTGGCATAGGCTTCGATCAGCGCGCCGTTCTGAAACGGATCGTAAAGCGCCGCGACCCACGCACCGGGCTTCGCACCTTTCAGCAGCCCGACTTCGGGTGCCTGAATACCCAGCACAATGTCCGCATCCTTGACCGTGGCGGCCAGATCGCCGACGCCCGCACCCACCTCGGCAAAGGCGGCATCGGGAATAGAGGCATGGTCACCCGCCCCGTTTTCGACCGCCACCTCATTGCCCAGACCTATGAATTTCTTCACCGTTTCCGGCGTTGCGGCAACACGGGTTTCGCCCGCGCCGCGTTCTTTAAGGACAGCGATCTTCACGAAGGTTCCTTATGGTGCGATCATGGAAACGACGATGAAAGCGATCACTGCGATCACCGGCACCGCCCATTTGAGCGTGCCCATGAATGCGGAATAGGTTGACCGTGCATCGTCAATGTCATGCGTTGTCATGATGTGTCCCCCTGGGAATGGTTTAGCGACATGTTCGGCAATTGATGCCTGAAGAAATGAATAGGACGCTCGTATCCGAGCCGCCGCACTAGCTCAAGCCACCATTGCCGAGGCGCGCAGAAATACCCACTCTGACCGTGACCATATAGCCATGCCGGGACAGCGGACCGTCCGCGTCAACAGCCTTAATCCCGTCTTTACCCGCCTGCTTTATCAGAATCGCTTGGTTGCCCCCGGATTGATGGCAGGGGCGTTGGAGGGATCAAGGCAGAATCTATGGCACAGTTGGATGCTCGCCCTGATTCAGCGCTCGAGCCGCAATTCGATGCGCAGGACGAAGTCCGCGCCGAAACGCGGATCGTTATGCTGATCGATGATGAGCCTGCGCAAAGCCGCCTTATCGCCGCGATCGCCGCACGCGAAGGCTGGCGCACGGTTGTCGCGGGCGATGCCGAAACCGCGATTGCCATGCTCGGCACGCGTGAAGGCATGCAATTGTCGGCAATCCTGCTCGACCAATGGGTGCCGGGCGATGATGCCTGTTCGCTGATCGCGGAATTAAAGGAACGCCGACCCGCGCTGCCGATCCTGATGCTCACCACCAGCGCATCGCCGCTGCTCGCGGTTGAAGCGATGCGCGCAGGCGCGAGCGATTATCTGGTCAAACCTGTTTCCCCCGACCGGCTGATGGAGGCGCTGCGCAGCGTCACCACCCGAGAGGCACCGCGCAATGAACTTGCGCCGCTGACCGAGAAAATGTCCGCGGCGCTCGATTTTGACGCGATGATCGGTGCCGCGCCCCCATTCCGCACCGCGCTGGCACAGGCGGCCAAGGCCGCGCGCGCGCATGGACATGTCTTGATCGAAGGCGAAAGCGGCACTGGCAAGGAAATGCTAATGCGCGCGATGCACGCCGCCAGCCCGCGCGCGAAAGACCCGCTGCGCATCATCAATATCGCCAGCGTTCCGCCCAACTCGATTGAATCGGTGCTGTTTGGGCATGAACCCAACGCTTTCCCCGGCGCCTTTGACCGGCAGATCGGTGCGCTGCAGCATTGCGACGGCGGCACGCTGGTGCTTGATGAAATCGACCGGCTGAATGTCGGAGTGCAGCAACGCCTGCGCGAGGCGCTTGACAGCGGCATCATCCGACCGGTTGGCGCGGCGCATGGATTTCGTGTCGATGTCCGGCTGCTTTCGGCGAGCAATATCAGCCTGTCGCAATTGGCAGAGGGCGGCCTGTTCGACCCGGTTTTGGCTCAGCGGTTGGGGGGAACGCGTATCAGCCTGCCGCCTCTGCGTGAACGGCCCGGCGACATTCCGGCGCTGACCCGCCATTTCCTCGCCCGGATTGGCGAGCAACCGGGGCTGACCCATCTGACCGCGTCGGACAGTGCGTTGGCGCTGCTGTGCGCCTATGACTGGCCCGGCAACGTGCGCCAATTGCAATCGGTGCTGTTTCGTTCAGCCGTCTATTGCGAAGGCGACACGTTGACCGCTGACAGTTTCCCGCAGCTTTCCGAAATGCTGGGCGAGATGCAGGCGGGCGGCGGGACAAGCCTGCACGACGGGGTGGGCATCATGCTCTACACCGATGACGGCAACCTGCGCCCGCTGGAAGAGATCGAGGCCGACGTGATCCGCCTTGCCATCGGCCATTATCGCGGTCGCATGACCGAAGTGGCGCGGCGGCTGGGAATCGGGCGCTCCACGCTCTACCGCAAACTCAGCGACCTCGGCATCGACAACGCGGCTTGATCCAGACGGCGCGTGGCGCTCGGAACAACACCAATCCTTACCAGTCGAAGCTTTGCCGCGCGTAGGTCTGGCTCTCGGCACCGAGCAAAGTGATCGTGAGCTCGCGCGCCTCCCAGTCAATGTCCACCAGCCCGTAATTCTCGACCCCGAAGAACGGCGAGACCCGCTTGGGATCGGGTTCGCGGGCGGTGTTGCCTTCGATATCGCCAAACGCCAGATTGAGCGAAGAGCTGGTCAGTTCCCACATGGTCTCGCCGCCGTGGTCCAGCTTGTAGATCCCGCCCGAATGGCGGTCACCCGACAGCATCACCATCCCGCTGTCTTCGCGCGCCGCGAGCATATTCAGCAGGCGGGTGCGTTCGCGCGGGAAGTTCTCCCAGCTTTCGTAATCATGCGCCTCGGTGATGATCTGGATCGAAGACACCACGATCCGCAGGTCGGCGGGTTTTGCCAGCTCTGCCTCCAGCCAGGCCCATTGCGCTGCGCCCAGCACCGTCGCGCCCATGCTGTCATCGGGCAGATAGATGCCCAGCGGCGGGCGTTCGGCCGACCATGGCATGCGTTTCAGATCAGAGCGGAAAAACCGCGTGTCGAGCATGATGATCTGCAGCCGCTGACCCTCTGGACCGACGATCACACTGTCATGGGTGCCGGGGCGCGATCGTACTTCGTCGGAGGAATTCCAGAAGGTTTCGAACAATTCCTCGGCCCAGCCGCGGAACGGGAAGCTTGCGCCCTTGTCATTGAGTCCGAAATCGTGATCGTCCCAGCTTGCCAGCATCGGAAACCGCGCGCGAAAGCTGGCGAATTCGGGATGCGCCGCTTGTTCGGCATAGGCGGCGCGCAGGCTTTCCAGCCCCGCATCACCGTCCCAAGCATTGTCGCCGTAGACATTGTCGCCGATCATCAGAAACGCCTGCGGGTTCTGCCGCGCAATCTGTTCCCACATGTGCTGGCTCGCCGATTGATGGTTGCAGCTGCCAAAGGCGATGCGGGTCAGCCTGGTGTCCGCCGCCAGCGCGGGATTTGGCCCAGCCTCGGGCATCTCCACCGTTTCGCGCAGCCGGGCGTAGTAGGGCGCGAGCAGTTCCTCCGCCGTCAGCGGCACCGCCACCGGAGTGGCCGCGCGCTCCCCATGTCCGTCCGCCATCACGGGCGCGGCAAGGCCAAGCGATACCAGCGCAGTGCCAAGGGTGAGGATCAAGGGAAGGCGCATGTCTGATCTCCTGTTAAGTGCTGCGCGGCTGTCTGGCGCGCCCAAGTGACTCTATTGCGACGGCGCGGCGCTACCCTTCTGCAAGCTGGCTGAAATCGGTGAGCGCCGCGTCGCGCAGCCCGCGCCACACGTTGCGCGCCTGCACCGTCTCGGGCACGTCATGCACCCGCAGCAGGTGGACGCCCGCGTCCATCCCGCGCATCGCCAAAGCAATCGAACCGCCGAGCCGCAGGTGCGCGGGCTCTTCGCGGCTCAATGCACCGATCATCCGCTTGCGGCTGACCCCCAGCAGCAGCGGGCTTCCCAAAGCATGGAACAGCGGCAGCGCACCGATCAGCGCGAGGTTGTGCGCCAGTGTCTTGCCGAACCCGATGCCGGGATCGAGCATGATCCGCGCCTCTGCCACGCCGCCTGCAATCGCGCGGGCACGCTGGCCTTTGAGGAAGTCGAACACTTCGCTTACCACATCAACATAGCTTGCGCCTTCGTGCAGGTCCTCGCCCGCCCCAGGCGCGTGCATCAGCACCACCGGGCAAGCAGCCTTGGCGACCAGTTCGACCATGCGCGGATCGTACCGCAGGGCAGACACGTCATTGGCCATCTGCGCGCCGCTCGCCAGCGCCGCCTCCAGCACCCCGGCGCGGCGTGTATCAACGCTGATCGCCGCGCCCATGCTGGCGCAATACTCGACCGCGGGGATCACCCGCGCGATCTCATCCCCTTCCCATGTCGCCGCGCCGCCGGGCCTTGTGCTTTCCCCGCCAATGTCGATCACCGCCGCACCCGCTTCCAGCATGGCGGCGGCATGCGCGCGGCCCGCTTCGGGACGTTCGAGGAACTCACCCCCGTCGCTGAAGCTGTCGGGCGTGACGTTGAGCACACCCATGATCTGCGGCTGATCGAGGCGGATGGTGCGCTCCCCCAATTGCAGCGGGGCATGCACCTTTTGCAGGTTGGCCCATTGCCGCTGCGCCTCTTCCGCCAAAGCACCGTCGAGACTGGTCAGCGCCGCATCGAACCCGCGCGCCCCGAACAGCAGGCGCTGCGTGGCTTTGCCCCCTTCGCGCACCACCAGCGCAAAGCGGCTGGCATAGGCCATGCTGCCCGCCAGCCGTATCGCGTCGCCATCGACCGCCTGAAGGCTCGCGGCGAGGGCAATGGGATGGAGATAGACGTTAGCAGTCATCGGCTGATCTCCCATCGGCAAACCCTACAGGATGGAACACATGGAACACGGTCCTGGGTATGGAATCGCGGGAGGTTGAAAGGGCTGTTTTCATCCCACCCGCATAGCGCGCACAAAGCGTGTAGGACAATCCGAACCGCGCGCTCCGTTCACTGTCCTGCGCCAGCTAAAGCAATCAGCGCGGGAGGCAGCTTTCGATCCACGCAGAAGTTGGATGAACGTCGGTTTCTGGGGGTGGGAGCGGACGGTTAGTCTAGGTCTGAATCACTCGGTGATTTGGAGGGGGTCGCGGACGCACACGGTCTTGCTCGCTAGACTGCTCGACGTACCGGCCTCGACGACAGTCACCGTTTGCGGACCAGGGATACCTGCGGACTGCTGACAAGCAGCAGAAAGCATAACTTTCGCCTTTTCGAATTCAGTCAGACCATTCCATACGCCCGCGTCGACGCCGGGTCGAACGCCGCCATGAACGATGAACTGAGAGTCTCGCAGACTTTGATGGAGGGAACTGCAAAGATTTACCATCGGCTGCTGTTCCTCCATGGTCACGTCTTCCATGGAGGAAGCTGGACAATCATCGGAGTCGAGCACTGCGGCAGTTTTAGCTTTTTTTAGGGTCTACCTCGACGTTCGCGTCAGAGCATGAAGCAAGCAGCATAGCCGAGAGAAGCAGGGAGAGGTATTTCATTGCGAACCATATACCTCTTAGAGTGGCCAGTCTAAGTCCGACCCAACGCTACTGTCCGCTTCTTTGGGTCGCTAGCAGAGCGTCTGCTATTCGTCCCTCGCTCAGGCTACGGACTGGTGCGCAAGATCAATCCTCGTTCGCCAGACGGTACAATTCCCTTGCTGCATCCACCGGCTTTACTTCTCCGCCGACCTCGTAATGCCAGAAGGTCCAGCCGTTGCAGCTGGGCGCGCCTTGCAGGTCTTTGCCGAGGCCGTGGATTGAACCCGACATTTTACCGTTTGGGCCATCGCATTCCAGCGACCCATCGGCGCGCACGGTGGCGATCCAGCGGCGTTTCTTGTCGAACACCTGTGTGCCTGGCGGGATCAGGCCGGTTTCCACCACGGCGCCAAACGCGACCTTGGGCGCGGTGCGGGCGCTTTGCAAGGTGGTGAGCGCGCTTTCGTCGAGCGGCAGTTCCTTTTCGATCCGTTTCATCGCCACGCCGCGATAAAATTCCTCGCGCTCGCAGCCGATCCAGTCGCGGCCCAGCCGTTTCGCCACCGCGCCGGTGGTTCCGGTGCCAAAGAACGGATCGAGCACCACGTCGCCTTTTTCCGTCGTCGCCAGCAGCACGCGATACAGCAGCGCCTCGGGCTTTTGCGTGGGGTGCGCCTTCTTGCCGTCTTCCTTCAGCCGCTCGCCGCCCGAACAGATCGGCAGCACCCAGTCAGAGCGCATCTGAAGTTCATCATTCAGCGTCTTCATCGCGCGATAGTTGAAGTGATAGCGCGCCTTTTCCCCCTGCGATGCCCAGATCAGCGTTTCATGCGCATTGGTGAACCGCGTGCCCTTGAAATTGGGCATCGGATTGGTCTTGCGCCAGACGATGTCGTTGAGGATCCAGAACCCCAGATCCTGCAATATCGCGCCGCAGCGGAAGATATTGTGATAGCTGCCGATCACCCATAGCGACCCGTCGGGCTTAAGAACACGTCTCGCTTCTGTCAGCCATGCTTTTGTAAAATCGTCATAAACACGGAAGCTGTCGAATTGGTCCCAGTGATCGTTGACCGCATCGACCTGGCTCCCGTCGGGCCGGTTCAGATCGCCGCCGAGTTGCAGATTGTAGGGCGGATCGGCGAACACGCAGTCGATGGAATTGTCGGGCAGCGAACGCATCGCCTCGACACAGTCGCCCGGCAGGATCTGTCCCAGCGGAAGCAGCGCGCGGATGTCCTGCGGTGCTTTCACGGGTGCCTTTGCCCGCAGTTTCTGTGTTTCCATCACGCCCATTGAAATGCCCCGAAGTGATTGCTTGCGCCGAACTTATCCACAGGCATGAGTCCTTGCAGCACCCGCGTCAAGCGCATTTATTCTCGGGACTTATGGTTAACACTTGGTAAAGGGGACTAAGGGCTGCGGGGAACGAAAGGTGACCCCACAAGATGTTGAGTCCTCTCGCCGCCAGCGGACTCCAGATGGGGTGGTGTTGCGCGAAGGACTCGCCTGAGCGCCTTATGCAAGGGGCGCGCGATTTTCTTTCGCGGCGGTATCCAGTCAGCGTCCCGGAGGAGATTGATGAGTTGATCGAGGTATTGCCAAAGCACGGACAAAACTTGCAACGCTGACTGGAGAGCCTGTGCCTTCGCGTGAACAATCTCCCCTGCGACCCTTCGGGTGATCACGCTCTGCGGCGCAACAACATCGTTGCCAATCTGTAGAATTCTGCACTACAGTCTGCAGAAATACTTAAGACTATGATTTCAATATGAAATTTTTTGGACGCTTCGACCGGTGCAGCTTACCCAGCGACAATGTGAGGTTGCCGATCGTCTCCTTGCGGGGATGACGATTGCTGCGATTGCCGACGACCTCGACTTGACGGAAAGCCGGGTCAACCAGATCATCCGCGCACTGAAGAATCGCTTTGAAGTCGGCACGCAGGCAGGAATCGTCGCGGCCTATCAAAGGGCGCTGGAAACAGGCCTGACCCAGTCGGAGACGGCGGAGGATCTGAGCGACGCAGCCGGCGCGGGCGATGAAAGCCTTGTGCCGCAGGTCCTCAACACACCTCACCCCTTGCTCTACAGGCTGGTCGCGATCTGCCTCGCGGCGTTAACGCTCGCGATCACCTTTCTGGCGCTGACGCAGTTTGCCGTCACGTTGAACGATGCAATGAGCGCAAATGGCTGAGCTTTTCGGCGAGATTTTCAACATCCTGCGCTCGACAGGCGAATGGCGGATAGGCCTGCAGGGCAGCTGGACGATTGTCCTGCTTATCGCTGCGCTGCTGTGGGGCGGTGGCCCCGAAAAAGCCGCAATCAGCGTGTGGCTGGTCCTCACTGAACTCAGCCGATACTTGTCGATCAACACAGAGAACACGCCCGAAGCCACGCTGGCTGACTGGTCGGGTCTGAACTGGAACTCGTTTCTGGTCGATGGGTTGCTGCTGATCGGTTTCGTCGGCCTCGCCCTGATTGCAAACCGTCGATACGTATTCTGGATTGCCGCGCTTCAGGTGGTCGCCGTCATGGGCCATGTCATCCGCGCAACCACGGATGATCTGATGATCTTTGTCTACGCCCTGATGGTAATCGGCCCAGGTTGGTTGCAGATATTCCTGTTGACGGCCGGGCAAATTGCCCATGTTCGGCGCAAGCGCGGCGTTTATGCCGACTGGATCTGGCAGGTCAGGCGGCCCGTGTCCCTGCCAGTCAGCTAAAAATAAGAACCACATTCGCAGCAAATGCCGCGATCAGAACCGCACCCAGCACCCGGCCAATGCGGTCTGCGAACCACAGCAGCGCCAGCAGCCCCGCCGCGCTGGCGGTGAGCAGCGCCATTTGCAGTCCCGCAAGCTCCATTGGCAGCGCAATTGGCGCAAGGGTCATGGTCGCCCCGCCGATCAGCAGAATGTTGTAGATGTTCGATCCCACCACATTGCCCAGCGCCAATCCCGATTTGCCGCGCAGCGCCGCCGCGATGGAGGCGGCGAGTTCGGGCAGCGATGTGCCGACCGCTACAATCGTCAGGCCGATGACCGTGTCGGGCACCTCGAACAGCGTCGCCAGCGCGATGGCTCCCGTCACCAGCGCATCGCCGCCGAGCACCAGAATACCAAGGCCCACCACGAAAAGCCCGAAAGCGATCACACCGCCGGGCGGTGGGCCGTGATCCTCTTCCTCGTCCAAAGGCACAGCGCCGGGGTGGCGATAGCGCCACACGACATAGGCGACGATCAACACCAGCAAGCCTATCCCGATCCAGACCGCACCGATCTGCGCCAGCGCCAGCGCCCACAACAGCAGCGTCACGATCAAGGCGACGACCGCATCGCGCCGCCCGATCCCGATCAGCACAATCGGCGCGACCATCGCGGATGCGCCGAGGATCAGCAGCGTGTTGGCGATATTCGACCCGACGATATTGCCCCAGGCAATCCCCGGCGACCCGGCCAGCGCGGCCTGCACGCTTGCCACCATTTCGGGCATGGAGGTCGCCGCGCCAACGATCACCAGGCCCGTGAACAGCGTGGAAACGCCCAGTTTCTGCGCAATGCCCACTGCACCGCGCACCAGCAATTCGCCGCCCAGCGCAAGTCCGACAAGGCCGCCCAGAATTAGCAGAATCGATTGAAGCATAGAAGGCGCGTTTACCCGAGTGCGCTTCTATCGCAAGGCGGCACGTGCCACCGGAGCAAAGGAATAGCGGTGCAGCGGGGTCGGGCCATATTCGCGCAGCGCCGCCATATGTTCAGCCGTGCCATATCCCATGTTGCGTTCCCACCCGTAATGCGGATGCGCGGCGGCGGCTTCGATCATCAGGCGGTCACGCCATTGCTTGGCGATGATCGAGGCCGCGCTGATCGCAGGCTCGATCCGGTCGCCGCCGACAATCGCGCGCGCGGGCCAGCGCCACTGCGCGCAGCGCCGCTCGGGCGTCTGGTTGCCGTCGATCAAGACCATATCAGGCGCGCGCGGCAGTTTCGCCGCCAGGTCAAGGACGCAGGAAGTCATCGCCTCCATCGTCGCCTGAAAGATGTTGAGCCGGTCGATCTCACCGGCATCGATCACCGCCACCGCCCAGTTGCAATCTGCGCGGATACCTTCGTCGAGCACCGCGCGGCGCTTTGCCGAAAGCTTCTTGGAATCGTCCAGTCCAGCGGGTAACCGGGTGGACATCACCACGGCAGCGGCCACCACCGGCCCCGCCAATGGCCCGCGCCCCGCTTCGTCAACCCCGATCACCAGCGGGCTGGCACCGAAATCCAATTCAGGAGTTACCTGAGACATGAACCATCCTTCACCAATATCCATCGCCTTGTCCCTATGTGCGCTCTCGCTCGCAAGCTGCGCCAGCGCGGAAAATGGGGAAAGCGCCGCCAGCGACCCCGCCGCGGCCGAACTGTCTGTGACCGAAATGGGCAGCTTTGACCGGCCCTGGGCGATCGAATTCATCCCCGGCACAAACATGCTCGCGGTGACCGAGAAGGAAGGCACGCTCAAGCTGATGGACACCGGGACCAAGGCGGTCTGGAGTGTCGCGGGTGTGCCTGAGGTCGCATACGGCGGTCAGGGCGGGTTTGGCGAAGTCGCGTTCCTCGAAAGCGAGGCGGGCAGCGATCTGAACGGGCGCACGGTCTATTTGAGCTGGGCCGAAATGGGCGATTCTGGCACCCGCGGCGCGGCTGTTGGAAAGGCGACCCTTGAATGCCCACAAATGGACGCCTGCGCGCTCGCAGGTCTCGAAGTGATCTGGCGGCAATCGCCCAAGGTTGACGGGCGCGGGCATTATTCGCACCGCATCACCTTCTCTCCCGATGAACAATATATGTTCATCGCCAGCGGCGACCGGCAAAAACAGACACCCGCGCAGGACTTGAGCAACACGTTGGGCACCATCGTGCGGCTCAAACTTGATGGGACGCCCGCATCCGGCAATCCCTTCGCCGATCAGGGCGGAGTGACGCCGCAAATCTGGTCCTACGGCCACCGCAACATTCTGGGCATGGATTGGGACGCGCAAGGGCGGCTTTGGGATGTCGAGCACGGTCCGGCAGGCGGCGATGAATTGAATCTGGTTGAACGCGGCGCGAATTACGGCTGGCCCACGCGGTCTTACGGCGACAATTACAACGGCGATCCGATCCCCGATCACAGCGCGGATGATGGCTTTGCCAAGCCCGCAATCCATTGGACCCCGGTGATCGCGCCGGGTGACATGATTTTCTACACCGGCGACATGTTCGCCGATTGGCAGGGTGATGCGTTGATAGCCGGGCTTTCCAGTCAGGCGCTGGTCCACGTCGCCATCGACGGGACAAACGCGCGCGAAGTCGCCCGTTACGAAATCGGCGGCCGCCTGCGTTCGGTGGCGCAAGCTCCCGATGGCAGCATCTACGTGGCCGAGGACGGCGAAGACGGGCGGATCTTGCGCATCAGCATGTGAGCTTGGCAGGGCGCAGAATCTCGCCTATCCGCGCGCTCCCATGAACGACACCGCCACACTCATCCCGCTTTCGGCGGTTCAGCCCGACATGATCGAGGCGGTGCTTGACCGCGCGTTTGGCACAGATCGGCACGCGCGCACCGCGTATCGTATCCGCACCGGGATGGACTGGCTCGATGCGTTCAGTTTTGCCGCGCTGGACGAGGACGACATGCTGGTCGGCACGATCCAATGCTATCCCATCGCGCTGACAGGCAAGGATGGCCGCCCGGTGCCGCTGGTCATGGTCGGCCCGGTCGCGGTGCTGCCCGAACGGCAGGGCGAAGGGTTCGGGATCGGATTGATGGCGGCAATGCTGGATGCTGAGGCACGGATGGTGCGCGAAGGCTCTGCGGCGCTGGCGCAGGTGTTGATCGGTGACACTGAATATTACGGGCGCTGGGGCTTTTCGGCGGCGGCAACCGGCGGCTGGCGCTGCCCCGGCCCTTATGACCAACACCGCCTGCTGGCGCGCGGCGCAGCGCTGTCGGCAATGCCAGCCGAGGGGATGCTGGGGCCGTGGGAGAGCGCATAAACCGCCTTCCCCGGAACCTCGGGTTCTGCCATCGCGTTTTCCAGTCATGCCTTATGAACCGCCCCCCTACCTCGCCGAACTAACGCTGGCCGAAATCGCCGATCAGGTGGCGCAGCGCAAATTGCCGCCGGTTGAGGGGTGGGCGCCGCAGAAAACCGGCGATAGCGAGATGCGCATCGCTGCTGATGGCACTTGGTTTCATCAGGGCGGCCCGATCCGCCGCCCGGCGATGGTGCGCGCCTTTTCGGGATTGCTCACCCGCGATGAAAGCGGGCAGCACTGGCTCGTCACTCCGTTTGAAAAGCTCAGCATCGAAGTCGATGACGCCGCGTTCATCGCGGTCGATTGCGTGCAAAAGGGCGGCGATCTTGCCTTTCGCCTGGGCAGCGATGAACTGGTGATCGCCGGGCCGGACAATGCCCTGCGCGCGGCCGGCGACCCCGACACTCCGGCGATTTATCTGCATGTAAGGCGCGGCTGCGAGGCACGGTTGAACCGATCAACCTACGCCCAATTGGCCGAGATCGCGCTGGAGACGGGCGGCGCCGATGAAAGCGGGGACTGGATCGTGTCCAGCCAGGGCGCGCTGTTCTCGCTCAAGGCATGATGCGCGCATGAACGATCTGTTTGACCGGCTAAGCGCGCTGTTTGAAGAAGGGCACGCGCGCGATATCCCCGATTTACTCAGCGATGCGAAATTTGCTCCCGATGATCGCCAGACCCCGGCGGCGGTGCTGATCGCGGTCACGGACCAGCCCGAACCCACGGTGATCCTGACCCAGCGCCCGCGCGGGATGCGCGATCATCCGGGTCAGGTCGCCTTTCCCGGCGGCAAAATTGATCCCGGCGAGGATGCGGTAACCGCCGCGCTGCGCGAAGCGGAAGAGGAGCTGGCGCTGCCGCGCGCCGCGGTGCGCGTCATCGGCACCAGCGACCTTTATCGCACCGGAACGGGTTTTGACGTGACCCCGGTGCTGGCCGTGATCCCGCCCGGCCTGACGCTGAACCCCAACCCGGCCGAGGTCGAGGCGTGGTTCGAAGCGCCGCTGACGCTGCTGCTTGATCCCGGCAGCTGGTCCAGCAACGAAGTGTTCTGGCGCGGGGCGATGCGGCGCTATCTGGAAATGGATTATCACGGCTATCGCATCTGGGGCGTAACCGCTGCGATCATCGCCAATCTGTCGCGGCGGATTGCGTGGCAGGGCTAAAACATCCGACCCCGCTCACCCCGAGCTTGTCGAAGGGCTGCACTTTCCTGTAGCGCTTGGATCAATCAGAAAGACAGCCCTTCGACAGGCTCAGGGCAAACGGTTTACGATGTTGCAAAATCTTGAAATTGCTGACTGGCCCCGCCGCGACGGGCTGCGCGCGCTTACCGCGGCGCTGGGGGCGGAGCATATCCGCTGGGTCGGCGGCGCGGTGCGCGACACGCTGATCGGGATGGCGGTGCACGATGTCGATTGCGCCACCATCCACCCGCCTGCACGGGTCATGGACCTGTGCGCAGAGGCCGGAATCCGCACTGTCCCGACCGGGATCGATCATGGCACGGTCACCGCGATCCTTGCCGATGGCCCGGTCGAAGTCACCACCTTGCGCCGCGATGTGACGACCGACGGGCGGCGCGCCACGGTCGCCTTTGCAAGCGATTGGCGCGAGGATGCGGCGCGGCGCGATTTCACCATCAATGCGCTTTACGCCCATCCCGAAACGCTGGAAATATCGGATTATTTCGGCGGGCTTGATGATCTTGCGGCGCGGCGGGTGCGGTTTATCGGGAACCCGCGCGACCGGATTGCCGAGGATCACTTAAGGATCCTGCGCTATTACCGGTTTCAGGCGCGCTTTGGGGCAGAACTTGATGCCGGGGCAGAGGAAGCCTGCGCGTCGCTGGCGAGCACGCTGAAGGGGCTGAGCCGCGAGAGGATTGCCAGCGAATTGCTCGGACTGCTGGCGTTGCCGGGTCCGCAACCGACAGTCGCCCGGATGCACAAGGCGGGGGTGCTGGGGGTGATCCTGCCAGAGGCCTGCGCACCGCAGATCGCGGCGCTGGCGCGGTTGATCGCGGCAGAGACGGAGCAAGGCTTTCCCCCCGTTGCACTGCGCCGTCTGGCCGCGCTGCTGCCCCCGTCAGCCGATGTGGCAGAGGGCGTCGCGGCGCGGCTGCGGCTGTCAAAGGTGCAGCGCGCGCGGCTGATTTCGGCAGCGGAACGGATTGGTTCGGATGCCGAGGCTGCGCAGGCGTTGGCCTATCATCTGGGGCGCGATTGGGCTGCCGACCGGCTGTTGTTGCTGGGTGCAGATGCGCGCGCGATCAAGGATTGGGAGCCGCCCACATTCCCGCTTAAAGGCGGCGCCATTGTTGCGCGCGGGGTCGCCGCCGGACCGGCGGTGGCGCGGCTGCTGCAAACCATCGAGCGCCGCTGGGTGGCGGAAGGTTTTCCCGATGACGCCCGGATTGAGGCCATGCTGACCGACGAACTCGCACGCCATTAGCTTTCCGTGCACGTTAAGCTCAGCTTCACGCTGGCACCGTCATAAAGGCTTCAAGGGTCATCGACTTGTCATATGGCCCCGCCCTGATTAGGGAACCAATCGCGCGGTTTGGTCATTTCTATGCCAGCGTGCATTCATCGCAGCCAACCGAAACCATTCGGTCTTGCGTCAACCCTTTTGCGTGCCGCCCTTTCGCTTGCAGCGGTCGCTTGATGATAACAATACCGGAGAATTTCGAACAATGAAGTTTGCAAAACTGGCTATCCTGGCCGCCGCCATCACCGCCCTGCCCACTGTCCTGCCCACTGCCGTTTACGCGCAGGACGTTGGTGTGACCGTGCTCGGCAATGACGACGCGCCGATTGGCACCGTGAGCGCCAATGAAGGCGGCATCGTGACAGTCGACACGGGCAAGCACAAGGCCCCGCTGCCCGCCGAATTGCTCGCCGAACGCGAAGGCAATTGGACGGTCAATGCAACCAAGGCACAGATCGACGGCATGATGGACGCACAGGTCGCCGCCGCTAATGAAGCGCGCGACGCCGCTCTGGTTGAGGGCGCTGCGGTTGTCAGCGCCGACGGTCTGCCCGCAGGTATGGTCTATACGATCGACAGCGAAGACACAGTGATCGTGAAGAACGGCATGGGGATTGTCACCCTGACCCGCGAAGCCTTTGCCGCCACCCCCGAAGGCGCTCTGATGGCGCTTTATTCGGGCGAGCAATTGACCGCTAACACCGTCGCCGTGCCCGAGGGTGCGGAAATCCTCACCCCGGCTCAGGCCCGCGCCAAGGAAGCCGAAATGGCCGGCGCATCCACCGGCGATGACGGCGCAGATTCAAGCGAATAAGCGGCACCGCCCACAGGCAACACAAACCGCGGTCACCTGATAGGGTGGCCGCGGTTTCTCGTTTGGGTCAGCCAAACCGGTTGTTCTTCGGAAAGCCCTGCGGCGGCAGGCGTCCGGCGGCACCGCGTGCGACTTTCCATTGCCAGATGTCGGTTTCGGTGCGGGTTCGCTCGCCCGATCCGCCCATCTGCCAGCTTAGCCCTTCGGCCAGCACAAACGTGGTTGCATCAGACAACCCGCCGTCGCGGTAGCGTTGCAGCGTCACCCCCTGCCCGCGCGTCATCATCGGCATTTCATCAAGGTTGAACACAATCAGCTTGCGGTTGTCGCCCACCGCCGCAACGTGATCGTGGGCCGCTGGCACTTCGCGGATGACCTGCAACCGCGCCCCGGCTTTCAAATTGACCACCTGCCGCCCTTTGCGCGTTTCAGCGAGCAGGTCTTTTGTTTCAGCGATAAAGCCCTTGCCGATGCTGGAGGCAAGCAGCAGCCGCCCGCCGTCCTTGTGCACCAGCATCCCGGCAATCGCGGCATCGCTTTCAAGGTCGATCATCGTTCGCAAAGGCTCGCCAAACCCGCGCGCGCCCGGCAGTTTGTCGCAGCCCAGCGTAAAGAACCGCCCATCGGACGCCGCGATCAGCAATTTGTCAGTGGTCTGCGCGTGGAGAATCGCGGCGAGCTTGTCGCCTTCCTTATATTTGAACTCCTGATCCAGCGGCACATGCCCCCGGCCCGCTCTGATCCAGCCCTTCTGGCTCAGGATCACGGTGACGGGCTCTTTCTCGATCATCGCGTCCATCGAGAATTCGACCATCGGAGCCGCCTCGCGGATCAACGTGCGGCGCGCGCCCAGCGCGGTGGTTTCGGCATATTCGGCCCGCAGCGCGCGCAGGTCTTTTTTCAGCCTTGTGCGCTGCCGCGCCGGGCTTTCGAGCAATTTGGTGAGATCATCCTGTTCGGCCAGCAAAGTGTCCTTTTCGCTGCGCAGCTCCATCTCTTCCAGCTTGCGCAATGACCGCAGCCGCATGTTGAGGATCGCTTCGGCCTGCCGGTCGGTGAGGCTGAATTCGGCCATCATCACCGCCTTGGGATCATCCTCGTAACGGATGATTTCGATCACCCGATCCAGATTGAGGAAGGCGATGATATAGCCTTCGACCAGTTCCAGCCGCCGCGCGATCTGATCGAGCCGGTATTGCGTGCGACGTTGCAGGATGTCGATTTGCGCCGCGGTCCAATGGCCGAGCAGTTCTTTGATCCCCATCACCATCGGGGTCCGTTTGGCATCCAGCACGTTCATGTTTAGCCCGAACCGGGTCTCCACGTCGGTCAGCTTGAAAATGCTTTCCTTGAGCAATTCTGGATCGACATTGCGGCTGCGCGGGATCAGCACGATACGGATCGCCTCATCGCTTTCGTCGCGCACATCTTCGAGGATCGGCAATTTGCGGTCGGCAATCGCCTGGGCGATCTGTTCGATCAGCTTACCCTTTTGCACCTGATAGGGGATCTGGCTGATGACGAGCTGCCATTGCCCGCCGCCCAGCCGCTCAATCCCGGCGGCCTGATCGTCGGGCTTCTCCGCCTCGGGCGCGTGGAACAGTCCGCGCAGCCGGAACGACCCGCGCCCGGTGCGATAGGCTTCGGAAATCACTTCGGCGCTGTCGATGACCTGACCGCCAGTGGCGAAATCGGGGCCGTGCATCAATTCCATCAGCCGTTCGTGGCTGGCGTGGGGGTTGTCGATCAATTCCAGCGTCGCGTCGATCACTTCGGCGACATTGTGTGAAGGGATATTGGTCGCCATGCCCACCGCGATCCCGCTCGACCCATTGGCCAGCAAATTGGGGAACAGACCGGGCATCAACTCCGGCTCTTCCTCCTCGCCATTATAGGTCGGGATGAAATCAACCGTGCCTGCGTCCAGCCCCTCCATCAAAGCCATCGCGGTCCGCGTCAGGCGCGCTTCGGTGTAGCGGTAGGCGGCGGCGTTATCGCCGTCGATATTGCCGAAATTCCCCTGCCCCTCGACCAAAGGATAGCGCAGCGAGAAATCCTGAGCGAGGCGCACCATTGCATCATAGGCGGCGGTGTCGCCATGCGGGTGATATTTACCGATCACCTCACCAACGACGCGCGCCGATTTCTTGAAAGTGTTGGTCGGGTCCAGCTTCAATTGCCGCATGGTCCACAGCAGCCGCCGATGCACCGGCTTCAACCCGTCGCGCAGATCCGGCAGCGACCGCGCGGTGATCGTGGACAGCGCATAGACAAGGTAACGCTCTGACAGCGCGGCATCGAACGGCGCATCGATGATGGCGTCGAAGGGATTGGAATCATGGTCGGTGGCGGAATCGGACATGGCCTCCGCTTAGCAACGCGCGTGGGTAGGCGGGAGAGGCGTATCCACAGAGTTGGAGAAAGACCGAGGGCCAGTTCTCCCCTATTCTTCCGGGTCTTCCCAATGGAATGGGTCGGACTTGCTCGGCTCAGTCGGGAGGGGCAGGCGCGGCAGTTCCTCGTCGCTGTTGGCCGCCTGCCACAGCATCGCGGCCATAATCGTCGCCGCCTGCCGAATGTCGTCTGGCGGCACATGGTCGAGCGTGTCGATGCTCGTGTGGTGTGTGCGGCTGTTGTAATCGAGCGGATCCTGAATGAACTGGAACGCAGGCAGACCGATTGCCGCCATCATCTGGTGGTCGGTGCCGCTGGTTCGGCCAGTCACCACCGTGCTCGCGCCCATGCTGGAAAATGGCGATAGCCACCGCCGCAACAGCGGCGCGGCGTCGATATTGTTTTCCGCATAGACACCGCGAATACGCCCTGCTCCGTTGTCGAGATTGAAATAGGCTTTCATCTCGGAATAGCCGGGCAGCGGCGTGATCGGATAATAATCGTCCCAATTGACGAACTGTTCCAGCGGGCTGAGGCCGCTGTCCACCGGACGTGAGACGATGTAACGATCAACATAGGCTTTGGAGCCGATCAGTCCCTGCTCCTCGCCCGACCACAGGGCAAACCGGATAGTCCGTTTGGGCCGCACGCCCAGTCCTGCAAGGATGCGCGCCGCTTCCATCACGACAATGCTGCCCGCGCCATCATCGGTTGCGCCATCGGCTGCATGCCAGCTATCGAAATGCCCGCCTGCCAGAACATAGCCTGCGCGCGGATCGGTTCCAGCAATGTCGCCAAACAGGTTTTCTGTAGTCAGATCGGTTTCGTTGATCCGGGCAACAACCGCAATCGAAACGCTGGGGGTTGTTCCGGCGATCTCCAGCCGGGCGAGCCGGTTGTAATCTTCCTTTGCCAGCTCGACAAACGGCAGTGCAAAGCGCTTGTCCGGCGAAAAGGCATAGCCTTCACCGTGCACCAGCCCATTGCCGCGTATCGAAGTGCGAACCATGGCCAGCGCGCCTTCGGCGGCCAGAAATTCCGATAGCTGCTGAGGGAAAGCCAGCCGTTTTACAAAACTGCCGAATGGCGTCCGGTCGTCGGCGGGAAATTCATAGCGATCAAACTCCGCCAGTTCGCCGCCATCGAAGCGCCGGAAACCGGGCGCGGTCGATTCGCTGGCTCGGTCAGGTTCGCTGATGAGCACGATCTTGCCCGCCAGTTTGCCGCGCCAGCGTTCGAAATCCTCTTCCTCATCCATTGGTGCAAGGATCACCGGTGCTGAAACCGTGCCCTGTGTCGGCGGCGACCACGCGACCGGTATCATCCGCATGTCGAGCGCGCGCGGCGCGACCATCCGCGCGGACCAGCTATCAAGGTTCCAGCCGAGCCCGAAATCAACGCTCTCGGTGCGCACATTGGTCAGGCCATATTCGCGCAACCGTGCCAGCGCCCAAACAGCCGCGCGGTCGTATCCTTCCGAATTGGTCAGACGCGGACCGATGCCGTCCATCAACTCCGAAGCGGTGGCCATTGCCTCGCTGTGGTTCATCCCGCTGTCAATAATCTGGGGGATTTGTTCCTCTCCGCCGTCAGCGCTGAGCGATGCGATCGGAACGATGGCAAGCGCGACAGCGGCGCTCGCCAACAACGAGGTGAGTGTTTTCATCAATCAGTTCCCCAAATTGAAAGAGGCCGGCGCCACGTTCTGGTGCCATGCATTCTCTATATCTGCCGCAAAGTCCAGTCGCCTGCTGGAGTATTGAAGCCGTCCTTCAACGCTCGCTCTTCAACGCCGCAACCTCTTCGCGCAGCAGCTTTAACTGGTGGATGATCTCCTCGCGTTCGCCATGCGCTTCGTCTTCGGTTGCCTCGGCCATGGCGTTGACGATCACACCGATGAACAGGTTCAGCACGATAAAGCTGGTGAGCAGGATGAACGGCACGAAAAACGCCCAAGCATAGGGGAATTCCTCCATCACCGGGCGCACGATGCCCATGCTCCAGCTTTCCAGCGTCATGACCTGAAACAGCGTGTATAATGTCAGCCCAAGATCGCCGAACCATTCGGGAAACGCCGAACCAAACAGCTTTCTCGCCATCACCGCGCTGATATAGAACAACAGCAGCAACATGATGATCACCGTGCCGATACTTGGGATCGCCTTGAACAATCCGACTATCACCTTGCGCATGCTGGGCACGACCGAGACCAGCCGCAGCGCCCGCAGGATGCGCAGCGCCCGCAGGACCGAAAACTGATCGCCCGCGGGCATCAATGCCGCGCTTACAATTGCAAGGTCAAAGATGTTCCAGCCGCTTTTGAAGAAGGCAAGCCGGTAGGCGAACAGCTTCAGAGCCAGTTCGATCACGAAAATCGCCAGCGCGGCCCGGTCAAACAACACCACCGCTCCGCCCACTGACGCCATGATTGCGGGCGAGGTTTCCAGCCCCAAACCAACCGCATTGAGCACGATCACCGCGATGATAAAACGTTCAAACGCATTCGCTTGAACAAGGGCCAGCGCCCGCTCGCGCAGTGTCATCGCCGCTTCACATCCGCCGCGCGTCGTTGCTGGTTCCGGGCACGCTGACACTCAAACCGTTCAGCGCTTCGGTCAGGTCGATCTGGCACGACAGGCGGCTTGTCCGGCGCGCTCCGGCGGCGAAATCGAGCATGTCTTCTTCTTCCTCGGACGGATCGGCCAGCCGGTCAAACCATTCCGGCGCAACGATGACGTGGCAGGTGGAACAGGCCATCTGGCCTTCGCAGGTGCCCTCTAGCGGGAGGCCCGCCGCCTGCCCGACCTTCAGCAGATTATCGCCCGCCTCGGCCTCGGTCTCGACCGCATTGCCGCGCGGGTCGATGAAGGTGACCTTTAGCCCCACAATTCCTGCTCCTTTACCGCTGCCTTGATTTCCTGCGCTGCCGTTTCCAGCTCCTCCAGCGAGGTGTAGCGCCCCCAGCCCAGCCGGACCGTGCTTTTCGCCTCGGCGTCGGAAAGCCCGATGGCTTTGAGCACATGGCTCGGCTTGCCCGATCCGCTGGCGCAGGCGCTTCCGGCGGAGAACATGACATTGCGGCAGGTGCTCATCAAGCGGGCCACATCCAGCCCTTCGCGCCTGATGCTGAGATTGGCGTGGTTGCGATTGTCCAGACTGCCGTTGATCTGCCAGTCACCGAACAGGTCGAGCGCGCGGTCCCAGAGCCTACGGGCATGGGCGGCATCTTCTTCCATCCGGTCCTGCGCCAGCGTCGCCGCCGCGCCGAACCCGGCGACCAAAGCGGGGCTGAGCGTGCCCGAACGCAGCCCTTCCTGCAGGCCGCCGGTGATCTGCGGGGTCAGTTCCACCCCGTCGCGCACCCACAAAGCGCCGATGCCCTTGGGGCCGTAGATCTTGTGCGCGCTCACCGCGATCAGGTCGGCATCGGCAGGCGGGCCGAATTTGCCCGCGCCCTGCACCGCGTCGCACAGGAACAGCGCACCCGCCGCGCGCGCCTGCGCCGCCAGTTCAGCGACCGGCTGCACGGTGCCGATTTCATTGTTGACCTGCATCACGCAGACCATTGCCAGCCCGGACGGCAGATTGGTGCGCGGATCGGCGCAACCATCCGCTCCCACCGGAATGACAATCGGCGCGCCCACTGCGTGCGCCGTGTCCATCACCGCCGCATGCTCGATTGCCGACACCGCGATGCGCCCGCTGCGCTTCGCCCCGCGCATGGCGAGGTTGATCGCTTCGCAGGCATTGCCGGTGAAGATCACCCGCCCGCCCGCCGGAAACAGCGCCGCGACTTTCTCGCGCGCGGTCTCCACCGCCGCCGCTGCCATACGGCCCATGCGATGCGGGGAATGGGGATTGCCGAAACCGGTGCCATCCGGCCCATCAAGCTGCCGCAGCATGGCTGCGCGGGCTTCGGGGGCAAGCGGCGTGGTCGCCTGATTGTCGAGGTAGATCATGGTGCCTGCCTCTATCAAAAGGGAATTGTCATAGCGAGCGCCAAGCTTGGGCAAACTGGTCCAGTTCGTCGGGCGTCGTGCTCCAGCCGAGGCTCACCCGGATCGTGCGCGCGGCGACATCATCGGGGACGCCAAAGGCATCAAGCACCCGGCTTTTCTTCAGCGTGCCGGAGGAACAGGCACTGCCCGCCGAGACGGCAAAGCCCATGGTGTCGAGGCGGATGAGCAAGGCCTGGGCGCTGATGGTGGGGTGGGTCAGGGCAAAGATGTAGTCGACTTGGTCCCCGATGGAGAGCCGGTCCGCCGCTATGGCCTGCGCCAATTGCGCGCGCTGTGCCGGGGTCGTGGACCAATCGCCCGCCTCCAGCGCCGCCGCCATACCCATCGCGCCGGGCATATTTTCGGTGCCCTGACGATAGCCGCGTTCATGCCCGCCCATGGGGTCAAGCAAGGCGAAATCACGCACAAGCAGCGCGCCGATTGCAATTGGCCCACCGAATTTGTGCGCCGAGACAACCAGCATATCGGCATCGGGCAGATCAAGCTTGCCCGCGCCTTGCGCACAATCGGACAGCACGAGCGCACCCGTTGGGCGCACGGTCTTGGCCATTGCGGTTACCGGGTTGATCGTACCGGTTTCTGAATTGACATGCTGGACTGCAAGGATCGCATCGGGACCCAGCGACTGGCCTTCATCAAAGATTTCCGCATCCGGCGCGGCCCGGAATGCCGCATCATGCTCCACCGCGCTGACGATGCGGCGCGTGGCCTTCGAGCGGTTGAGCGCAATCCACAAGGCCTCGCTCGCCCCGCTGGTGAAAATCACCTCGCCATCCCACTCAAGGTTGCGTTTGATCCGCTCGCGCGCATCCTCCAACGCCTGTTTCGCGCGGCGGCCTTCGGCATGGGGAGACGACGGGTTCGCCCAGATCGCAAACCCTTCCTCCATCGCCGCCTTGGCCTCTGGGCGGAGCGGCGAAGTTGCGGCGTGATCGAGATAAATTCGGCGCATCGGCAAGTCAGCGCACAATAAATTGCGAAATCTGCATGCACTCCTATATAGGGCGCGCTGCAGCAGGTGCCAGCGGGCATCTCGCCATCACTTTTCGCGCCATCTTTTTCGCAAGGTTTCACCGATGCCATCAGTCATCTTCCCCGGCCCCGAAGGCCGTCTTGAAGGTCGTTTTTCCCCTCCCCCCCGCCCGCGCGCGCCCGTGGCGATGATCCTGCACCCGCATCCCGAAGGCGGCGGCACGATGAACGACCGGATCGTGCAGCGGCTCTACAAAACCTTTGCCGAGCGCGGTTTTGCCACCTTGCGATTCAACTTTCGCGGCGTGGGCCGTTCGCAAGGCTCGTTCGACAGCGGCATTGGCGAGCTTTCCGACGCGGCCAGCGCACTTGACTGGGTGCAGTCGATCCACCCGGAGGCGCAGACCACCTGGGTCGCGGGCTATTCGTTCGGCGCGTTGATCGGGATGCAATTGCTGATGCGGCGGCCCGAAGTGCGCGGCTTCATCTCGGTCGCGCCGCCCGCCAACATGTATGATTTCAGCTTCCTCGCCCCCTGCCCCGCAAGCGGCATCTTCGTGCAAGGCGCAGCCGATACGGTGGTGCAGCCCGGTGCGGTGCAGAAACTGGTCGATAAACTGCGCACGCAGAAACACATCACAATCCACCACGAAGAAATCCCGCGCGCCAATCACTTTTTCGAAAACGAGATTGAGGATTTGATGGGTTCGGTCGACAATTACCTCGATTTCCGCCTGTCGCCGGATTGTCCGATCAAATAGCCCTTTGGGCTGTTTGATCGTTTTCCTGTGTTTCGCTCACCCATCCGGGTGAGCGTCCTCGGGGCTGTTCTTCCGCTGCGCTACAGGCCCCTGCGGGCGGGCAGTCGCCCTTGCGGCAGCTGCGCGCCGGGGCGGTAAGGCGCCGCGCTTGCCTTTTTATAATTTTATTACAAGATCCTGATTGGTTTCGAAGCGCGACGGGTCGCATTGCGCAACTCGATAGTTCTTGATTGCAAAAAGTTACGTTGTAACATCATCCCCTAGCGAAAGTGAGAGGAGAGTCTGCAATGAGCTATTCTGACACCGCCAACCGCGCCAACCCCGCCGCCGCACTCGGCGCACTGGGCGTGCCCGCCGCCATGGGAGTGTTGCTGGTCACCGGCCTTGCCATCACGCAAGTGATCGTGCCGCCCATCGCCAACCCCGTCGCCACCAATTTCGAAGTTCCCAAGATAGAGCCTATCGACGATCCAGTGGATCCAAAGGCCTCCACCCGCCCGAACCCCGATCGGGTGCGCGATACGGTTATCACCCGGCCCGACAGCGATTTTGATTTCACGGTTCGCGACAGCGGCCCGATTGGCGAACTGCCCGGCCTCGACGATGGCCTGGGTGATGTGGTCGGCCCGGTCGATTTCGGTATCCCCCGGCCCACCCCCTCCCCGTCCTTCACCCCCGTCGCCGCTGCGCCGCGCGGCAATCCGGGGCGCTGGATCACCGATAGCGATTACCGCACCAGCTGGATCAATCGCGGCTATTCGGGGGTCGCGGGCTTTGAATTAAGCGTGGATGCGCGGGGCCGGGTCAGCAATTGCACGATCACGCGGTCAACCGGCCATGCGCCGCTGGATGAGGCGACCTGCCGCCTGCTTGAACGCCGCGCCAGCTTTGATCCGGCGCGCAACAGTTCGGGCGAGATTGTGGCGGGCCGGTACAGCAGCTCGGTCAGCTGGAAAATCCCGGAATAGCCATCCCCCGCGGCCGGAGCGCGTGAACGCTTCGGCCGCATATTCATGTTCAATCGGGCACTTGCTCAATCGGGGCCACACCCGATCCATCGGGCACAGTCCAGATCAGCACATTGGCCACCGCGATCAGTGCCAACAGCACCATCAGCACGGGCTGCTTTGCCTCGCCCGTGCGCCGCCACAGCACGAACGCACCGATAACCAGCGCAATGGCGGCGAGCATCACCAACGCCAGCACTCCGCCAGCATTGCCGGTGAAAAATTCGGTGATCGCTGCCCAGATACTATTCATGATTTTACAATTCGGCTCCTGCGGCCCTTGTCATAGCGCTGGAACATCGCGGCCTTACGGTCTAGGTTCAAGATCGAAGTACCAACAGGAGGGTTCAATGGGAATTTTCAGCTCAATCTCAAACGCGATTTTCGGTTCGGACGAAGACGACACGCCGGCACCAGCGCCCGCCGCAACCCCGGCAGCAGCCACCCCTACAGCCGCGCCCAAGCGCGCAGCAATCAGCGGCGTCGATGTCGAACAGCGCATCAGCAGCATTCCCGGCGCGGACGCTCTCAACTGGCGCACTTCGATCGTCGATCTGATGAAACTGGTTCAGATCGATCCAAGCTATGCCAACCGCAAGGAACTGGCGCAGGAACTGGGCAATGACGATTATTCGGGCACTGCCGAAGACAATATCGCGCTGCACAAAGCCGTGATGAACAAGATCGCAGCCGCTGGCGGGATCGTCCCCGCCGATCTCAAGGACTGATTGACTCGGCTCTTTCGGCGGGTATCACCTGCCAGGATGAACGAGACAACACACAATTTCACACGCCGTCAGGCCCTCTCTGGGCTTGGCGGCGTTTCTGCACTCGCCGTCACTGGGGCGCTGGTCCCCGGATGCGCGGGCGCGGCCTATTCGGTCGACAACGCCCCGCCGCCAGCATTTCCAAGCGCAGACGAAACGCTCGACCGGATATCCTATGCGATGCTGCGGCACGAACCGGGGCGCGCGACCGGGCTGGGCGTCGATACCGGCCAATACGCCGATTGGCGCGGCACCTTTGGCGCAGCCGGAGCCGAAGGGCGCGAGGCGTATCAGGCGACGCTGACCCAGCTGCTGGCAGAGGCGCGCGCTTTTCCCAGAGACGGCCTGACCCCGGATCAACAAACCAGTTTCGAAGTGGTCGAAAGCGCCTTTTCCAGCGCGCTTGCCGGGATGGCGCTGCCCTATGGCGATGTCGCGGTCGGATCGTGGCGCAACGCCCCTTATCTCGTCATCCAGAATGTCGGCGGCTACATTGATTTCCCCCGCCATTTCGCCGCGACCCAGCCGCTGCGCGATGCGCAGGATGTTGAATATTACCTTGGCCGTCTGAATGAAGTCAGCGCGGTGCTCGACGGGGAAACCGATCGCATTGCCGAGGCGCGCGGCATGGGCGTGGTGCCCCCCGACTTCCTGCTCGACAAGACGATTGCGCAGATGGAGGCGAACATTGCCGATGCCGCAAACAGCGGCGGGGCCTATGTTGCGCCGCTGCTGACGGCGGATCTCGAACCGGCAATCACGGCCTCGCGTCAGGCGGCGGGGATTGTCAACGACCGCCTGCTGCCCGCGCTCCAGCGGCAGCTTGCCGAGCTCAAGACCCAGCGCCGCCTTGCCAAGAGCGACGCGGGCATCTGGGCGCAGCCGCAGGGCGAGGAATATTATTCATGGTCCACCAGCGCCTCGACCACCACCTCGCTTTCCCCCGATGAAATCCACGAGATGGGGCTGGCCGAACTCGCCGAATTGCACGGGCGGATGGACCCGATCCTGCGCAGCATCGGCTACACTCAAGGGACCGTGGGCGAACGGATGCAGGCGCTGGGCAACGACCCGCGTTACCAATTCGCACCCGGCGATCCGGGGCGCGAGGAAATCTTCGCCTTCATCGATGAACGGCTCCGCTGGATCAAGGCGCAGATGCCGCGCGCCTTCAATCAGCTGGTTGATCCCAATATGGAGGTCCGCCGCATCCCTGTGAACGAAGAAGCGGGCGCGCCGGGGGCATATGGCGGCGCGGGCAGCAAGGATGGCAGCATTCCGGGCCGGTTCTGGATCAATCTGCGCACCACCGACCTGCACCGCAAATATGATCTGGCCGACCTGACCTTCCACGAAAGCATCCCCGGCCATGTGTGGGAGGGCGAATTTTCCAACCGCCTGCCGCTGATCCGATCAATCCTCGCGTTCGGCGCGTTCAGCGAAGGCTGGGCGCTGTATGGCGAACAATTGGCCGATGAACTGGGCGCTTATGACGATTTCGCGGTCGGGCGGCTCGGCTATCTGCAAAGCCTCGCGTTCCGCGCCTGCCGGCTGGTGGTGGACACCGGGCTCCATTCCAAACGCTGGACCCGCGAGGCGGGCAACCGCTTCTTTGTGGAACGCAATGGATCGAAACCCGAAGAAGTGGCGAGCGAGGTTGACCGTTATTGCAGCTGGCCGGGGCAAGCGTGTTCCTACAAGATCGGGCATAGCGAGATCGTCCGCCAACGCGCGCTGGCGCAGCAGCAGATGGGCGCGTCCTATGATTTCAAGGCGTTCAACACCGCCGTCATTCTGGGCGGCAACGCCCCGCTGGACGTGGTTGGCAAGACGGTGGCGAGGTATATTGCCTCCGCCTGACAATCGTGATCGCCGCGCTCTGGTAATGCGCCGGGCGTCCCCCATCTGACAGTCTGAACCGCTCAGGAGGCAGCAGATGGAAACGCTCGGACAAGACCTTGGAACCATGCGCCGGGTGCCGCTGGCCGATGCCCACGTCGCTGCGATCCGCGCAATCGGCGCGGAACAGCGCTATTCGGCGGGCGCAATCGTCATGGACATTGGCGAACCGATGGACCGGTTCATCTATGTCATCACGGGCGAGATCGAGGTGGCGGACCCCCGCTCTGGCGAGCGCATGCTGCCCTCCTCGCTCGGCCCCACGCAATTCCTTGGCGAAATCGGGTTTCTCAACGGCGGCACCAATATCATGCGGATGCGTGCGGCGGTGGACACAACAGTGATCGAGGCCCCGCGCCAGGCGATGCTGACGTTGATGAGCCAGGTGCCCGAACTGTCCGATCATCTCATCACCGTGTTCGCCGCGCGGAGGCGGGCGCAGTTTGACGCGCGCAACGACACGATCAAGGTCATCGGCGCTGACCGCGACCCTCAGGTGCAGGCGGTGGAGCGGTTCCTGTCGCGCAATCGCATCCCGTTCCAAAGTTATGACATGGACGCGACCGACCGCGAAACCGCGGCGATGTGCAGCCTGATCGGGCACGAACCGGCGGTGATCCTCGCCGCCGACACCCCGCTGGCTGATCCCACCCCGCGCAAGGTCGCGCAATATCTCGGGCTGGATCTCGATATCTGTTCGCAGCGGACCTACGATCTGTTGATCGTTGGCGGCGGCCCGGCGGGCGTCGCGGCGGCGGTCTATGCCGGGTCCGAGGGGATCGAGGCGCTGGTGATCGAGGATACCGCGATCGGCGGTCAGGCGGGCACATCCAGCCGGATCGAGAATTACATGGGCTTTCCCACCGGCATCAGCGGCACCGATCTGACATTTCGCGGTCAGGTGCAGGCGATGAAATTCGGCACCAGGTTTATCCTGCCGCGCCGGGTCGAGGCGCTATCCCGCCGCGAAGACGGGGCGTTTTGCGTCACGCTGGATGGCGATGGGTCAGGGGGCGAAGCGGGCGGCGACCAACTCTGCGCCCGCGCCTTGCTGGTGGCGACCGGGGTGCAATATCGCCGCCTGCCGATTGACCGGCTGGAGGAGCTGGAGGGCGCTGGCGTGTTCTATTCGGCGACCGAAATGGAGGCCCGCTTTTGCGGCAGCAGCGATGTCGTGGTGATCGGTGGCGGCAATTCGGCGGGGCAAGCGGCGATGTTCCTGTCGCGCGCGGCGGCGCATGTGCATCTGGTGGTGCGCGGCAGCAGCCTCGCCGCGTCGATGTCGAGTTACCTGTCGCAGCGGCTGGAGGCCGATCCGCGCGTCACCATCCATTATCACAGCCAGGTCACGGCGCTGCATGGCGAGAAATGGCTGGAGGCGGTCACGCTAAGAACCGGCGGCAACGCCGATGACAGCCAACAACGCATCGCCGCCCGCGCGCTGTTCATCATGATCGGCGCAGAGCCCAACACCGATTGGCTGTCGGGTCTGGCCGAGGTGGACGAAAAAGGCTTTGTCCTGACCGGCGCAGCGGCGGGCCGCGAAAGCCCCTTTGAAACGGGCACCTCCGGCATCTTTGCGGTGGGCGACGTGCGATCCGGCTCGGTCAAGCGCGTCGCCAGCGCGGTCGGCGAAGGATCGGTGGTGGTCAGCACGATCTGGACCTATCTCGACGGGCTGCGCCAGACGGCATGAAGGCGCAAGCGGGCGGCGCGGCGAAAAGGGGCTGGCCAAACGCTCCCCGATTTTTATACTCGTCCCCCAACCGTGCAATCGCAGGCGCGGTCAGGGGGGTTGCAGCCATGATTTGCCGGTTCTTTGCGATTGTTGCATTCGCTGCGGGCCTGTTCGGCCTGGCTGTCCCGGCCAACGCCGAATGGTATGAGGCGCAAAGCGATCATTTCGTCATCTACGCCGACGATAGTGAGCGTGACATTCGCCGGTTTGCCGAGAATCTCGAACGCTATCATTCCGCGCTGGCGTTCCTCACCCGCAGACAATTGGAAAAACCCAGCCCGTCGAACCGCGTGGTGATCTTTGTCGTCGGCAATCAGCGCGACTTGCGCCGGGTGCTGGACACTGACAATCGCCAGATCGGCGGGGTGTATATTCCGCGCGCAGGCAGCAGCCGCGCCTATGTTCAGGATATTCGCAATCGGAGCGGCTATCCGCATTTCTCCACGGTGATCCTGCTGCATGAATATGCACACCATTTCCTGATTTCGAGCACGCGATTTGCTATGCCGCGCTGGCTGAGCGAAGGCGCAGCCGAATTCTTTTCAGCCGCCTCTTTCAACGAAGATGGCAGCGTCATCATCGGCCGCGCCGCGCAGCACCGGGGGCCGGAACTGGCTTACGGCAATCCGGTGAGCGTTGAACAATTGCTGGACCCGGAGGTGTATGATTCGCGCCGGGCACGTCGCGGAGACAGCTTTTATGGGTGGAGCTGGCTGCTGTATCACTATCTGACCTTCAACGAAGAGCGTTCGGGTCAACTGGTCCAATATCAGCAAAACCTGATGGAAGGCATGCGGCCGCGTGCGGCTGCGGACGCGGCGTTTGGCGATCTGGGCCAGTTGGAACGCGAATTGAAAGCCTATTTTCGCGGGCGTTTCATGACCTTTGTGATCCCGCCAGAACGGCTTACGACAGGGCAGATTTCCTTGCGCCCGCTGTCAGCTGGCGAAGCTGAAATGATGACCGTGCGGATGCGATCACAGCGCGGCGTGAACAGCGAGCAGGCTGCTCAGCTGGTGATCGAGGCGCGCGAGATTGCAAGCCGCCATCCCGATGATCCGGGTGTGCAAACCGCATTGGCAGAGGCCGAATATGATGCCGGAAACGATGCAGCCGCGATTGCCGCTGCGGATGCGGCGCTGGCGCGCGATCCAGCCCGAACCAACGCCTATGTTCAAAAAGGCTATGCGCTGTTCCGCATGGCCGCCGATGCACCGGTGCCCGATGCTGCCTACGAGGCGGCGATGAAGCCGCTGACCGCACTCAATCAGCGCGAAAACGATCATCCCATACCGCTGATGTATTATTACCGCAGCTTTGCCGAGCGGGGGGTGACGCCGCCTGAAAACGCGCGCGCCGCGCTGGAGCGAGCGGCGCAATTGGCTCCGTTCGATCAGGGGCTATGGCTACAGGTTGCGGTCATGCAGGCAGGCGAAGGGAAAATCTCGCTGGCGCGGCAGAGTTTGCAACCGCTCGCCGCCGATCCGCATGGCGGAGGACTTTCTGAAATGGCTGCGATGCTGGTCAATGTTCTGGATCAGTCCAGCGAAGGAGAGCCGCTGCGGCTGGCCCTGCCAGAGCGCGAACTATCAGACGATGCCGGGACAGAAGCGGTAGCGGATGCGGGGTCCGACGAAAGTGACCGCGATGCTGGCAGTTCCGGCTCCGAGGACGCTGAAGCACAGCCCGATTAGGGTAAGACACCAAGGTCGCCAACAGCTCTGCCAAAGCAAGAAGGCGGCGGGGGATCAGAGCACTGTCTGGCCATTTTCCTACACGCTGCGGTCCTGCTAGGCTGCCAGCGGCTCTTTCCTATTGTTGGCACCCGTGCGCTATCCTTCATGCGAAATCATGTTGGACAAGTGTCAAGCGACGAAAAACTGCGTTTTCGTATTATTTCAGAGATTTAAGGGGGCCGCCCTGCTTGACACATTGGCAATGTGTCAAGCGTTCCTCGCGCCTAGCGCGTCATCATTCCGCCGATGATCGAACCAAGAATACCGCCCAGCGGGTTTGCCGCAGGGGCCGATCCACCTGCGGGGGCTCCGCCGGAAGCCTGTTGGGCCATATAGCCCGCGACCGCCATGGCGAGGATCGGGAGCATTTTCTTGAGCAAGCCTTCGTCGATCCCGGTCATCGCCGCGACCTCCCCTGCGACCGAGCGACTGACGTCCTTGCTACCGAAAATATTGCCGAGGATGTCGTTGCCCGGCGCGGTCGGGGTTGGCTGAGTGCCCAGCACCGCATCGAGCAGTCCGCCGCCCAGCCCTCCGCCAGCACCGCCCCCTGCTGCGCCGCCCAGGATCGCTCCGGCCAAGCCGCCCAGCCCGCCCAGCGGATCGGGCGTCGCCGCCCCGCCAGTGGCGCTGCGCCCCATGCCCGCGACAATCGCCGGAAGCAGCGCCCCGGCAGCGGTCTTGGCGGTGTTTTCATCAACGCCAAGCTCGCGCGCCATGGCAGAAATCGCTCCGGTCTGCTGGAGCATGCTTGCAAGGCTCATGATCGGTCCCCGTCTCGGCGTCTTACTTGCGGCCGAACAGGCCAGAGGCGATGTCGGTCAGTTCGTCGAGCGGATTGCCGTCGCCATCCTGATCGATCATCGCGGCAAATTTGCCCAGCGAGCCTTCGCCGCCGATGGCGTCGCGGATCTGACCGAGCATGTCAGCGTCCATCCCGGTTTTTTCAGCGGCAACTTCGATCGTGTCGCGTTCGTCCTGATGCCCTGCGCCCAGCGCCGCCACCGCCTGCGCCGCCAATTGCGGATCAATGCCGAATTTCTCCGCCATATTGGTGACCGTTGGATTGTTCGTTACCTGACCAAGGATGCTGTCAAACAGGCTCATGATGGTTCCCTCCCAAAAAATGTCGCACCAGCCTTAGCGCGATGGTGTGACACAAGAAAGGCCCCGCACGGCGAACCGCACGGGGCCTCTTGCAAGCAATTGTATCGCGCCGCTCCGTTTCAGGCCGCCACCGGAGCCGCCCGGCGCACGCCTTCGTCAACATGCGCCTCAAACTCAGCGAAATTGTCGATGAACAATTGGACGAGCTTTGCCGCGGTCGCGTCATATTCGCCCTTGTCCGCCCAGGTGCTGCGCGGATCGAGGATGGTCTGGTCGATCCCGGCGGCGGCCAGCACCGGCACATGCACCGGTACGGCAAAGCCGAAATTGGCATCCTCGCGATATTCCACCGCGTCAAGGTTGCCATCCAGCGCCGCATTGAGCAGCGCGCGGGTTGCCTTGATCGGCATGCGGTTGCCGGTGCCGTATTTGCCCCCGGTCCAGCCGGTGTTGAGCAGCCAGCACTGCACCTCGCCCTTGGCAATGCGCTGTTTCAGCAGATTGCCATAGACGCTGGGGTGGCGCGGCATGAACGGCGCACCAAAGCAGGTGGAGAAGGTCGCCTCAGGCTCGGTCACGCCAATTTCGGTCCCCGCGACCTTGGCCGTGTAGCCGGACAGGAAATGATACATCGCCTGTTCGGGCGTCAACCGCGCAATCGGCGGCAGCACGCCAAACGCATCGGCGGTCAGCATGACGACATGGCTGGGCACCGGGCCGAGATTGTCCTTGCTGGCGTTGGGAATGAAGTCGATCGGATAGGCGCCGCGGGTGTTCTCGGCGAGGCTGTTGTCATCCAGATCCAGTTCGCGCGTCGCCGGGTCCATGACGACATTTTCCAGCACCGTGCCAAACCGGCGGGTGGTGGCGTAGATTTCCGGCTCGGCCTCTTCGGACAGGCGGATCATCTTGGCGTAACAGCCGCCTTCGAAATTGAACACGGCGGTGTCGGACCAGCCGTGTTCGTCATCGCCGATCAGAGTGCGGCTGGCGTCGGCGGATAGCGTGGTTTTGCCGGTGCCCGACAGGCCAAAGAACACCGCCGTCTTGCCGCCATTCTTTCCATTGGGGCCGCTGATGTTGGCGGAGCAATGCATCGGCATCACGCCCTTTGCCGGGAGCAGGTAATTGAGAATGCCGAACACGCTCTTCTTCATCTCGCCGGCATATTTGGTGCCGCCGATCAGGATCAGTTTCTCGCTGAGGTTTACCGCGATGACCGTTTCGGAATTGGTCCCGTGACGCGCCGGGTCGGCGCGGAAGCTGGGCAGGTCGATGATGGTGTATTCGGGCGCAAAATTCGCCAGTTCGCTTTCATCCGGGCGCACCAACAGCGTGCGAATGAACAGATTGTGCCAGGCCAATTCGTTGATGACGCGGACATTGACGCGGTGCTCTGGCTGCGATCCGCCGAACAGGTCGGCGACATACAGCGTTTGTTGCCCAGCGAGCGCGGTGAGAAAATCAGCCTTGAGCGCGGCAAAATGTGCAGGCGTCATCGCGGCGTTGACCTTGCCCCACCACACGGTGTCTTCGGTGGTGGCATCGCGGACGATGAATTTGTCCTTGGCGCTGCGACCGGTCTTGGCCCCGGTCTGCACGACCAACGCGCCATGCTGCGACAATGCGCCTTCACCGGCGGCAATGGACGCTTCGACCAAGGCCGGCGTGCCCAGATTGGAGCGGATGGATGCTTCAGTCTCGATGCCCTGGGCAGCGAGCGAATGAGCGAGGGGGATCAACGTGGCTTCTCCTGAAATGAGGGACTTGGAGGCAAGATTTCAAAAGAACGGAAGCGCCATCCGCATCCATTTGGATAAGCGCGGCGCGAGCGGGCAAAACTGCATGGGCTCCCAATTCGCTAATCGGCATAGATGCGTCATTGCCCCCCGTCAAACCGCGCAACCCGGCACCGCAGCGCACAATTCTCAGGCAGGTTTTTCGCAACTGCACGATAGCTTTGAAAGCAGGGCGAATTGCTTCGCCGTCCCTGGCAATTGCGTCTGTTCAATTGTTTCAACCGCGCATTGGCGCTACCGATCATGCGGGCAAGAGGAGAAGCAGGGTCGACATGGATAGCGAACACAGCAGCAGGGCCGATTCCGCCGCGCCGCAAAGGGATGCGGTCGAAATCGCGCTGGTGGATGATGACCGCAATATCCTGACCACGGTTTCTATCGCGCTTCAGGCCGAAGGATTCGTTACGCGCCTCTATTCCGATGGTGAAACTGCGTTGAAAGCACTGATCGAGAATCCCCCCGATCTGGCGGTGTTCGATATCAAGATGCCCAAGATGGACGGTTTGGAATTGCTCCGGCGGGTGCGCGCGCACGGGCCATTGCCGGTGATATTCCTAACCAGCAAGGATGACGAGGCGGATGAGGAGGCCGGGCTGGAACTGGGCGCAGATGACTATATCGCCAAACCGTTCAGCCTGCGCTTGCTGACCGCACGGATCCGCGCGATCCTGCGCCGGGCAGAGCCGGACCGGACGATCGGGCATGAAACGAGCGCGCCCGAACCGGCAAATCCGCGCATTGAACGTGGGCGGCTGAAGATGGACCCGGCGCGGCATCATGTGACCTGGAACGATCTGCCGATCAGCCTAACGGTAACCGAATTCCTGATCTTGGAGGCGCTGGCAACAAGGCCGGGGGTCATCAAGAGCCGCAATCAATTGATGGATGCTGCCTATCCAGACGATGTGTTTGTCGATGACCGCACCGTTGACAGCCACATCAAACGCATGCGGCGCAAATTCCGTGTGGTTGACCCGGAATTCGGCGCAATTGATACGCTTTATGGCGCGGGTTACAGTTTCACCGATGGCTAACCCCCTCGCCTCCTTCACCAATGGAGCGGTGCGCGGTGCGGCCAGCGGTGTCGCACAACGTTTCGGGCGTCAAGGTCTGGAACGACGCACGGTGGTTGGCCGGTTCTCGCTCACTGCGCGCATATTGGTGGTGAACATTCTGCCGCTGGCGCTGTTGTCGGGCGGGCTGTTTTATCTCGACACCTACCGCACGCAGCTCATCAATGAACGTTTCAAACTCGCGCGGATCGAGGCGCAGATTACCGCCGAAGCGCTCGCCGGGGCAACGCGAGAGCGGCAAGAGGCCCTGCTCGTCCAGATCGGCCGGGAGCAAGGGATGCGGATGCGGATGTTCGACGCCGAAGGGCTGCTGTGGGCGGACAGTTTCATGCTGGCTGAGCCGGCCTTCAAGCTTGAGGATATCAGCGACGATTCCTGGGATCAGCAATGGGCGCGCTGGCTTGACCGGACGGTCGATACGATTGTCAGTGCTGAGCCGGTGCAGGACTATGTCGAGCCCGAGGCGCAAACCGCCGATTCTTTTCCCGAACTGGTCGCCGCGCGCGAGCAAGGGGTGAGTCAGGTGCGGCTGTATGACTGGGTCGATGGCACCCCGGTAATCACCGCCGCCGCCCCGGTCGGCCTTAACGGCGCTACCCTGCTGACGGTGCGCAACGCTGTAGATATCACCGAGAGTGTGCGGGCGGCGCGTTCGGCGCTGGTGATCGCGGTGTTGGCGGTGCTGTTCGCCTCGGCGCTGCTGTCGCTTTATCTTGCGCGCACCATCGTTACCCCGTTGCAGTTGCTCGCGCGGGCGGCGCAAAAGGTTCGGCAGGGGCGCGAGCGCGACGTGGAAGTGCCGCGCCTGCCCGAACGCAGCGATGAAATCGGCCAGCTTGCCCGCTCGGTTTCGGACATGACGACTGCGCTGCGCCAACGGATTGACGCGGTTGACAGTTTCGCCGCCGACGTGGCGCATGAGATCAAGAATCCGCTGGCCAGCCTGCGCAGTGCGATCGAATCGCTGCCCAAGGTCAAGGATCCCGAATTGCGGCGCGAGCTTGAACAGATCGCCACGCACGATGTGCGCCGGATCGACCGTTTGGTGAGCGAGATTTCCGAGGCCAGCCGCGTCGATGCAGAAATGTCGCGTGCCACTTTTGAACGGATCGACCTCGGCGATCTGGTCCGCGCGATCATCGGCAACCGCGAAAACCGCGCTGAGAATCACGACCACCGGATCGAACTTGCCACGCGCGGATTTGCCGCGCAGGTTCTGGGGGTTGGCGCGCGACTGGAACGCGTCGTCGAAAACCTGTTCGACAATGCGGTGTCCTTTTCCCCGCCCGATGCTCCGATCGAAGTGACCGTCGATAATGACGGAAACTGCGTGTCGCTCACCGTCTGCGATTCCGGACCGGGCATACCCGAAGATTCGCGCGAGAAAGTGTTTCAGCGGTTCCATTCGGTGCGCCCCGATGCAGAGGACTTTGGCAACCATTCGGGGCTTGGGCTCGCTATCGCCCGCGCCATTGCAGAGGCGCATGACGGATCGCTGATCGCGGCCGCGCGTCCCGATGGCGCGCCGGGCGCTTGCCTGCATCTGCGCCTGCCAGCGGCGGTGTAGGCGCAGATGCAGCAGCAGCAATCGCCGATCATGCAAGCCAGCGTGGTCGCCATTGGCGGACGGGCGCTGGCGATAGAGGGGCCGCCGGGCAGCGGCAAATCCTCACTCGCGCTGGCGCTGATTGATCGCGGAGCCCAGCTGATCGGGGACGATGCGGTGATGCTGTCGCGGGACGGCGAAGCGGTCATGGCGGGACCGCCGCCCAATATCGCCGGCCTGATCGAGGTGCGCGGGGTCGCGCTCATCGAATTGCCGATCGCCCCGCCCAGCCCGCTGGCGCTGATCCTGACGCTGGGCGCAGAATGTGAAAGGCTGCCCAAAGCCGCGCTGCAACGCGAAATTCTGGGCGTGCTTGTGCCGTGCCTGTCTTTCTCCCCCGGCTCGATCGCCCCTGCGATCCGTGCGGAATGGGCGCTGGCGCGGCATGGGTTGGCGGCGTCGTGATCTGAGTTTGTAAAAAATCGTTTCCATTCCGCCGCGCAAAGCGCGAAAAGTGCGGTGCGATGGAAACACCACCGATCCTTGAATCTGACGATAGCAGGCTGCGCCTACTGCTGGTCACCGGGCTTTCCGGGGCGGGCAAATCGACCGCACTTGATGTGCTGGAGGATCTGGGGTGGGAAGCGATCGACAATTTTCCGGTGCGGCTGCTTGAACGGCTTGTTGCCGAACCCGATGGCGGTATGGACGCGGCGCGCGCGCCGCTCGCCATTGGCTTCGATTCGCGCACCCGCGGATTTGTGCCCGGCGAAATCATCGCGCTCGTCAAAGACCTCACATTGCGGCCGGATATTGCGCTCACTTTCATGTTCCTCGATTGCGCGGGTGGTGAGTTGGAGCGGCGCTATAACGAAACGCGCCGCCGCCACCCGATGGCGCAGGGCCGCACCGTGCGCGACGGCATCGCGGCAGAGCGGGAATTGCTCGAACCGCTGCGCCGCTGGGCAGAGATTGTCGTCGACACCACAGCGCTTTCGGCCAATGAATTGCAGGGCCGAGTGCGCGAATTGTTCGCACAGGAATTGCCGGCGACCCCCACGCTGACGGTTTCCAGTTTTGGTTTTGCGCGCGGAATGCCGCCGCTCGCCGATCTGGTGTTCGACATGCGCTTCCTCGACAATCCGCATTGGGTCGAAGAGCTGCGCGAGCTCACTGGACAGGATGACGCGGTCGGGCAGCACATTGAACGCGACCCGGCGTTCCGCCCCGCGTTCGAGCAAATGCGCGAGCTTTTGCTGACCCTGTTGCCCCGCTATGCCGCGCAGGGCAAAGCCTATGTCCATGTCGCCTTTGGCTGTACCGGAGGGAGACACCGCTCGGTCTTCACCGCCGAAGCCATGGCTCAGGACTTGCGCGAGGCGGGATTTTCGCCCACGGTCCGCCATCGCAATCTGGGGTCACGCGCCGCCGACGAAATTGAAGGCACTCGGCGCTGACACCCGGCAAAGACGCAAGTTTGAGGATATGCCGAACCCTTGTCGGAAAATCGAAACGGGCCACGCGGCGCTATTGGATTGAATTCGCATATGATCGGTTTGATCCTCGTTACTCATGGCGGCCTCGCCGACCAATTCGTCGAAGCCATGGAACATGTCGTTGGCCCGCAAACGGGCATTGCGACGGTTTGCATCGGCCCCAGTGACGATATGGAGCAACGCCGCGCCGACATTGCCGATGCGATTGGTGCGGTGGATGCCGGCAGCGGGGTCATCATCCTGACCGATCTGTTCGGCGGCACTCCTTCAAATCTCGCCATCTCGCTGCTTGACGCGGGCCGGGTTGAAGTGATTGCCGGGATCAATCTACCGATGCTCATCCGGCTGGCCGGGGCGCGCAAGGTGATGGACGTCGTCAGCGCAGTCGAAGCCGCGCAGACTGCGGGCCGAAATTACATCACCGTGGCGAGCGAGCTGCTCGGCAATGCCGCCGCGCCGCGCAGCGCCAGCGGCGGGAGCTAGAGCCCGCCGATGAGCGAAATTCGTCAAACCGTCACCATCGTCAACAAACGCGGGCTGCATGCGCGCGCCAGCGCCAAATTCGTGGGCGCTGTGGCGGCTTTGCCCGAAGGAACACAGGTGCGCGTGGCGAAAGACGGGAACGAGGCGGCAGGCGGTTCGATCCTCGGGCTGATGATGCTGGGCGCGGCAAAGGGACATACGGTCGACCTGATCGTCAGCGGCGAAGGCGCGCAGGCGGTCATGGCGGAACTCGCGGCGCTGGTCGAAAACGGCTTTGGCGAAGAGTGAATTTGGCCAGGCCATAATCCGCATGACGCGCAAACACATCACCGGTTTTTCCAACCCCACGGTCAAATATCTGCGCTCTTTGCGCGACAAGAAGCACCGCAAGCGCACCGGGCAGTTTCTGGTCGAGGGTTTGCGGCTGCTGGAGGATGCGCGCAGCAGCGGTTACTTGCCGCGCGAACTGGTGATGGCCGAGGGGCGCGAACGGCACGAATTGCTCGATCGGCTGGAGGCAGAGGTTGCGGCGGCGGGCGGCGAAATCCTGACCACCACCCCCGATATTCTTTCAAAAATCACCGGCAAGAGCAATTCGCAGAGCGTGATTGGCCTGTTTGACGAATTCGCAACCGGACTCGCGCAGCTTGATCGCAGCGCCGCGCCGATCTGGTTGGTGGCGCAGGACCTGCGCGATCCGGGCAATCTTGGCACGATGCTGAGGAGCTGCGATGCGGTGGGCGCGGGCGGGTTGATCCTGATCGACGATTGCGCCGATCCGTTCAGCGCGGAGGCGGTGCGCGCGAGCATGGGGGCGCTGTTCACAGTGGCGCTGGCGCAGGCGCGGTGGGAGGAGTTTTTGCCATGGCTAAGGTGCGAACCGGGTCAATTGGTTGCGGCCTCCCTGAGGGATGCGGTGCCCTATCGCGCCGCGCCCTATGCTGCGCCGTGTTTCCTGCTGGTGGGCAACGAATCGCAGGGGCTGCCCGACGCCTATGAGGCGGAATGCGACCTGCGCGTCACCATGCCGATGAAAGGCCGCGCCGATTCGCTCAACGCCGCTGTGGCGGGCGCGGTGCTGGCCTATGAAGTGCTGGCGGCGCTTGATAGCTGACTGGCTGCAGTTCCGGTTTGCTTGACACATTGGACAATGTGTCAAGCGGGTTTTTCAGCCTTTTTTACCTTTATTTCAGAGCTTTACGCCCAAATTCGGCGCTTGACACTTTTCCAACAAAAACGGCGTTCCATGGCGGTTCTGCGATGCGGGCAATAATGCGCAACGCGGCGCGGACGACAATGGGAAAGAGCCGCGCCCACCAAAGCATAAAGCGTCGCTGTAGGAAAATCGCGAGTGGCTATTCCGCCGCATCCTTGCGAGGTTCGAGCGCGGGATATTCCGCGTCCACCCCCGCCGCATCGCCGCCGTTGTAGCGCGGGGCGCTTTCGACCAGCGGCACTTCCTCGATCTCACGCTTGCCGATTTCGATGCCCTTGTCAGCGAGGCGTTTGCCCGACGACAGCACGTTGCGTTCAAAGCTGCCGACGAACTTGTTGTAATTGCTGACTGCGGTTTCAAGGCCGCCGCCAACGCGCTTCATATGCTCCGCGGCAACCCGCAGCCGGTCATACAATTCCGCGCCGATCCTGCCAATTTCCTGCGCTTCGGCGGCCATCTTGTCCTGCCGCCAGACCTGCGCAACGGTGCGCGCAATGGCGACCAGATTGGTCGGGGTCGCCAGCAGCACCTTGTTGCGGAACGCGAAATCCCAAAGCTCCGGGTCATGTTCCAATGCAGCGGCGACGAAATGTTCACCCGGTACGAACATCACGACATAATCGGGCGCATCATCAAACTGGCTCTGATAGTTTTTCGATCCCAAAGTCTGGACGTGGTTGCGCATGGATTTGGTGTGCAGGTCGAGATGGCGTTTGCGCTCGTCTTCATTGTCAGCCTCAAACGCAGCCTGATAGGCGTTCAGGGACACCTTGGCGTCGATCACCAGCTTCTTTTGACCCGGCACATTGACGATCGCATCGGGCCGCAGCCGCCCGCCATCGCCATCGGTCGATTGTTCGAGGTGGAAATCGGTGTGCTCGGCCAACCCGCATTGTTCGAGCACATTTTGCAGCGCCCGCTCGCCCCAGCGCCCGCGCGCCTTGGGCGCGTTGGTGAGCGAATTGCCAAGCCGCTGTGCCTCGCGCCGGACTTCCTCCTGCCCTTCGCGCATCGACTGGATCAGGCCGTTCAATTGCCCGAACGCGTCGGTGCGCTTGGCCTCCAGCTCATTCACCTGCTTTTCGTAAGAGGCGAGCTTTTCGCCCACGGGCGACAACAGCGCCTTGATCTTGGCCTCGCCGGTTTCCTCGGATTGCTTGAAGCGTTCCTCTGCGCGGCGCAGAAACGCCTCCTGCGCCTTGCCCAGCACCGCCGCACCGGTGTTTTCAAACTCCTTGAGCAGTTTTTCGCGCGATTCTTCGAGCAGGCGTTTCTGTTCGGCAAACCCGGCGCGTTCGGCGCGGAAATCGGCGTTTTCCATGCGCGCCTGTTCCAGCTTTGCCGCCAGTTCATCGGCCCCGGCAGCACGCTCAGACATGGTCGCAAGTTCGGTCACCGCCTTGCGGAATTTCTCGTCCAGCGCCCGCGCCTCACCCTCGCGCTCAGCCAGCCGTTCTCGCAGATCGGCGACCGGCCGCGAGGCAAAGAACCAGGCAGCGACACCGCCCAAAGCAAGGCCGGCAACAAGGGTGATGAGGAGGAGAATCATTTGTTCCATAGCGGGAGCTTATACGGAACGTATAGGGAACGCCAGTGCTTTGATTGCGCTTTTCGACCGATTATTGCTCTGGATTCCAGCTTTCGCTGGAATGACGGGATGAGGGAAGTCGGTGAGCAGCGCCGCAAGGGCGACTGCCCGCCCGCAGCGGGCGCAGCTTTGCTGCGCGTCTAGCGAGGACGAAGGCGCGGATGCGCCTTCGCAAAAGAAACTACGCCGCTTGCCGTATCTTCTTCAGCTTCTTCAGCGCCATCTGGCGTTTCAGCCGCGACAAATGGTCGATGAACAGGATCCCTTCGAGGTGGTCCATTTCATGCTGGAGGCAGGTCGCCAGCAGCCCTTCGAGATGTTCCTCGTGCGCCTTGCCATCGAGATCCTGATACCGGACGGTGCAGGTCGCGGGGCGGTCCACATCGGCATAGATTTCGGGGACCGACAGGCAGCCTTCGTTGAAGGTCGTGTATTCCTCCGCCGGATCGACGATCACCGGGTTCACGAACACCCGCGGCTCGCGCTTGGTTGCGGGATGGGTGTGGCTGTGCCCGTCGTGATCACAGGCTACTGGTTCTGCATCGGGGTCTTCGGGTTGCAGATCGATCACCAGCAAACGTTTGGGCACGCCGACCTGAATCGCCGCAAGCCCGATGCCGGGGGCGTCATACATCGTTTCCAGCATATCCGCGGCCAGCTGTTTCAGATCGTCGTCAAATTCGTCCGGTGCGACGGGACTGGACACGATTTTGAGCCGGGGGTCCGGCACTTCGAGGATTTCAAGGATAGCCATGCCCGGCAAATATGTTGTTCGCGACCGGCTTTCAAGTTATCTCGAAATCGCAAAAGGGAAAAAGCAATGTTTGGAAAATCTTGCAGGGCCATACTTGGTCTTGCCGTGTGCCTTGGCATCGTCAGCTGTTCAGAGGCCCCTGATAGCCCCGACGCGCTGCAAGATCAGGCCAATAGACCAGCCTACCTGATTGCCGAGGTCGAAGTGACCAACCCTGACGAATATCCGGCCTATATGGAGGCGGCTGCTCCCTTGATCGCGGAATATGGCGGACGGTATATCGTGCGCGCCGGTGAAAACGAAGTGCCTGAAGGTCGCCCGATCGAGGGCAGGCTCGTCGTGATTGAGTTTCCCGACCATGCGCGGCTGCTCGAATTCTGGAATTCGGCGGAATATCAGGCGATCAAGCCGCTCCGAACAGATAACGCCAATTCGCGCATCATTCTTGCCGACGGGATAGCGCCTTAACCGGGCTTTTGGCGCATCATTCCATTGGACGTCGTGCGCGCAATGCCTGCGCCAGCGTGCCCTCGTCGAGATAGTCCAGCTCTCCGCCGACAGGCAACCCATGGGCAAGCTGCGTGATGCGCACCGCATGTTCGGCGAGCCGTTCGGCAAGGTAATGCGCGGTGGTTTGCCCTTCCAATGTGGCGTTCATCGCCAGCACCACTTCATCGACGTCGCCTTGGGATACACGCTCCATCAGGGATGCGATGTTGAGGTCTTCCGGCCCGATCCCGTCGAGCGCCGACAGCTTGCCGCCGAGCACGTGATAGCGACCCGGAAACAGCCGCGCGCGGTCCAGCGCCCAAAGGTCCGCGACATCCTCCACCACGCACAGCGCGCGCGCATCACGGCGCGGATCGGCGCAAATGCCGCAGGGGTCGCGCGTATCGACATTGCCGCAGGTCGCGCATTCAAGCAGAGTTTCCGACACGGCGGCGAGCGATTCGAGCAGCGCGGGCAGCGCGGATTCGCGGTTCTTGACGAGCCACAGCACCGCCCGGCGCGCGCTGCGCGGTCCAAGGCCGGGTAGCCGGGCCAGAGCGCCGGAAAGCGCTTCGATCTCTTGCGATGCCATGGGGGGAGAGATAGGGGCTGGCGCAAAGCCAAGAAAGGGCCAAGCCGAAATCATGCGCCCAAAAATGAAAATAGTGTTCATGGGAACACCCGATTTTGCGGTGCCTGCGCTGGTCGCTCTGTTTGAGGCGGGGCACGAGATCGCCTGCGTTTACTCGCAGCCGCCGAGCCGTTCGGGCCGGGGCAAGCAGCTGCACCCCTCCCCCGTGCAGGCCAAGGCGGAGGAGCTGGGGCTGGCGGTGCGCACGCCCAAAAGCCTGCGCCATACAGAGACGCAGGCGGAGTTTGCCGCGCTGAATGCCGATGTCGCGGTGGTCGCGGCCTATGGCCTGATCCTGCCGCAAGCGGTTTTGGATGCGCCCGCATATGGCTGCATCAATATCCACGCCTCGATCCTGCCGCGTTGGCGCGGGGCAGCGCCGATCCACCGCGCGGTGATGGCGGGCGATGCGGAGACAGGCGTGACGATCATGCAGATGGAGGCGGGACTGGACACCGGGGCGATGCTGCGTGTGGTTCGGACCGCGGTGGCGCGCAAGACGACCGGCGAGCTGACGGAGGAACTGGCGAAGCTGGGTGCGGCGGCGGTGGTGGAGGTGCTGGCCGATCTGCCCGCCTTCGCACCGATTGCGCAGGACAATGCAGCGGCGCTCTATGCGCCCAAGATCGACAAGGCTGAGGCGCGCATCGACTGGAGCGAGCCTGCCGAGGTGATCGAATGCAAAGTGCGCGGCCTCGCCCCCTTCCCCGGTGCTTGGTTCGAAATTGACGGCGAAAGAGTGAAGCTGCTGCTGGCCGAACCGGCCGAAGGGTCCGGCGCGCCGGGTGAGGTGCTGGATGGCGATCTCACCATCGCCTGCGGCACCGGGGCGCTGCGTCCCTTGCGCCTGCAACGCGCGGGCAGACCGGCGCTGGATCGCAGCGATTTCCTGCGCGGCAATCGGGTGACAGCGGGGGCGATCCTGTCTTGACCCGGTTCGACTTCACCCTCGAATTTGACGGCACCCCGTTTCAGGGGCTGCAACGGCAGAAGCACGGGCCCAGCGTGCAACAGAGCATCGAGGAGGCATTGCACCGCATCACTGGTGAAGAGGCCGCGCTGCATTGCGCGGGTCGCACCGATGCGGGGGTCCATGCGCTGGCGATGCGCGGTCATGTCGATCTGGCCAAGGACATTGCCCCGTTCCGCCTGATGGAGGCGGTAAACGCGCACCTGCGCCCCGAACCCATCGCGGTCACGCATTGCGAGGTGGTGGCTGACGATTGGCACGCGCGGTTTTCCTGCACCGGGCGGCGCTATCTCTACCGGATCGTCAATCGCCGCGCGCCGGCAACCTTGGCGCGCGACCGGGTGTGGCAGGTTTCGCCTGAACTCGATGTCGAGGCTATGCACCGCGCCGCACAGACGCTGACCGGGTTGCACGATTTCACCACCTTCCGCTCCGCCCATTGTCAGGCAAAGGACCCGGTCAAGACGCTCGACCGGCTGGATGTGGTGCACGCCGAAACCGAATTCGGCCCCGAAGTGCATATCCACGCCGCCGCGCGCAGTTTCCTCCACCATCAGGTCCGTTCGATGGTTGGCTGCCTGATGCTGGTCGGCTCCGGGTCAAGGACGCCCGAACAACTGACAGAAGCGCTGGCCGCGAAAGACCGCGCTGCGCTGGGTCTGAACGCCCCGCCGCAAGGGCTGTATTTCGCAGAGGCAGTCTATCCCGGCGATGCTTGACCTAACGTCACCCTAGCCAGTTCGTCATTGCGAGCGTAGCGAAGCAATCCAGTCCCAAGGCCCGCTGGATTGCCGCGTCGCCTTCGGCTCCTCGCAATGACCTAATCGAGATGGGAGACTCAAGACCAATGACCACCACCGGAAAACAGCTTTTCACTACGCTGACCGCAGACGGCAAACTCACGCTTGAAGTGGCCGAAAGCCAGTTCCCCACCCCGACCGGTAATCAGGTGCTGGTCCGCATGGAGGGCGCCCCGATCAACCCCAGCGATCTGGCGATCCTGACCAGCGCCGCCGATTTCGAAACCGCCGAATATTCGCCCGGCAAGGTCGTCGCGCAGATGCCCGAACCCTTTCTCTCAGGGCAAAAAGGCCGCCACGGACAGCGCCTCACCGCCGGTAACGAAGGCGCGGGCGAAGTGATCGCGACCGGCGACAGCGACATGGCAAAAGCACTGCTGGGTAAGCGGGTCGCCTGCGTCCCCGGCCATGCCTTCAGCCAATATGCCATTGCCGACGCGAAGATGTGCCTGCCGCTGGGCGATCATTCGTCCGAGGAAGGCGCGTCGTCTTTCGTCAATCCGATGACCGCCCTGGGCTTTGTCGAAACCGCCCGGATGGAAGGCCACAGCGCGATCATCCACCTCGCCGCCGCGTCCAACCTTGGCCAGATGCTCAACAAGATCTGCCTCGAAGATGGGATGCAGCTGGTCAATATCGTCCGCAAACAGGATCATGTGGACCTGCTCAAAGCGCTGGGCGCGACCCATGTCGTGAATTCATCAGACGATGATTACATGGCGCAATTGCGCGCCGCGATTAAAGATACTGGCGCGTTCCTCGGCTTCGATCCGATTGGCGGCGGGCAGAACACCGACCATGTGCTGAAAGCGATGGAGCAGGTCGCCTCCAGCCAGATGGGCGAATATTCGCGCTATGGCTCCAATCAGGACAAGAAGATGTATATGTATGGGCGGCTCGATCTCGGCCCGACCATCCTGACTCCGTCTTACGGGCTGCAATGGCAGGTTGCGGGCTGGCTGCTCACCCCATTCCTCGCCAAGGCGGGAATGGAAACCGTGGTGAAAATGCGCACCCGCGTGCAGCAAAATCTGACCACCACCTTTGCCAGCCATTATAAAGCCAAGGTCAATCTCGAAGAGATGCTGACCAAGCCAGCGATCACCGATTACCGCCAGATGAAAACCGGCGAGAAATATCTGGTCACGCCCTGGGGTTGATCCGGTCAGGTGCGAGTCCCCGCAAGGCGCGGGGGCTCGTGACTGCCGATTGACCGCTATTGGCGAGTGGAGGCTTTGGGCTTGGCGGCTTGGCTTAGGTTGGAAAACGGACATTTTGTAGCCAGCAAATTCTTGTTTCGCCTGTTCGCTTTGGTGGTCTTGCAATCTGGTATCCGGAGTTCAACTTTCTAGACCAGAAAGCACCTTCAAGATTGCTTTGATTTCGGCAGCTTGAACGTCCGCATAAAAGCCAATAATCGCTTCACCGATCAGATCTCCTTCCAACTCGGTCAATTGCGCCTCAAGGTCTTTCTTTGCCGATTGAAGCTCCTTGAGGAGCGTTGACAGGACGCCTGACGCACGCTCTTTGGCCAACAGCGGCATAAAAAAGAGCCCCACCAAGCGATCCAATTTTATTGATCGATCCGAGCGTATTGCTGCCAGAATTTGAGATTGCAGCCTTTCCTCTCCCGCATTCGTCAAGTGATATTCGTTTCGAGCAGGGCCTCTCCCTCCTGAAACTTTTTTCACATCGAGAAAGCCCTTAGCGCTCAAATCCTTGAGTAGCTTGTAGATCGTTGAATTACCGATCTCATTCCATCGCTTCATTTCGGTGCGTGCGATGAACTCTTCCATCTCGAAGCCATAACGTTTCCCCAGCGCGACGAGACCAAGAACTGTCAACTCTTGCGTGTGAGGATGGGGTGATTCATCTGTCATTGCAATCTACTCTACGATAGACTAGTAAGGGTGGGAAGGGTGAGGAGAAAGCAATGACCTTAGGCGCTGCAGGCCAGACAGAAGATGCACGAAACCACATCTGCGATAAGCTAAGCTGGGCAGTGATGGAGGTGGTTCTCATCTCTGCATCCTTTATCTTCCTGTCTTATACGATCATGGATTTGGTTCACTTATCAACATATCTTGATCCACGCGTGGATGTTGCGGAATTTTATTGGGTTGCCCCCATGATTGGGGGGACATTCGCACAATTGCTCCTTGTTCTGACGGCCGCAATCTTCCTACCGACGGTTAGAGACGCGATACGGGCAACAGCGAAGACAGGGAATAGGAAGGCATGGGCCATCGCGCTCGCAGCTGCTCTTATCCATATCGGCACCGCGGTACTTTTTTTTGTGAAGGAGCCAGGGCGCATCTTAGAACCTTCTTCGCTCAACGCCTTGTTCTCCAGCATTCCCGCAATCGATGGATGGACACAAGAAGTGATTTTTCGAGGCTATGTGATCTTAAGGCTTGCCAAGGCCGAAGGACCTGATTGGCTCAAAATCGCAATTTCTGCAGCGCTATTTGCTGCAATCCACATTGGGTACGTCGAGGCAGGACTGGCCGGAGCGTTCTGGCCGCTGATTGGAACAGCGATGTTAGGCGGGTTCCTTGCTTGGGCAGTTATCGTTGGCAAAGGAGCGCTGCTGCCAGTGGTTGTCGCACATGCGCTCGTAATTGCCGTGCTTCAACCTTGGTTGGCACTCTCGTGAGGCGTAGGGAAGCAATAGGACTGGTCGCAGCTATGATTGGCTCGACAAACATCAGATGGTCCATTTTGGAAGAGGAAGGAATTATGTTCGCCGTTTTGAACAGGCTACTTTGCACACCTGATGGGCGACAGACGGTTGCAGATCTGATGTACGGAGCTGCAACCAGCATGGAACAATGCCTCCATTATTCCATCGTACTGGACAGCACCGATGCAAAGGCAATCTGGGTTTACGAGGTCTGGCCAAGCGAAGAGGCGCATGTTGCATCACTTCGATTGCCAGCAGTTGGCGAAGCAATTCAAAAGGCAAGGCCGTCAATCGAGAGTGCAGAAAGAGTGTTCTCCGGTCACGATCTGAAAGTTGCAAGAGATTGCCTCTCGAGCGCATAATTCGGCCTGAAGCGCGTAATCCGGCAATACCGAAGTTTGGCCAAGCGGGGGCAGCACTAGGAATAGCGTTCGTCGCTCGTGCATGTGTTTCCACGAAAGATGCGACGGCAAAATGGGCGGATTTATCTGGTAAAAGTGTCCGCAACGGCGCCGCCACCCCAATTTCCGTTTTAGATCAAAAATCGGCAACAGCCACCACGCCCCCTCACCCCCCGTCAAACGCCGCTTGCACCGCGCCTGCATCGGTGATCCCGCTGGCGATCAGCAGCATCAACAGCACGCGCGCCTTGGCCGGGCCGAGAGCGCGGGCGGCGGCGAAGCCGAGGGCGTCGTCGTCCACCTCGACATTGCGGTCCACCATACCTTCATCGACGCGCGATGACCGGACCACGGGTACCCCGGCGCGCACGGCGTCGGCCAGCGCGTCCAGCACCACGCGCGGAGCGTTGCCCTGCCCCATCCCGGCGATGACGATCCCCTTGCACCCGATCCCCAACAGCGCCTGCACCGGCATGGCGTCCATCCCGGCCCCCGCCGTCAATATCGCAACACGCGGCAAGGCCTCGGGCCAGGGGAAACGCTTGGTGCTACCGATCCGATGGGCGGGTGCAAACCAGTCGAGGCTGGACGGCGTCACGCGCGCAATCGGCCCTCGCGGGTAGCCCTTGAAAGCGTCGATGTTCGACGTCGCCGCCTTGCGCACATCGCTGGCCGCAAACACCGTGTCGCCCATCACCACCATCACGCCCCGGTCGCGCGCGCGGGGATCGCTGGCGACGCGGATCGCGTTGAGGAGATTGCGAATCCCGTCGCTGCCCACGGCATCTGCCGGACGCATCGCGCCCACCATCACCACCGGCATGCCCGCATCCAGCGTCAGGTCGAGCAGAAAGGCAGTTTCTTCCGCCGTGTCGGTGCCATGTGTGATAATCACACCGGCAATGTCGGCATCGCCCTGTGCCGCGGCAATCTCGGCATGAAGCGCAGACCATTGCGGCCAGCCAATATCCTGCGACCCGATCTGGGCGATGGGCCTGGCGACCAGCTCCACCTCAAGGTCAAGCGCGGCGATATTGGCGACCATGACCTCCAGGGTGATGTCGCCCGCGGCATAGGATTGCCCCGTCGCCGAGGAAGCCGAGCCGGCAATCGTCCCGCCGGTGCCGAGAACAAGGAGTCTTTGCGCGCTCATCGCCAGCGCCTTTAGCGGGCCAATGCAATTCGCACCACATGCGCAATTGATTTTGAACTTTTTGCCGCTAGATAGCACCTCACCAAACCGCGCCGCTTCCCATGCCGCGCCATGCCGTGGGGCGATTAGCTCAGTTGGTAGAGCATCTCGTTTACACCGAGAGGGTCGGCGGTTCGAGCCCGTCATCGCCCACCACGGATATTTTTGCCGCCATCGGGCTGGCCCCGTTCAAACCGCGTCCCATTGGCCCTGACCCAATCCGGCAATCGTCCATTCGCCCACGCTCCAGCGCACCAGCCGCAAGGTCGGGTGGCCGACCGCCGCCGTCATGCGGCGCACTTGCCGATTGCGCCCTTCGGTGATGGTCAGCCGCAGCCAGCTATCAGCAACCGTCTTGCGGTAGCGCACCGGCGGATCGCGCGGCCATAGCTCGGGCGGGGCAATCGCCTCTGCCTTGGCCGGGCGGGTCGGTCCGTCGTTCAGCGTCACGCCGCGGCGCAAGGCATTGAGCGCCCCGCTATCGGGAACGCCCTCAACCTGCACCAGATAGGTCTTGGGCAGTTTGAAACGGGGGTCGGCAATCCGCGCCTGCAGCGCGCCATCATCGGTCAGCAGCAGCAATCCCTCGCTGTCGCGGTCGAGCCTGCCCGCCGGATAAACATTCGGCATGGCGATGAAATCGGACAGGGTGGCGCGTGCAGTTTCGCTGCCCTTGTCGGTGAATTGCGAGAGCACGCCGTAAGGCTTGTTAAACCGGATCAGCGCCATTTTTGCCCCCGATCAAGACGCGGCTGCAGGCGTAGACGTTTGGGCGGGCTTCCCAATGGCCTGCGCCAGCGCGCTGCGCAATTCGGCGATGGCTGCCTCGCTGTCCCATTCATACCCGCCCGCGACCCGCATGATTTCGTGCCCCTGTGCATCGAACAAGATCGTGATCGGCAACAGACCGCCATCGGTGAATGTCGCCGACAGCTCGCCATCGGGGTCAAGCCATTGTTCGAGATGGCGAAAATCGCGCTGGGCAAAGAACGGCGCGACCACTTCTGCGCCGCGCACATCCTGGCTTATAGTGAGCACCCGCAATTCGCCTTCCATCGCGCCCGCCAGATTGTCGAGCATCGGCATTTCCACCACGCAGGGCGCGCACCATGTCGCCCACAGATTGACCAGCACCGGCCCTTCCAGTGCAGCCAGATCGAGCGTGTTTCCCGCCGGGTCGTCCAGAACCAGCGCAGGCAGCGGCGTTCCGGCAAAAGCGCGCACCGGGCGGCCTGGCAATTGCGGCGGGGTCGCAGGCCCGCTTTGCCCGGTCGAAGCAGCGGTTTCTTGCGCCGCGTCGCCCGCGCCACTATCGCACCCGGCAAGCGCAAGCGCGGCAAAAGAGATGAAAGCGATCGAACGAAGCATGAGCGACTCCAGAAATTCCATGTGGGGCGGGCGGTTCGCCGAGGGGCCTAGCGCGATAATGCGCGAGATCAATGCTTCGATCCCGTTCGACAAGGCGTTGTGGCGTGAAGACATAGCTGCGTCAAAGGCGCATGTCGCAATGCTCGGCGCGCAGGGGATCGTTTCGCCAGACGATGCCCACGCCATCGCGCAGGGGTTGGACCAGATTGCCGAGGAATATGAGGCGGGCGGCGTGCCCGAAAACTGGGACCTCGAAGACATCCACATGACGGTTGAGGCGCGGCTGACCGAATTGATTGGTCCGGTCGCCGGGCGGCTCCACACCGCGCGCAGCCGCAACGATCAAGTGGCGACCGATTTCCGTCTCTGGGTGCGCGGTGCCAATGCGCGGGCGCTGGCCGGGATTGCGGCGCTGCGCGGCGCGCTGGTGGAACGAGCGGGCGAACATGCCGATACGATCATGCCCGGCTTTACCCATTTGCAAACTGCGCAGCCGGTGACATTGGGCCACCATCTGATGGCCTATTACGAGATGCTGAACCGCGATTCCGCGCGCATTTCTGCCGCGCAGGACCGGTTGGACGAATGCCCGCTGGGCTCTGCCGCGCTGGCTGGCACCGGCTTTCCCATCGACCGCGATGCGACCGCGCAGGCGCTTGGTTTCGGCGCGCCCACCCGCAATTCGCTCGATGCGGTGTCTGACCGCGATTTTGCGCTCGATTACCTGATGGCGGCGAGCCAGTGCGCGCTGCATTTGTCGCGCCTGGCAGAGGAGCTGATCCTGTGGGCCAGCCAGCCATTCGGTTTTGCCTCGCTGCCCGATAGCCTTTCGACCGGCTCCTCGATCATGCCGCAGAAACGCAATCCAGACGCCGCCGAACTGGTGCGCGGCCACGCCGGGCGGATCATCGGAGCGGCCACCGCGCTGATGATCACGATGAAGGGGCTGCCGCTCGCCTATTCAAAGGATATGCAGGATGACAAGCCGCCGGTGTTCGAAGCTGCTGGTCTGCTGGACCTGTCGCTTGCCGCAATGACGGGCATGATCGCCGAGACCACGTTCAAGGCTGAACGGATGCGAGCCGCCGCGCAGGCCGGCCACGCGACCGCGACCGATCTTGCCGATTGGCTGGTGCGCGCCGCCGACATCCCCTTCCGCGAGGCGCATCACATCACCGGCGAGGCGGTGCGGTTGGCCGATGCCAAACTTTGTTCGCTCGAAGAACTGTCGCTGACCGATCTGCAGGCCATCGATCCGCGCATCGACGAACGGGTGTTCGGCGCGCTGTCGATAGATGCGTCGGTTGCCAGCCGCGCGTCCTATGGCGGGACCGCGCCCGATCAGGTAAGGCAGCGCGTGGCCGAGGCGCGCGAACAACTCGCCCGCGCCGCCGGGTCGATGGAGGAATGATGCGTGTATTGGTGATAGCGCTGGCGGCGGCGGCGCTGACCGCATGCGGTGCGCGCGCCCCGCTCAAGCCGCTCGACGGGAGCAGCCTGCCGGTCGCTCCCTACGGCGCGACGCAGGCCCCCGATGCCGAAGAATTGCTCGAACCCGAAGCGCTCGCCGCGCCGGAACGCAGCGTCGAATTGCGCCGCCGTTCGGAAGAACGCGAAGACGATCCGTTCGATCTCCCCCCCGAATAGGCCAATCCGACAGGCCGCAGGATCAGGACACAATGGACCATTTTGCAATCAAGGACGGCGTGATGCACGCCGAAGACGTCGCCCTGCCACGCATCGCCGATGCGGTCGGCACGCCGGTCTATGTCTATTCGCGCGCGACGCTGGAACGCCACGCCCGCGTGTTCCGCGAAGCGCTGGATGCGGTGCCAGACAAACTGATCGCCTTTGCGGTCAAGGCCAACCCCAATTTGTCGGTGCTGAAAGTGCTGGGCCGTCAGGGTTACGGCGCGGATGTCGTTTCGGTCGGAGAAATGCGGCGCGCGCTCGCCGCCGGGATCGCGCCCGAACGCATCGTGTTTTCCGGGGTGGGCAAGACCCGCGCCGAAATGGCCGCCGCGCTTGACGCGGGGATCGGGCAATTCAACATCGAAAGCGAGGAGGAAGGGCTCGAACTCGCTGAACTGGCCGATGCGATGGGCATGACCGCAAGCTGTGCGCTGCGGATCAACCCCGATGTCGATGCGGGGACGCATGACAAGATTTCGACCGGTAAAGCGGACAACAAATTCGGGGTGCCGATCAGCGAGGCAGGTCAGATTTTCGGTAAGCTGGCGGGCCAGCGCGGGGTCAATCTGCGCGGCGTGGCGGTGCATATCGGCAGCCAGCTGGGCGATCTGGCGCCGTTGGAAGCAGCCTTCACCAAGCTCGGCGAACTGGTCACCGCCCTGCGCGCGGCAGGACACATTATCACCCATGTCGATCTCGGCGGGGGACTTGGCGTGCCTTATAAACAGGGCGAACGCCTGCCCTCTCCGCAAGAATATGGGGCGATGGTTGCGCGGGTTACGCAGGGCTGGGGCGTGTCGCTGATATTTGAACCGGGCCGCGTGATCGCGGGCAATGCAGGCGTGCTGCTTACGCGCGTCGTGCGGGTCAAGCGCGGGATCAACGATCCGTTCGTGATCGTCGATGCAGCGATGAACGATCTGGCGCGCCCGGCGCTTTACGGGGCCTATCACGATTTTGTCGCGGTCGAGCCCGATGGCAGCGCGATGACTGCAAATATTGTCGGCCCAATCTGCGAAACCGGCGATACTTTTGCGATGGGGCGGCACTGCGATCGGGTGCGCACCGGTGAGCTTGCGGTGTTCCGCACCGCCGGGGCCTATGGCGCAACCATGGCGTCCTCCTACAATTCGCGCGGGTTTATCGCCGAAGTGCTGGTCGACGGCGACAAATTCGCCGTTGTGGCTGACCGCATCGACGCAGGCTCGATCATGGATGCAGAGCGCGTACCCGACTGGCTAGCATGAGCGTTTTGACCCGATGAGCGAATTGCAAAGTCTCCCGCTGTTTCACACTGTCGCCGGGCAAACGGTGCTGGTGCTGGGCGAAGGCGATGCGGCTGAGCCCAAGCGGCGGCTGGTGGAGCGCGCGGGCGGAATTGTGATCGATGATGAACGCCGCGCGGTGGATGAGGGAGTGCGGATCGCCTTTGTCGCGTTTGACGATGCCAGGGCCTGCGAAGTCGCCGCGATCAACCTGCGCTGCGCGGGGATGCTGGTCAATGTCGTCGACCGGCCGGACCTTTGCGATTTCACCACACCAAGCATTCTTGACCGCAACCCGGTGCTGATCGCGGTCGGCACTGGCGGGGCCTCGGCGGGGCTGGCCAAACATCTGCGATTGCGGCTGGAGCGGATATTGCCCGCGTCGCTGGGGCAGCTGGCAGAGGCATTGTTCGCCGCGCGGCAGACGCTGCGCGAGCGTTTTCCCGATGGCAATGAGCGTCGCCGCGCGCTCGATGAGGCGCTGCGCGAAGGCGGCGTGCTCGACCCGCTCGACAGCGCTGCGCATCAGCGGGTGAACGACTGGCTGAACAAGGCTGAATTGCCCAATGAAGCGACCACCCACATCTTCACATTGAGCAGCGCCGATCCCGAAGACCTCACGCTGAAACAGGTGCGGCTGCTGGGTCAGGCCGATGCAGTCTGCGCCGATCCGGGAATATCTCCGCAAGTGCTCGCCCGCGCGCGCGCCGATGCGCGGCGCAGCACCTGTGATCCCGCCACCTGTCCTGCGGCATTGGGCACCGCAAGCGCCTGTCCAAAGGCTGATCCAAGCGCTGGCAGCACTGGCCTGACGATAATCTTGCGTTGCGACACCGCCGTCTAGGCGGCGCGCGCCAGCGGGACTTCGACTTCGGCGAAATAGCGCGCCATGGCCTGCGCCGACGGTTCGCTCAGCGCGACAAAGGCGCGGCGGCGGTCGCTTTCATCGGCGACGCGCACAAACACCCCGGTATCGACCAATTGCTTGATCCAGCGCAGGGCCGTGGTCGCGGGCACAGCCGCCGCAATGCACAGCGATGTGACCGAGACCTGGCTACGCTCCGCCCGCGCAGCGGTGAGATCGAGCAGCATGTCCCAAGCTGGATCGGCAAACAATTCGCCTTCGAAAAACTTGGCGCGCGCCTGCCGCGCGGCAATGATCTGACGCACCCGGCGCGGATCGGGCAGCGGCAGGGCATGCGGCTCTGGCGCGGGCTGCGAATTGCGCAGCGAGCCTCCGCCTACCGAACGCAATTCGCGGCCCAAGCCTTCGGGCGCAAATGCGCGCGCCTCCGCCCCATTCGCCCGATGACCCGACAATCGGTCCAGTTCATGCGCAATCGCATCCACCTGACGCGACAGATGCAGCAGATTGAGCCGGTCTTCCTCGGATATTTCGCGCACCCGCGCACCGGGCAGGCGCGCCATCGTGCGGCCCACCGCTACCAGCCGTTCGGCGCGGCTGGGCTCCACCAGAATCTGCGGATCGGATTGATCGAGCGCGGCAAACACATCGTCCAGCGCCGCGAGCGCGGTGCTAACGATCAATTGCGCGCCGGTCCGCGCCGCGCGCATATCGAGCCGCGCGAGGGCCGCTAGCGATGCAGCGCTGACCGCAGGGCAATCGACCATCACCACATCGCCGATCATGGCAATCGGACCTTCGAGCAGAGTGTCTATCGCACCGCCGTCAATGGCGCGAAATCCCGCGCCCGAGACATCTTCGCCCATTTGCGCGCGCATTGCCGCGCGGTCAGCAAAAATCGCCACCCGCGCCGGCACGCCAGAAGCATCCTGCGCGGCGTCCGGCGCGGCGTCATAAGCGAAATCCGTGGTCTGGTATTCGAGCTGCGTCATCGAATCGGCTCCCTGTTTGTTCGGAACGAGAGTAGAACAAAACAGGTTCAAGTCAAGAATACTACGTAGTCACTCCAAATTCTCATTCTGGAATTGAACTGTTTGCGGTCTATCGGGGACTACCAATGTGATGATGGAAAAATCGCCTCCTTCCAATCCGCAAACTGCGAGCGATCTGTTTGATGAAATGCTCGTCGTGATGGCGCAGCGCGGTGACCGGCTCGCGCTTGAGCGGCTTTACCGGCGCTGGAATGCGCGGCTGACGCGGACAGCACGGCGTTATTGCGGACAAGATTGCACGGCGCAGGATCTGGCGCAGGAATGCTGGCTGGCGATCTTGAAAGGTCTGGGTGGCCTACGCGATCCCAAACGGTTTCGGTCCTATGCCTTTGCCGTGCTGCACCGGCGCGGTGCAGACCATTTGCGCAAAGTCATGCGAGAGCGAGGGAGCGCTGGCGATCCGGGCGAGGAGAGCACTATGCCCCCTCAATCGGAAAGCGCCGCCATCGCGCAAGCCTTTGCCAGTTTGCCGCCGGATCAACGTCTGGCCGCACACCTATACTTTATCGAAGGCCTGACCCTTGGCGAAATCGCGGCGGTCCAATCCATCCCCGAAGGCACCGCCAAGAGCCGCCTGTTCCACGCCCGCCGCAAGTTGAAAGCGGCGCTTTCCGATACCAACAAAGGAGTGACCCAATGACGAACACAGATGATCGCATTACCGCTGCGCTCGACGAGGATGACAAGGCGTTTCTGGCCAGCCTCGATTCCGAACGCGGACTGTTTCAACAAATCGGCGACAGCTGGCAGGGCCCCATGGGTGGATGGGCCAAGCTGATCTTTGGCTTCACGTTTATCATGGGAATGCTGTTTCTGTTCGTCATCTGGCAGGTTGCGCACACCAGCAATCCGATCGTTCACACCCTCTGGGCGATCAGCGGCATCGCCTTGTTGATCGTCATCGGCTTTGCCAAGCAATGGATGTTCGAGCGTATGAACATGATCACCATCCTGCGCGAGTTGAAGCGGTTGCAGGTGCAGGTCGCGATGCTGAGCGAAAAACTGGATTGAGCTAAGGCCGGATCTCGATCGGCGTGCCGTCTGGCACGATTTGCCACAATTCCTCGATCTCTTCGTTGGAGAGCGCGATGCAGCCATCGGTCCAGTCACCCGCCATCCGGCCGAACGGCAGCGCATTGGGCTGACCGTGGATGAAAATGTCGCCGCCGGGCGAGCGGCCCATGCGCGCAGCAAAGGCGCGGTCTTCGGCGTTGGGATAGGAGATGCGCAGCGACAAGTGGTAACTCGATTGCGGGTTGCGCGTGTCGACCGTGTAGAGCCCTTCGGGCGTGCGTTCGTCCCCTTCAAACCGCTTGTGCCCATCGGGCGCATCGCCGAATTGCAGGCCGCGATAGGCGCGGATTGGCTGACCCTGGCGATAGGCAATCAGCAACCGTTCGGATTTGTCGACCAACAGATAATCGGCAACCAGCGGTGTACCCGGCGGCAGATCGGGCTGGGTGGACGCCTGCGGCAACACCGCGCCCTGACCCGGCCTGTCGGTCACTTGCGCGGGAGGCCCTGCGCAGGCGGCACTCAACAGGAGCAGCGCGAGAACAAAGAGCCGCTTCATCCCGGCATCAGTCCACAAACGGATCGCGCATCAGGATCGTATCGTCGCGTTCCGGTGAAGTCGAAACCAGCGCCACCGGGCATTCGATCAATTCGGTAATCCGCTGGATATATTTGATCGCATTGGCGGGCAGATCGGCATAGCTGCGCGCACCCACGGTGCTCTGGCTCCAGCCTTCCATCTCTTCATAGATCGGTTCGACCGAAGCCTGATCGGCGGAATGGGTCGGCAGATAGTCATAGACATTGCCGCGCAGCCGGTAACCGGTGCAAATCTTCACCGTCTCCAGCCCATCGAGCACGTCGATCTTGGTCAGCGCAATCCCGGTCACGCCCGACACCGCGCAGGTCTGACGCACGATGACCGCATCGAACCAGCCGACGCGCCGCTGACGTCCGGTGACGGTGCCGAATTCATGGCCGCGTTCCCCGATGCCCTTGCCAACCTCGTCCTCAAGTTCAGTCGGGAATGGTCCGCTGCCGACGCGGGTGGTGTACGCCTTGACGATGCCAAGCACATAGCCGGTCGAATTGGGGCCCAGCCCGCTGCCCGAAGCCGCGGTGCCGCTGACCGTGTTGGAGGACGTGACAAACGGATAGGTGCCGTGATCGACATCGAGCAGCACACCCTGCGCGCCTTCGAACAGGATCTTGGCGCCCGCTTTGCGCACCTTCTTCAATCGTTTCCACACCGGCTGCGCAAACCGCAGCACGAAGGGTGCAACATCGCGCAGTTCCGCAAGCAGCGCCGCACGGTCCACCGGCGGCTGATCGAACCCGGCGCGCAAGGCGTCATGATGCGCGCAGAGCCGGTCAAGTTGCGGTTCCAGATCATCGAGATGCGCCAGATCGCACACGCGGATTGCGCGGCGACCGACCTTGTCTTCATAAGCCGGGCCGATCCCGCGCCCGGTGGTGCCGATCTTGCCCTTGCCCGCCGCCGTTTCGCGCAAGCCATCGAGATCGCGGTGCAGCGGCAGGATCAGCGGGCAATTGTCCGCCACCGCCAGATTGTCGTCGTTGATGGTGACGCCCTGCCCTTCAAGCTTTTCCACCTCGCTGCGCAGCGCCCACGGATCGAGCACCACGCCATTGCCGATCATGCTCATCGTGCCCGACACGATTCCCGACGGTAGCAGGCTCAATTTGAACACCTTGCCGTCAATCACCAGCGTATGCCCGGCGTTGTGCCCGCCCTGAAAGCGCACGACAACATCGGCGCGGCTGGCGAGCCAATCGACGATCTTGCCTTTGCCTTCATCGCCCCATTGGGCGCCGATCACGGTGACGTTGGCCATGCCTTAGACTTTCATTGATAGGTCAAACCGCGCGGCCCTAGGGCGTTGCAGGTGCGGGAGCAAGAGCGGTGGGAGAAGGTCGGTTTACTTCCCCACCCGATCGCCCGATCGAACAGCCCTATTCAAAAGCCACGCTGGTCACTTCGCAGACATTGATGCTGGTCATCTGAATTTCGCGCGCGCTGGCGGTGACCGCCTTGAAATCGAACAGGCAGGCGCTTGATCCGTCGCTGACGTTGACGTTCCATTGCTGACCGCGCGCCAGAGTGTAGCTGTCGCCCAGCCGATCTGCGCCCCATTCCAGCGTCGCCGAATTCGACCAATAGATGAAATCGAGCGCTTCACCGGTCTGGTTGAGGATTGCGATGTTGCGATTGTTGCCATCGGTGCTGGCGGTGTCGGCGGGCACTTCGACTGCCACTGCCTCAGCATTTGCTGCCACATCTGCTGCCGCTGCCGAACTCGCCCCGGCATAGCTGACGGTGAAGACGTTATAGACATCACCCAGATTTTCGACATCGAGCAGGAACGTCTCGCACCCGCCGCTGGGTGAAAGCGTCGCAAAGGTGACATCGGTCAGATCGTAATCCGAATGGACCTCGGCATCGCGGCTGGAACGGATCACGAAATCGAGATCGGTGTCGCCGTCGCCCACCACTGACACATAGGTCTCCTCGCACAGCGCCAGCTCAACCGAAACGCTTTGATTGGCGTCGGCGCGATATTCGCCCGCTCCGCTCCCGACCAAGGGGCCAGCGGGTAGCGGCGCTGACGGGCGCACCGCCAACGTCGGCGCTCCCGGTTTTGAGCTGGCTTGCGCGGAGTTGGGACGAGCAGCGGCGTTTGTTTCGCCATCAAATGCCACCGTCAGCACATTGTAGACATCGCCCAGATTGCTGACTTCCATCTGGAAATCGGCGCATTCGCCGCCGGGGTCCAGCGTAAAGGACGTCTGGTCGGTCATGTCGAAATCCGAATGCACCGTATCGCCTGATGCGTCGGTCACGGTGAAATCGAGATCGGTATCCCCGTCGCCGCGCGCGCTGACGCGGGTTGCGGAACACACCCGCAGCATCACCTTGGTCGCCAATTGCGCATTGACGCGGTACTCACCCGGACCCGAAGCGCCGCCCCGGCCCGCCGGATCATCCAGCGCAACGGTAAAGTCGTTGTAAACATCGCCCAGATTGCTGACCTCCAGCGCGAAAGCCTCACACGCTTCGCCGGGATTGAGCGTGACATAGGTCGCGTCCGAAAGATCGGCATCGGAATGCACCGTTTCCCCCACCGCGTCGGTCACGATGAAATCGAGATCGGTGTCCCCATCCCCGCGCACCGCCAGCCGCCGTGTCCCGCAAACCGGCAGATTGACCGTGATCGACGAATTGGCATCGGCCCGGTATTCGCCCGGACCTTCGTTTTCGGCGAGCCGCGTGGTGCCGGTCAACCCCGATGCGAGCCTAGTGCTGGGCGCGGTCCCGCCAAACGGCGCGGTGTCGGCGCCTTTCGGCTCAACCACCAGCATCAGCGCGTTGTACACTTCACCCAGATTGCTGACTTCAATTTCAAATTTCTCGCAATCGGACAACAGCCCGGCGAGTTCAGCGGTGGTTTCGTCGGTCGTATCGGCATTTTCATGCACCACCGCGCCATCGGCATTGCGGATGATGAAATCGAGATCGGTGTCCCCGTCCCCGCGCGCGGAAACCTGGGCACCGGTCCCGCAGGCCTTGAACGCGAGATTTTGCGTTTCGCTGCCCTGAATGATGAATTTCTCAACCCGGGTGGAGCTTTCGGTGATCGGTTCCAGCACCACAGTAAAGTCATTGGCTTCTTCGCCAAGGTTGGACACGTCGAGCGCAAAGGTCGCGCATTCGCCGCCGGGATTTTCGATCACAGTGCTGAGATAATCGTCAATCCCCTGATCCGCGCGCACCTCTTTGCCCGAAGGATCGCGCAATACGAAATCAAGGTCGGTCCCGCCGTCGCCGCGCACCGCAAGCTGGCTTTCCGCCGAACACACATCAAGGGCGATGCTGACCGCCGCGCTGCCCCCGACCGAATATTGATCGACGGCGGCATTCGCTGGCTGTGCCGCGAGCGCAAGCATCGCAGTGCAGGCCAAAGCAGATGTTCGAACAGATTTCATGATTGCCCCACATGCGTATGGTTGAAGTCTGACGGTATAGCTATTCTTGAATGAATGACAGGTTGATTATGCGGGTTTTCATAACGCGCGTTTGATCGACAGATGCGGATCAGTTCGGGATACAAACCGCGACACGGGAACGGGTTGAACTGTGCGCGCCGCTGCGCTTGATTGGGTGTCAGACGGGGGTCCAGACGTTAGGAACCATGATGCCGATACCGAACAGAACGCGCCTCCTGAGCGGGATTGCATGCACAATTGTTTCCGCCTTGATTGCGGTCCCGATCCTCGCGCAGCAAGACAACCGCCCTTCGCGGCAATGCGTGCAGGAAATCAGGGCACTATGCGGCAGCGACCGCGCGCAGATCAGATCGTGCCTTGCACAGCGATCCAGTGAATTGTCGGATGAATGCTCCGCGCAATTGCAGCAGCGGATTCAGCAACGCCTGCAGCAGCAGGGACGAGGAGAAGCACCCAGAGGCGGCGGCGTGCGCCCGGCGCAATCTGTCCCGGCTGACCGCACCGTCATTTATGGCGATCACCAACGCCAACAGATCGATATCTACGCACCCGGCCGCGCCGCAGATCCGGCACCGTTGGTGCTGTTCATTCATGGCGGCGGCTGGTCGTTCGGCAATCATAAATCCACCGTCCAATCCAAACCGGCGCATTTCACTTCAGCCGGATATTATTTCGCTTCAACCGGGTACCGACTGTTGCCCGATGCGCCGGTCGAAACGCAGGCTGCCGATGTTGGCGCAGCGATAGCAGCGCTGCGAACGGACGCGGCGGAAATTGGCTTTGATCCCGACCGGATCGTGTTGATGGGACACAGCGCTGGCGCGCATCTCGCGGCGCTGGTGGCGAGCGATCCGCAATATGCGGGTGAGGCGTTCGGCGCGATTGCGGGCGTCGTGCTGCTCGACGGAGCGGGCTATAACGTTTCGGCGCAGATGCAGGGCGGCGACAATGAATTGCCGCAGATCTACGCCCGCGCCTTTGGCACCGATCCCGCGCGCCAGGCAGCCCTATCCCCCATCACCCATGTCGGCGGCAGTGATGCACCCCACTGGCTTGCGCTCTATGTGGCCGAACGGCAGGGATCAAAGGCGCAGTCCGAAGCGCTGGCGGCGGCGTTGGCGGCAGCGGGCGCAAGCGCTGAGGCGCTGGCGATCACAGGAACCGATCACGGGCGCATGAACCGCGAGTTGGGCACAGCCGCTGGCGCGGAGCAGACGCGGGCGGTGGATGCGTTTCTGGCGCGGATTTTCTGAACCGTCAGACCGGGACGATCTGCACACCGTCCATGCGATGCGTGCAACCCAGCGCGGCGGGGTCTTCGCCATCGGAAAGCTGCGCAATCGTGCGGTGCCCCTGCGCCTGCGCTGCTCGCGCGGCTGCGGCGTCATACCCTGCCGCCAGATAGATCGTCTGGCGCGGCGAGGATGGCTGAGCAGAGGCTTCGGCCAGCCGGTCGACAAACAGCGTGAAGCCGGTTGCCGCTTCGTCGCTGCCGCCGATGCGGTAGGTGCCGCCGCGCCCAACGGCCGCGCGCACCCCTTCGGCATACAGCGTGAAGCCAAACCATGTCTGATATTCAAACCCGTGGCGTTCGGTCGGATCGAGCGTGATACGCGCCGCATCGCCAATCTGTGCCGCAATCGCCGCCAGCCCTTCGATCCGCGAAGTCAGCGCCCCGCCCTGATCGAAGTCGCGCAATTTGGACAGCGCCTCGGCAAAGGGGCCGGTCGCATAGAGCAGCGGCAGGAACGCCGCCCCGCCCGCCGCCTTCAATCCGCCGGCGTCCTTTGTATCAAGCTCGCGCCGGATTGCCTCAACCGTGTCCTGATCCAGCGCCGGGTCTTTGCCGCACAAAGTATCGACCAGATCGGGCAGCGTGAAATCAACCGAAATCCCGCTCACTCCCGCCGCTTTCAGCGCGGCAATCGCCACGGTGACAGCTTCGCCCGCCGCCGCCACAGTGTCCGCCCCGATCAGTTCCCCGCCCAGTTGCAAACGTTCGCGCGCTGGATCGAGCTGGCTTGCCTTGATCAGCGCGGTTTCGCCGCAATAGGCCAGCCGCAGCGGACGCGCGGCGCCGCGCATCGACGTGGCCGCTATTCGCCCGATCTGCGGGGTGATGTCGCTGCGCAGCGCCAGCGTTCGCAGGCTGGCCGGATCGACAAAGCGGAAACACCGCTGCGTCGCCACGCCCTGCATCCGGCTTGACAAGGAGCGTTCGAATTCGAGCAGCGGCGGACGCACCCGGTCATAGCCATGTGTGTCCAGCACATCGAGGCACGCGCGCATTGCATGGGTAATGCGCCCCGCAACGCGCGGCAGGCGGTCTTCAAGACCTTCGGGCAGGAGATCGCTGGCTTTGGTCATTTTGTTAAAATCCGTTCGCGCTGAGCCTAGATGAATGTGCAACGCTTCGACAAGCATGTCCTTTGCCCGTCGAAGGGCTCAGCACGAACGGGCTTAGTGTTCGAGTTAGAATGAAAGCGCCGTTGCCACTTTCACGCCTTCGATCTGTTCGGCTTCGGCGATTACCTCAGCCGTCAGTGGCTCATCAAGGCTCAGCAACAGCACAGCTTCCCCGCCTGCATCGCGGCGGCCAAGGTTGAATGTGCCGATATTGATCCCGTGACCGCCCAGCATCGTGCCGATGCGCCCGATAAAACCGGGTTTGTCATCATTGACCACATAGAGCATGTTTCCGGCGAGGTCGGCTTCGATCCCGATGCCGAAAATTTCGACCAGACGCGGCGTATCCTTGCCAAACAGCGTGCCCGCAACCGAACGGGTGCCTTGATCGGTTTCGACAGAAACCCGGATCAGCGTGTTGAACGCGCCTTCGCGTGTGTGGCGGATTTCGCTGACCTCCAGCCCGCGTTCCTTCGCCAGATAGGGGGCGTTGACCATGTTCACGCTGTCTGAATAGCGCCGCATGAAACCGGCCAGCACCGCCGCTGCAATTGGCTTGCCATTCAGCGCCGCAGCCGCGCCTTCGCGTTCGATGCTGATTTTGGTCAGATTGCCATGCGCCAATTGCCCGACCAGGCTGCCGAGTTTTTCAGCCAGCGTCATGTACGGTTTCAGCTTGGGTGCTTCCTCAGCGGACAGACTAGGCATATTGAGCGCATTGGTCACGCCGCCATTGACCAGATAATCGGCCATCTGTTCGGCCACTTGCAGCGCGACATTGACCTGCGCTTCGGTGGTCGAGGCCCCCAGATGCGGGGTGCAGATGAAGTTGGGCACGCCGAACAGCGGGTTTTCCTTGGCCGGCTCAACCGCGAACACATCCAGCGCCGCGCCCGCGACCTGCCCGCTTTCAAGGCAGTCTTTCAGCGCCGCCTCATCAATCAATCCGCCGCGCGCGCAATTGATGATGCGGATGCCCGGCTTGGCATTTTCCAGCCGGTCGCGCGACAGTATGTTGCGCGTCTCATCGGTCAGCGGAGTGTGAAGCGTGACAAAATCAGCGCGGCTGAGCAGCGTATCGAGATCGACTTTCTCGATCCCCAGTTCGACCGCGCGGTCCTCGGTCAGGAACGGATCATAGGCGATCACCTTCATCCGCAGCCCCAGCGCGCGGCTGGCCACGATCGAGCCGATATTGCCCGCGCCAATCAGGCCAAGGGTCTTGTTGGTCAATTCAACGCCCATAAAGCCGCTTTTGGGCCACGCGCCTGCCTGAGTCTGGACGTTGGCGTCGGGGATTTGCCGGGCCAGCGCGAACATCAGCGCAATCGCATGTTCAGCGGTGGTGATCGAATTGCCGAACGGGGTGTTCATCACCACCACGCCTTTGCCGCTGGCGTAGGGAATATCGACATTGTCGACCCCGATCCCGGCGCGGCCAATCACTTTCAGATTGGTTGCCGCGTTAAGGATCGCGGGCGTGACCGTGGTTGATGAACGGATGGCAAGCCCGTGATATTCGCCAATGCGCGCGGCGAGTTCTTCGGGGCTTTCGCCGGTAATCACATCGACATCACAGCCGCGCTCTTCAAAAATGCGCGCGGCGTTGGGGTCCATCTTGTCGGAAATGAGAACTTTGGGTCGGGTCATGATAATTGCTCCAATGGGTTCCCCGCAATGGCGGAAACCTCAGGCAGTCTTTGGGTGCGATAGCGGAAGGGAGGCCCCCGCCTGCGCGAGGGTTCACCCGAATGTCTCAGCCGTTCTTGACGGCTTCGTAAGCCCATTCGATCCATGGCAGCAGGCGTTCGATATCCTCTGCCTCGACCGTGCCGCCGCACCAGATGCGCAAGGATGGCGGAGCGTCGCGATAGCCGTTGAAATCATAGCCGACGTGACGTTCTTCGAGCAGCTTGACGATCTTCTTGGGCACCGCAGCCTGATCGTCGGCTGACAGGCTTTCATACCATTCGCCGGTGAATTTCATGCAGACGCCGGTGTTGGTGCGCTTGGCAGGATCGGCGACCATGTTCTTGAGCCACGGCTTGGCCTCGATCCAGTCCTTGACAATCTTGGCGTTACGATCTGCCCGTTCGAACAGCGCAGCGCGCCCGCCGATGGATTTCGCCCATTCGAGCGCGGCGATGTAGTCCTCTGTCGCCAGCATCGAAGGGGTGTTGATCGTCTCGCCGACGAAAATCCCGGCGTTGATCTTGTCGCCCTTTTTCATGCGGAACAGTTTGGGCAGCGGCCATGCGGGATCATAGCTTTCGATCCGCGCCACCGCTTTGGGGCTGAGGATCAACATGCCGTGCTGGGCTTCGCTGCCCATCACCTTTTGCCAGCTGAACGTGGTCGCATCGAGTTTTGGCCAGTCCATTTCCTGCGCGAAAACGGCGCTGGTCGCATCGTTGATCGTCACCCCTTCACGGCCCGGTTCGAGCCAGTCGGTGTTCGGGATCATCGCGCCGCTGGTCGTGCCGTTCCAGGTGAACACGACATCATTGCGCTGCGGAATGGTGGTGAGATCGGGAATTTCGCCATAATCGGCGGAAAGCGTTTGCAAGTTGGGCAGTTTCAGCTGCTTGACCGCGTCCTGAATCCACACATTGCCAAAACTTTCCCACGCCGCAACCGTCGCCGGGCGCGCGGGATCGAGCATGGTCCACATCGCCGCCTCAAGCGCGCCAGTGTCCGATGCTGGCATGATGCCAATCAGATAATCATCGGGCACGCCCAGCAATTCGCGGGTCAGGTCAATCGCATATTTCAGCCGTGCCTTGCCCAGCGCACTGCGGTGCGAGCGCCCCAGCGAATCGGTTTTCAATTTGTCGAGGGACCATCCGGGGAACTTGGCTGTCGGGCCGGATGAAAAATTCGGACACTCAGGTTTGAGCGGGGGCTCATGGAGGAGCCCACGTGCGTAGTCAGTCATGTATTCTCTCCTTACAGAGAGCTCGCGCGGCGTTGGGACCGCGTGGCCCGGGGCCGCGTTTAGAGGCAGCCGGTGACATGTCAATGAACGATGGGGAAATATTCTCCACCCCTCGCAAATTCAAAGCTGCTCGCCTATTGCAAGCCGCGATGGAAACTTCCGATCTCCGCATTGCGCTGTTCAGTGGCAATTACAATTACACCCGCGACGGCGCGAATCAGGCGCTCAACCGCTTGGTGGGATCGCTGCTGGGTAAAGGCGCGGCGGTGCGGGTCTATTCGCCCACGGTAGAAAAGCCCGATTTTGAACCGACCGGTGATCTGATTGGCCTGCCCAATGTGCGGATGCCGGTGAAGGGGCGCGGCGAATATCGCCTGCCTTTGGGTCTGGGCGGCAAAGTGAGCCGCGATCTGTTGAAGTTTCAGCCCAATATAGTCCACTTGTCCTCGCCCGATCCCTCTGGCCACGCGGCGCTGCGCTGGGCGCAGGATCACGATATACCGGTGCTGGCCAGCGTCCATACGCGCTTTGAAACCTATCCGCGCTATTACAAGCTTGCGTTTCTGGAGCCAGTGATCGTTGGGATCTTGCGGCGTTTCTACAATCGCTGCGATGCTCTGGTCGCGCCTTCGCACAGCATGATCGACGAATTGCTGGCGATGAAGATGCACGACGACATCGGCCTGTGGACCCGCGGGGTTGATCGGACTGTCTTTTCCAGCGAGCGGCGCGACATGGAATGGCGGCGCTCCATCGGTTTGGCCGATGATGATGTGGCGATTGTGTTTCTTGGCCGGTTGGTGATGGAAAAAGGGCTGGATGTGTTCGCTGAAACCATCGTCCAACTGCGCCGCCGTCAGATCCCGCACAAGGTGCTGGTGATCGGCGATGGCCCGGCGCGCGGCTGGTTTGAAGAAGCGCTGCCCGGCGGTATCTTTGCAGGGTTCAAGACCGGCGCGGAGCTGGGCCGTGCGCTGGCAAGCGGGGATGTGTTCTTCAACCCTTCGGTGACAGAGACTTTCGGCAACGTGACGCTCGAAGCGATGGCCTGCGGGCTGCCGGTGGTCGCCGCCGGAGCGACTGGCGCGTCGAGCCTTGTCAACGAAGGCGTCACCGGGCGGCTGGTCGCGCTCAAGGGCAAAAAGGGCGCAGAAGCCCCCGACAGCGAAGGGCTGGCCGAGGCCATCGCGCCCTATTGCACCGATCCCGGCTTACGCATGGCGCACGGGGCAGCAGGTGAGGATCGCAGCCGCGAATACAGCTGGGAAGCGATCAACAGCATTGTCGCCGACACCTATATCCGCCTGATCGAAGACCGCCGCGCGCTGCAAGCGGCCGAGGCGGCTGTCGAAGCTGCCGCCTGACGCATCACCGCAAGACGCCCGCGCGCTGCATCCGGCTGGAATAGAATATCAGCAGCAAAGTGACGATCCAAATCACGGCAGAAAAGATCAGCTGAAACGTCTGCGCCGAAGCAGCCAGTTCAGGGTCTGTCACGGGCGGCATGGGCGCGGTCAGACCGTAAATTGTTGAAACAATTAACCCAAGCAGCGAAAGCCCAAACGCGTGCAAGGCAAATTTGCTGCGCAGCAGCAACAGCAACGACCCTGCAACCGCGCCCCAGACACCAAATGCCCAGGCCGCGTCTGCCCAGATCGGGAAGGCATCGTAATAGGCGCTGATCTGTTCGACCGAATTGCCGGTCATATCCGCGCCCTGCTGCAAATAGCTTTCGGAACGCAGCTTGACCTGCACATAGTCGTTTGCCCCGCCACTGTTCCACAGCAGACTGACAATTCCGACCACCCACAGATGCCACGGGGTTTCAGGGCGCCCTCCCAAAACATTGTTCATACATCCCCTCCCAGAAACAGCGCGACCCGTTCCCGGCAAAAGATGTCAGATCGCGCGCGCACCCGCAAGTGCGCGCGCGACCAAAAGGCGATCAGATCCGCTCAATCCGCTTGGCAACTTCGTCGATAATATCGACGATCTTGTCCATCGCATCCTTGTCGAGCTTGCCTGCCCGCGCGCGGTTCTTGAGCACATTGGCGAGGTTGCCCATGGCGCGAAACAGATCGGGCGACCTTACCTTTTCAGCGCGCTCGCCGTGCTGGTCCAGCCGTCCCATCAGGGTTTCGACCTCGGCTTCGCGCTCCGCGAGCTCAGCGCTGCCTTCCTCGGTCACTTTGAACGGCTTTTTGGCATCTTTCGATTTAGCTTCCTCGATCTTGCCTTCATCGGCGAGCATTTGCAGCGTGGGATAGACCGCGCCGGGGCTGGGCGCGTAATCGCCGCCGGTCATATCCTCGATCGCCTTGATCAATTCGTAGCCGTGACGCTCCTGCTGCGCGATCAGAGCCAGCAGCGCGAGCCGCAATTCGCCCGTACCGAACATGCGCCCGCGCCGCTTGCGCCGACCGCCGGGGCCACCAGCTCCGCCGGGACCGCCTTCGCCGCCCTCGCCTTCGTCAAAGCCGCCCCATGACCGGTCCCAATTGCCCGAAGCCGCCATCATAGCGATAACCGGGCCCATCGTGTCCCAGCCGCCCATCCCGGCGCGGCGCGAAAATTTGCGATATTTGTGCCAGGTCATGGCCGTTCTCCTTGCTGAATTGTCTAAACGTATCTTCGATAGGTCAAAGATATATCTTTAATGCCTGCCTGCAAGTGGCGAATGGCAATTTTCTGATAAGCGGCGTATTTGCGCCGACCAATGGCAGACCTGTTTGCAGAAGACACCCCGCCCCCCGTTAGGGCGCAAGGCTCCGATACCGATGCGCCGCTGGCCGACCGGCTGCGTCCGCGCGCGCTGAACGAGGTGATCGGCCAGGAACATCTGACCGGGTCAGAAGGCGCAATTGGACGCATGGTGAGCGCGGGAAAACTGTCGAGCATGATCCTGTGGGGGCCGCCGGGCACCGGCAAAACCAGCATCGCACGGCTGCTGGCGGATGAGGTGGACATGCGCTTCACCTCTATCAGCGCCGTTTTTTCAGGCGTGGCTGACCTCAAGAAAGCCTTTGCCGAAGCGGACAAGATGGCCGCAGCGGGCAAGAAAACGCTGCTCTTCGTGGACGAAATCCACCGTTTCAACCGCGCACAGCAGGATGGTTTCCTGCCCTATGTCGAACGCGGCACTGTGACTTTGGTGGGCGCGACCACAGAAAACCCCAGCTTTGCCCTCAACGCTGCGCTGCTCAGCCGTGCGCAGGTGCTGATCCTTGAACGGCTCGGGCATGATGCACTGGAGCAATTGCTGGCGCGCGCGGAAAGCCTTGAAGGCCCCCTGCCCCTCACCCCCGAAGCCCGCAGCGCCTTGATTGCCAGCGCCGATGGCGATGGGCGGTTTCTGCTGGGGCAGACAGAAACGCTGTATAATGCGGGGCTGGGCCAGCCGCTCGACCCGGCGGCGCTGGGCAAGTTTCTGCAACGCCGCGTCGCCATCTATGACAAGGACCGCGATGGGCATTACAACCTCATCAGCGCGCTGCATAAGGCGCTGCGCGGGTCTGACCCGCAGGCAGCGCTGTATTATCTGGCGCGGATGCTGACGGCGGGGGAGGAACCGCTCTATGTCCTGCGGCGGCTGGTGCGCTTTGCCAGCGAGGACATTGGGCTGGCCGATCCGCAGGCGCTAACGCAATGTCTCGCAGCGAAGGACGCCTATCAGTTCCTCGGCAGTCCAGAGGGCGAATTGGCCATCGTGCAGGCCTGCCTTTACTGCGCCACCGCGCCCAAATCCAACGCCGCCTACGCCGCGCAGAAAGCCGCATGGAAATCCGCCCGCGAAACCGGCAGCCTGATGCCGCCTGCCAATATCCTTAACGCGCCGACCAAGCTGATGAAGGACATCGGATACGGCGCAGGCTATGCCTATGACCACAACAATGATGAAGGCTTCTCCGGTGACAATTACTGGCCCGAGGGGATGGAACCGCAGACCTATTACGCCCCGGTAGAGCGCGGATTTGAGCGGCAAGTGCGCGAACGCATCGCCTATTGGGACAGGCTAAGGGAAGAGCGGCGCGGATGAGAGAGTTCGACCATTTCCTCGCCATCGACTGGTCGGGCGCCAAGGGGGAACGGCATGCTGGAATTGCACTGGCGATTGCTGAAACCGCAGGCCCGCCGGTTCTGGTCAAGCCGCCACAAGGCGGTTGGTCACGCTCCGAAGTCATGGCGATCCTGCGCGACGATCTGCCGGCCAACACGCTGGTCGGCGTTGACCTCGGTATCAGCCTGCCGTTCGGCGATGCAGGCGCGTTTTTCCCCGAATGGGAACGTTCCCCCACCCACGCCAAGAAGCTGTGGGCACTGATCGACGAGATCTGCACCGATGATCCCCATCTCGGCGTGCACAGTTTCCTCCAACATCCGCAGGCCGCGCGCTATTTCCGCCATTCAGCGGATCACGAGGGCGAGCATTTTCACCTGCCCGGTGCGATCACCCGCGAGGGCCGATTCCGCGAATCCGAGATTGCCCAGCGCCGGATGAAATGCCGTCCGGTGAGCAATTTCAACCTCGTCGGCGCGGCGCAGGTGGGCAAGAGCTCACTGACGGGCATGCGCATGCTGCACCAGTTGCGCGGGCATTTACCGGTGTGGCCGATGGACAAGGTGCCCGACCGGATGACGACCAAGGGTGGTTCGCTGCTGGTTGAGATCTACACCGGGCTGGCCTCCAAAGAAGCCGCCACCTCGGGCGGATCGCGCACCAAGCTGCTGACCTATGGCGATCTCAACGCCGCGCTGGAGGCTCTGGGCAGCCCGCCCGTGCGGCACTATGGCGAGGTCGATGACCATTCCTCCGACGCTCTGCTGACCGCCGCTTGGCTGCGTAAGACGGCGGGGGACAGGCGGCGCTGGGAGCCGCGCTTTCTGACCGCAGAAATCGCCTGGACCGAAGGCTGGACGTTCGGGGCGTTTTAGTTTTGCGCTCGCCCATCCGGACGAGCGTCCTCGCTGTGCGCGCAGCAAGCTGCGCCCGCTGCGGGTGGGCGCGCTAGCGATACAGATGCGTGTCGTCGCGGCGTTCTTTACGGTAACCGGTGCTGCGCAAATCCTCCAGCATCGCCTCCCGCCGCCGGTCAGCCTCGGTCTCGACCTTGCGCGCAGGCACTACGGGCCCCTCCATCTCGCGCAGGCCCAGCAGTTCGACGGTCTTCATATTGTGATCGCGGATCAGGCCAGGGATCAGCGCCAGATCAATCAGCAACCAAGGGATCAGCACGACCCAGCCCAATACCGAAAGCAGCAACAGCAATTGCGCCACCCCCGTCCTGGTGCTGCCGGCATAGAATCGGTGCACCCCAAATGCGCCGAGCAAGAACCACAGCAGATAGGCCAGCCCCACCGACTTGCGGTTCGCCTCGATCGCCTGTTGCTTGCGAAGATAATCGTCCATTCCCGATCCCTCTGTTGCCGCCAAGATGTATCTTGAACACGGCCGATTGCAACCCACCCGCCCTCGGAATCGACCAAATGCCGAGAATGTTCGGCAAAGCGCCAGCGGCAGCAAATCAAGAAATTCTGCGCGCAGCACCGGGCGGGCCTAGACACGGCGCGCCATTTGCGGCTAGCGGGCGCTTTCGCTGATTCCGCGCGAGAACATGGGCCGGCTTAGCTCAGTTGGTAGAGCAGTTGATTTGTAATCATCAGGCCGCGGGTTCGACTCCTGCAGCCGGCACCATTTTCAAAGACTTACGGGCGGCGGTTGGTTTTGGTTTACACTCAGTTTACTGGCGTGCGCCGAAAGCCCATTGCGCGCGCTGACCGAACACGACGCGGTTGACGATCAACGCGGTCGCAACCGACAGCATCAGCGTCACCGCCATGCCGTGAATGTAATGCGCAGGCTGCCACCACATGCTCCAGAATGCGTAGAAGGCGACCCCCACGACCACCCCGACCATCGCCGCCGCAGCTTTCACATTGCGGAACGCGAGGCCAACGACAAAGGCGGACAGGATCGGCATGGAAAGCAGGCCGTAAAGCTGCTGCACCGTATTTATCAGGCTTTCCTGACTCGCGAAAAACGGCACCAGCGCCAGCGCCAGCACGCTCATCACGACAGAGACAATCGCACCGAGCCGCCCGACCCGCTTGACCGTGCCGCCATAGGCTTCGTGCAAATCGCACACATACAGTGCGGCGCTGGCGTTGAGGATCGAATTGAACGTCGTCAACACTGCCGCGAACAGCGCCGCCGCAAACGCCCCTGACAGCCACACCGGCAGCACCTCGGCCACGATCATGCCATACGCGCCATCGGAGGGAACGTCGCCGAACAATTTGTAGGAAACGATCCCCGGCACCACCACGATCAGCGGCACGATCAGCAACCGGATCGCCGCCGCTGCCAGCACGCCCTTCTGCGCCTCGCCGATAGTGGGCGATGCCATTGCGCGCTGAGTGATTGTCTGATTGGTGGACCAGTAAAATGTCTGGATAAAGATCATGCCGGTCAGCAATGTGTGCCACGGAATGTCGGAATTGTCGTCTCCGATCAACGTCAGCCGCTCGGGCGGAATGCCGCCCAGATCGAAATTGATCGCCGCCAGCGCAAGATAGACCACCACCAGCGCCAGCCCCAGGATCAGGACGCCAGAATAGGTGTCCGACACTGCCACCGCTCGCAGTCCGCCAAAGATCGCGTAGGATGCGCCAACCACGGCGAGCACCACCGAACAGATCAGCAGATTCTCAATCCCGCCATCAAACCCCAGCATCGAGAGGAAGAAGCGCGAACCGCCATACAGGATTGCGGGCAGGAAAATGAACAGATTGCCCGCCAGAAACAGCACCGAAATCAGCGCGCGAATATGCTTATCGCCATATTTCTTTTGCAGCAACTCGGTCGTGGTGGTGCAATTGTTGGCATAATAGACGGGCAGAAACACGAATGCGAGGATGAACAACCCGACCACAGCGGCAAATTCCCACCACGCCACAAGCAGCATCTGATTGCCGTTCATGCTGACCAATTGATCGGTTGAAAGGTTGGTCAGCGTGATCGAACCGGCGACAAAATACCAAGCGAGCGAACCATTGGCGAGGAAGTAGTCGCGTTCATCGCCGCTCCCTGCCCCGCGTTTCCCCCGGCAATGCAGATAGGTCGCCAGTGCGATAAACCCGGTGATGGCCACAAAGACCGCGACCTGAATGATGCTCATTCCAACCCCTCTGGTGTTTTCCGCGTCTGCGGCGGAATCGGGTTGTCCTAATGCATGTCGTGGCGCATGGCGATGCGCGATGACGCCGTCCTGTGATGATATTCCCGGCTACTTGATCCTGCGCGGCGGGGGCACTTTGCTGGCACTCGAAGCGGCGGTGGGAAATCGTCCCGTGATCCTTTACGCAGGCCCCGATTTGCCCGGAGCCGGGCCAGAAGAATTGGCACTGCTGGCGACCCGCCAACACGCCCCGGGCAGTCCTTTGGAATATCAGCGCGGTTCCATGATGCAGGAAATGGGCGTCGGCGTGACCGGTCCGGCGGGGCTTGCCGGGCACCGGACTGGAACGGGCTTGGGCGCGGATTGGGGCAAGGATTGGGCGCTCGATTTGCGGGTCAGCGCGGTCCGCTGCCCCAGCCCGAATGAGGCCGAACTCGAATGCGAGGACACACGCTGCGGGATTGCGGCAAGGCATATCTTATCGCTTGATCCGTCCAGCGGCGTAATCGCCGTTACCACGCAAATCGAAAATCGCGGGGATAGCGATTTTGCGCTCGAATGGTGCGCGGCGCTGTGCCTTCCCTTCGATGCGCGGCTGACTCGCTTTCTCAGCTTTACCGGACGCTGGGCTGGTGAGTTTCAGATTGAGGAAGTGCCCGCGTTTCAAGGCAGCATTCTGCGCGAAAACAAGGCAGGCCGGACCAGCCACGATGCCTTCCCCGGCGGAATTCTGGCGGCCCCCGGCACCGGCGAGATGCACGGGCTCGCTGCCGGGTTTCACCTCGCATGGAGCGGCAATCACCGCCTGAGAGTGGACCGCCACAGCGACGGGCGCGGCTATGTGCAGGGGGGCGAATTGCTGTTTCCGGGCGAGGTCTGCATGGCCCCCGGAGAAAGCTATCGCACTCCTGAATTTCTGGCGGTCTGGTCGACTGACGGGCTCAATGGAATTTCGCAGCGCTTTCACGAATATCTGAGCGTGGCGGTCCTTCCGAAACCTGCGCTTACCCGCGCCCGGCCGGTGCATTACAACACCTGGGAAGCGGTCTATTTCGCCCATGACGAAGCCGCTTTGATCGAACTGGCCGAGGCAGCGGCAGAGGTCGGCGCAGAGCGGTTCGTGCTCGACGATGGCTGGTTCGGCGGGCGGCGCCATGATGCGGCGGGGCTGGGTGACTGGTGGGTGCCGCGCGATGTCTATCCGTGCGGCCTCGGCCCGCTGGCGGATAAGGTCCGGGCGCTTGGCATGGAGTTTGGCATTTGGTTCGAGCCGGAAATGGTCAATCCCGACAGCGATCTTTACCGCGCGCATCCCGATTGGGTGCTGGGGGTGGATGGCGCAGAAATGGTGCCCGCGCGCCATCAGTTGACGCTTGACCTGACCCGGCCAGAGGTGAGCGAATATCTGCTGGCAAAGATCAGCGCGCTCGTGCGCGAATATGACATTGCCTATATCAAATGGGACATGAACCGCGACACGCATCTGCCCGGCAGCGGCGGACGCGCGGTCATGCACCGCCAGACAATTGCACTTTACGCGCTGCTCGAAAGCCTGCGCGCGGCGCATCCTACGCTGGAGATTGAAAGCTGTGCATCGGGCGGCGGGCGCGCCGATTTCCGCATACTGCGCCATGCGGATCGTATCTGGACCTCTGACAATAACGATGCGCGCGCGCGCCATGCGATCATGCGCGGGGCGTCGCATTTCTTTCCGCTGCGGGTGCTGGGCAACCATGTCGGACCAAAGACCTGCCACATCACCGGGCGCAAATTCGCCATCGCGTTTCGCGCGGGCAGCGCGGTCTTGGGCCATATGGGGATGGAGCTGAACCTGAAGGCCGAGAATGCCCATGATCGGGCGGTGCTGAAGGCGGCGATTGCCTTGCACAAACAACACCGCACGCTGATCCACGAAGGCCGTTTCTGGCGGCTCGATACCGAGCCTGGCACCCAGCTCGTCGGCTGCACTGCGCCGGGCCGCGAGCAAGCGCTGTTTTCCTACACGGTGCTCGAAAGAGGACCGGCCACCCTGCCCGCGCGCATCCATTTCGCCGGAATCGATCCGGATGCGCAATATCGGCTGCGGCTGGTCTGGCCGCCGCACAATCCTTCACTCAGCGCGCCCTCGATTATCGACGCCGGCGATCTAATGGGCAAAGGAATGGTCGTTTCCGGCGCTGCACTGATCGGGCACGGGATTCAGCCTCCGCTGACCTTTCCCGACACTGTGCTGATCTATCATCTTGAAGCGTGTGAGCACCCTGTATGAACGATCACATCCAGCTCGCGCGGTCGATTGGCGGGCGGCCGATCCACCGGCGCAGCTTTACCAAGGCCGATGGCCGGATGCTGCGGCTGTATGGGCGCAGGGCGCATGATCTGGAGCCGTTGCCGCAGCTTGCCGATGATCTCGCACAAGGCGGGGAGCTGCGCTATCATCCCTTGCGCGGCGAGTGGAATGTCTATGCTGCGCACCGCCAGAACCGCACATTCAAGCCCTCCGCCGCCGAAGACCCGCTCGCGCCGAGCCTACCCGGCGGACCCGCAACAGAGATACCTTTCAGCGATTTTGAGCTGGCGGTGTTCGACAACAAATTCGCAGCCTTCCATCCTTCGGCAGCGCGCGCGGCGAACCTTGCCGGAATTGCCGCAGAGCCTGCGCGCGGCGGCTGCGACGTGGTGGTCTATGACCCGGCAAGCACGGGCAATCTGTTCACCATCGGCGCGGATCGCCGGCAAGTCCTGATCGCTGCGCTGATTGACCGCTACGAAGCTTTGTTTGCACAAGGCTGCGATTATGTCCTGCCGTTTGAAAACCGGGGGGACGAGGTCGGCGTGACGCTGCACCACCCCCACGGGCAGATTTACGGATTTGAGCGCGTACCTTTGGTTCAGCAGCGCGCGGCCGATGCCTTTGCGGGCGGATTTGATCTCGCCGGAGAAATCGCCGCCGCCATGCCCGAATACGGTCTTGGCGAGGACGGCGGGATTGCCGCTTTCGTGCCGCGATTTGCCCGCTTTCCCTTCGAAGTCTGGCTCGCCCCGCGTCAGCGCCGCGAAGGGCCATGGGACTGCACCGATGAAGAACTGGAGGGGCTGGCGCATTGGCTGGGCGAAGTGACACGCCGCTATGACGCGCTGTTCGATCAAAGCGCGGCGACCATGATGGCGTTTCATGCGGCCCCGCGCGGCGGGTCAAGCCAATATCACTTTACGGTGCAGTTCTACCCCTTGCTGCGCGCGCCGGGCCGGGTCAAATATCTTGCCTCTGTCGAACAGCATTCGGGCGTCTTTACCGTCGATGTGATGCCAGAGGCGGCGGCAATGGCCCTGCGCGGGGTTTAATATGGCGTTCATTGGAAAGGCCCCGGGCCGCGTCAATCTGATCGGGGAGCATATTGATTACAACGGCGGCATGGTCCTGCCCGCTGCGCTGTCCATCGGGCTGAAGGTGAAACTCACCCCGCGCAGAGATGACACGATGACCATCGCTGCCAATGATTACCCCGAAATCGCCACCCGCCAGATGGATGAATGCGTCAGCGGGCATTGGTCCGACACCGCGCTCGGGGCGCTACGACAGGCGCGGGCTCTGGGCATGATCGCAGGCGGGGCGGATCTGGCGGTGCGTTCCACCATACCGCAGGGATCGGGCCTGTCGTCCTCTGCCGCGCTGATCGTGGCGGTTCTGAAAGCGGCGCGCGCGGCGGGTAATACTGCACTTACGGATACCGCGCTCGCGGTCGAGGCGCGCGCGGTCGAGAATGGCTTCATGGGCGTGCCCTGCGGGATCATGGACCAGATGGCGGTCGCGCTGGCAGAGCCGGGCACGGCTATGGCGCTCAATACAGCGACGCTATCCTATGCCCTGCTCGGCCTGCCGCGCACCCATGCGGTTATGGTGGTGCATTCGGGTCTGACCCGCAAATTGACCGATGGCCGCTATGGCGCGCGCAAGGCCGAATGCGACCGGGCCAAGGCCTATTTCGGGACCGATGATTTGTGCAGGCTGACGCCGGGCGAGATAGCGGCTTCGGCGCTGGAAGAGCCCGCTCGCAAGCGCGCGCTGCATTGCGCCAGCGAGCATCGCCGGGTGCTGGACGCAGTTGCGGCTCTGAAGGCGGATGACATGGCAACACTGGGGCGCGCAATGAACGAAAGCCATGTGTCGATGCGCGACCACTTTGAAATGTCGCTGCCCGCTATCGATGCTCTGGTCACCGATGCGCTGACCTTGGGAGCAGACGGTGCGCGGCTGACCGGCGGCGGGTTTGGCGGCTGCATCGTGGCGATTATCGATCATCAGCGACAATCGCGCTGGCTCGCAGAGCTGCTGTCGCGCCATCCGGCGGCGCGCTTTATCGGCGCGGCCTGAACGCCTTCGCCCGAAATGAAAAGGGGTCAGCCGTCGCAACGACCGACCCCCGTTCTGATTGTCACTCCGATCAGAAGGCAAAACGCGCCGTCGCACGGGCCGAATGCGCATTGTAGCCATCGGCAAAGTCGCCGAGGTACCCTAGCTCAATCGAGAAGGCATCCGATACATTGACATTGGCACCCGCCGCCAGTTCGAGCCGGTCGGTCTGACGCGGCGCAACTGCCACTGCGAAGGTGCCAAGCTGAGCCGAACTGAGCGTGAAGCGGCGCACATCGTCTTCGAGATCGCGCACCGCAGTCCCCCGAACAAATCCGTTCACACCCGGTGAGACCTGCGCGGCGAGTTCCAGGCTTCCGCGCAGTTCGAGGAAATCGGCGTCTTCACGCACCACCCCAAATCCGAAACCACCTGCTTCGACGACGTCATCGAAATTGATGCGCGCTCCGTTGATGCCGACAGATGGCGTGAACGCCACATTGGCATCCGGCAGCAGATCAAACCCGACCACCGCGCTGTATGCGAAGCCGTCGAAATCATAGGCCGAACCGATTGAACCAAACAGCCCAGAGCGGTTTTCGTCGATTTCGCCGGTCAGATAGGCGAGTTCACCATTGACGAAGCCGCGCTCCCCCAGAGTGATCGCGCCATAGGCACCGAATTTGTAGCTCTTGATTTCGGTCTGACCGCGCTGGCCATTGCCCGTCAGGTCGGCATTATCGATATCGGCATAGCTGGCGAGGACGCCGAACCGGCCCATTTCGCCAAAGGCAAAATCACCGCCGACGGTAAAGATCAGCTGATCGCTGTCATAGCCGCCCTGTGATGCCGCAACTCCGTCCTGCTCTGCGCCGCGAACGATGAATTGACCCCATATGCCCGATGTCTCACCCGCAAGATGCCGGTTCAGCGCCTGGCTCGCGGCGCCGGAAGTTTCGAAGATTTCGCGCGCCGCGCCTTCGCTGAGCGAGGGCAAAGCATCGAGCGCGAAACTTTGGAGTTGATCTGCGCCTGCAAGCCCGTTGAGCAGGTCGAAATTGGCCTGACTAAGCGTGCCTGCGGCAACCGCGCCGGTGAGCGCGGCACCAAACGCGGTGACATTGGCGTCGGGAGAATTTGCAAGCGGATTGGCAGCGTTGACCTGCACACTTAGCGACCCGATGATTGGGGTGTAGGCGAGCAGCAGATCGTCATCGAGAATGGTGATCGTCCCGCCATCATTGGTAAAACCCGTGCCATCCTCAAGCACCAGCACCGTTTGGCCGATGAGAGCAAAATCGAGCGGCGTGGCGATGGTCACAATGCCCGTATCGGCGAGGGTGATCGAACCGGTCGCGCTGAGTGTATCGGCCCCGAGGCCAAGGATTACGTTGCCGTCGATTGTCACATCGCCGAGCAGCGTGCGGTCACCGGTGATTGTGAGATCGGTGAGCGTGCCCAGCGTGGTCGCCTCAAATCCGGTCAGATTATCCGCGTCGAGAACGCCGCCAAGGATCGCGGTGTCATTTCCCGCACCGCCGATGATCATACCGTCAACCGATGATGCTGTCCCGGCAAGGATGAAGGTGTCATCGCCCGCTTCGAGATTGACGTTGCCATTGACCGCAGCGCCCATGTTCTGACGGAACTCATCGCTGTTCTCGCCAAGCAGCGCCGCATCGCCGAGGCGACCGGTGATGGTGCCGAAGTTGATGACCGTCTGGCTGCCCATATTGGGGGTTGGCCCATCGATATTGCCGGGCGAGGCAACGATGCCAATGTCACCTTCGATCAGACCACCGGCAAGGTTGGTGATCGTTGCGTCTTCATTGCCGGGGGTCCCCGCATCGACATCGATCCCCGCGTCGAGTTCTGGGGGTCCATCAACGACAGCGGGCGTGCCTTCGGGATCGCTGCTGATCGAGATGATCGTGCCCGAATTGGTGATCGTGCCAGAATTCAGCTCCAGCCCGTCATTCTCACCGCCCCGGATCAAACCGGTGTTGGTGATCGTGACATTGTCCCCGCCGTCGATTGCGTCGTCCTTGGGTGCGATAATCTCGCCATTGTTGACAACCACCAGCCCCGGACCGTCGGCCTCAACCGCTTCGTCAAGCGCGCTGAAGATCAGAGCGCCCGCGTTGTTGGTCAGGGTAAAGTCGGCTTCCCCCTCAATCCCCTTCCAGTCGGAAGTGATCGTCCCGTTGTTGGTCACGGTCAGGCCATCGCCTGCATCCACGATCTTGGTGTCGAAGCCTTCGTTGCTGATCGTGCCGTTGTTGACAATCGTCAGATTGTCGCCGGTCTGGATCGTGTCATCGTCACCGGTGGTGTTGATGGTGCCACCCGCCGCGTTGGTGATGGTCACATCATCGCCTGCATCGATGGCGCGGTCGAACGCCTCGATTGTGCCGCTGTTGGTGATCACCGTGCCATCGAAATCACGGGCATCAATGGCACGCCCATCGGCGGCTGCGATGGTGCCAGCGTTGGTAATCGCAAAGCCATCGACATCGACTTCCACGGCGTCGCCATCATCTACGTTGATCGAACCGTCTTCGGTGAGAGTCAGGCTGCCCTCGCCGTCAATGTTGAGCGTGCTGGTCAAGGCTCCGTCAAGCGTAATATCGCCGCCGAGCACGTCGAATTCGATCCCGCTGGTTCCGGTCAGGATGATCCCGCCGCCCATGTCGAGCAAACGGTTCGTTTCGAAATTCACGAAATTCGTGGTGATAAAGGTCAGGTCGCGGGTGATCGCTTCCATCAGATTGTTGGCAAAGGTCAGCGTGTCATCGCCTGCCTCACCATTGACGATACCGATGGTGACGCCGTTGTTCCATTGTTCGAACACATCGTCGCCATTGCCGAGCAGCGCGGCATCGCCCATGCGCCCTTCGATTGTCCCGAAATTGACGATGGTCTGAACACCGTCATTGGTGTCAGGAGCATCTTGATTGCCGGCGCTGGTGTTGATCCCGATATCGCCGCGGATGATCCCGCCTGCAAGGTTGGTGACGGTGCCGTCTTCGCTCGCGCCCATTGTCTCGGTCGCGTCAAAATCGATGGCTGCATCGAGTTCGGGAACAGTCCCGCCGATCACCAAAGAACCGTTGGGATCGCTCGAAAGGCTCTCGATAGTGCCCGAATTGGTGATCGTGCCAGAATTCAGCTCCAGCCCGTCATTCTCACCGCCCCGGATCAAACCGGTGTTGGTGATCGTGACATTGTCCCCGCCGTCGATTGCGTCGTCCTTGGGTGCGATAATCTCGCCATTGTTGACGACCACCAGCCCCGGACCGTCGGCCTCAACCGCTTCGTCAAGCGCGCTGAAAATCAGAGCGCCCGCGTTGTTGGTCAGGGTAAAGTCAGCTTCCCCCTCAATCCCCTTCCAGTCGGAAGTGATCGTCCCGTTGTTGGTCACGGTCAGACCGTCGCCCGCGTCGATGATCTTGGTGTCTTCGCCTTCGTTGCTGATCGTGCCGTTGTTGACAATCGTCAGATTGTCGCCGGTCTGGATGGTGTCCGCATCGCCGGTCGTGTTGATGATGCCGCCTGCTGCATTGGTGATCGCGGCATCATCGCCCGCGTTGATTGCGCGGTCGAACGCTTCGATTGTGCCGCTGTTGGTGAGGGTAAAGCCGTCGTCAACGTCAATCCCGCGGGCACCGTCTCCGGTTGCGGTGATCGTGCCGGAATTGGTCAGTGTAAACATGTCGCCGACATTGATTGCATCGGCGTCTTCGCCTTCGGTCGTTATTGAGCCGCTGTTGTCGAGCATGCTGTTGTCGTCCGCCAGAACCCCAAACGCATCGTCCCCTGACGTGGCGATCATGCCGGTGTTGACGAGAACTGCATCAACACCGGTTGCAATGCCTTCAGCACCAATACCCGACGTGACGATGTTGCCATTGTTGGTGATGCTGGCGCGATCATTGGCAAAAACTCCTTCAGAAGTATTGCCGAAAGTCTGGATCAGTCCATCATTGGTTACATCCGCGTCATTGCCCAAGCGGATACCCGCAGACAGTGCGCCTTGCCCGTCGACGATGATCGAACCCGTCACGGAGTTCATGACCGTGATGTTGTCGCCGGAAACGACAGCATTGAGGCCAACGACGCCAAAGGTATTGAACCCCGCCAAGGCGATTAAGCCGTTATTGACAAATGTTGAGCCTTCACCCGTCTGAACCCCGATACCGCTTGAACCGGGGTCGGAAATAATGCCGTTATTGGTGATCGCGCTGTCCGCACCGGTGATGATAAAGCCGTTGAAGGTCGCATCGCCGCCGATGAAGCCGTTGTTCACCACCGCAGCGGAAGTTCCCAATTCAAGTGCGCTTTGCGTTCCGTCGCTGACAACAAAATCGCCATTGATGGTTGCATTGACAGAGTCGCCTAGCTGGATCTCACCCTGAACCTGAGCGCCCTCTTCAACCGTCACGACCACGTCGTCGATGTCCTGCTGGAACCCGTCTGCATCGGTGCCGGGGCCGCAAATCAGCGTGTTCGGCATCGCCATCGTGTCGAGCGCGCATTCCGCCGATTCGGCGGGTGCCATCGGTGCCATCGGGGTCGGAACCATATCGACCGGTTCGGGCGGCGTTGGGGCCATGTCCTGAGCAAGCCCAGCGGTCGCAAGGCCAGCGGTAAGTGCGAGGGCCGATGCGCCGCCAAAGGCACGGATTTTCGTCGAAGCAAGCAAGGTCATATCACGTCTCTCAAATAGGGATCAGGGAGTGCGAATTGTTTTTGGAAAGTCACACGCCGCGCAGGCGTGCGCTTTTGCGCCCTTGTAGGGGACTGAATTATGCTGCGATTATGACGCCGGGATGAATCCCGCTTCCCGTTCAACGGGGCGAACAAAAAATATGCGATTCTATGAGGTTAAGGGTAGCGGGGCGAGACCTGCCTTTACCCGCGCCCGCGGTATCCTGCGACGCCCTGGTCGGGGACCCACAATCCTTCAGGCGGCGCGCCGCTTTGCCAGAACACATCGATCGGAATGCCGCCACGCGGATACCAATAGCCCCCGATCCTGAGCCATAGCGGCCGCATTTCGCGCATCAAGCGCGTCCCGATTCCCACTGTCACATCTTCGTGAAAGCCGTTGTGATTGCGAAAACTGCCTAGAAACAGCTTGAGACTTTTGGATTCCACAATGGTTTCTGCGGGCGCATAATCTATCACCAGATGCGCAAAGTCGGGCTGGTTCGTCACCGGGCACAGCGAGGTAAACTCAGGCGCGGCAAAGCGCACAAGATAAAGCGCGCCCGCCTGCGGATTCAAGACATAATCAAGCCGCGCCTCCTCGGGCGACCGGGGCAAAGGTGTGTCCTTGCCCAGATATGCGGGCGCTGCACCGGGCGTCTGGGCGGCGTTATCAGGTGTGCTTTCCATGCCGCGCTGTTGCCGCGAAAGGCGGCGGGTTGCAAGCGAGGAACTGGACGCGGCGATTTTGCGATCTATGTGAGGGGCAATGGCTGGAGCAGCCGCGCTGTCCTTGCGCGGTGCTGCAGCCAGCGATCCGGCGATACTTTGCCCGGAAATGTGTTGCCCAGACTGATAATGCCCCGGCCCCGATAGCTCATGATCCGCGCGACAATCTTGCCCATTTCGAAATTCACCAACCCCGAACCGTTGGCGCGAATTGCGGTGCCCAAATTGGCAAGAGGTAAACGTGCCGCTGCGGGCATATTGGCTTTGGCCGTCGCAGGAGCGGGAATGGGTCAGCCGTTGCAGGCGCAGTCATCGCCCGGCAGCTTTTCGCTTCCCGCTCCCAGTCCCAGCCCCACCCCCGCCCCGCAAGGTCCCGCAGATGAACGCGCCGGGGTCCGCATTGGCCCGCGCGTGATCCGGGAAACGCCAGCGCCGTCGCCTGCACCGACAAGAGCGTCCGCGCAAGCACCAACGCCCTCACCAACGCCCGCGTCAACTTCGGAACCCACACCCACCCCAGCCCGCACATCGGCACCCACTGCATCGCCGCGAACGGTGCCGACGCCTGCACCTTCTCCAACACGCGCGCCGGTCCGCGCCCCGGCGGACCAAACCCCTGCGGCGCGAAACCCGTCACCTGCATCTGCTGCGCCCTCGCCCCGCGCAGCACCCGCAGCCGCAGCCGAACCGAGTTTTGACCCTGATCTCGACAGGGATTTGTTCAGGGATGAAGGCAGCGCGCCTATCGGACCTGACGATTGGTATAGCGTCACTCCAGATGGCGAAACGGGCTCCGCGGCAGAGACCGGTGCCAGATCGGGCACCACTTCCCCCGCTCCAAATTCCATTGCCAATTATGCCGACGCTGATGCGATTTCGATCCGCAACCGGGTCTATATCGGTTTGGCATTGATTGCGCTGCTAAGCGCAGCGCTCGGCTGGCTGTTCTGGCGGCGGCGAAGGCAGGAAAAACTGCTGGGACAGGAGGATACCCCTTCGCTGGCGTTTGGGGTACACAAAGTCATCAAGCAGACCGCGGCTGGCGAAACGGAGGCCGAACCGATCCCTGCACCTGTCGATCCCGCACCCAAGCCTGCCGCTGCTCCTGACGAGAAACAAGCCGCGACCACCGGCGAACCTGCACGGATTGATCTGACGCTGGAAATCATCTCCGCATCCCGCAGCGTGATGATGTTCACGGTTGAGTTTAGGCTGGATATTGCCAATCGTTCCGACGCGGCACTGCGCGACCTTAATGTTGCCGCTCAGCTTGCCTGCGCCCAACGCGGCGCGGCCAATGCTGCGCCGATTGCGGCTGGTCAGCCGATTGCCGAAATTGACCGGATCGGCCCGTATCAAAGCCGCCGAGTGACCGCGCAATTGCGACTGCCGCTGACCGAAGTGCAGAGCATCCGGCAGGGTTCCCGGCCGCTGTTCATTCCGCTGCTGCATATTACGTTGGAAGGCGCCGGGCAGCCGGTGACCAGCCGCAGCTATGTCATCGGCACCCCCAGCGCCACCAGCCAGTCACGAGTCCACCCGCTTCCACTTGATGGTCCGCCGGGCGGGCTTCCGGGGCTGCGCGCGCATTCGATCAAGACCGAGGTTTCGCAAGGAACCCCGACCTGACCCTTGGCGCATGCGCATAGGCACGCTAGCAAGAGCCTATGGTTTCTGCGTTTCCCAGCCTCGTTTCGGCCCAATGGCTTGCCGATCATCGTCATGAACCCGATGTGGTCGTGATCGATGCCTCGCGCCACTTGCCCGCTGCTGGCCGCGATCCGCACGCTGAATTTGCGGCGGGGCATATCCCCGGTGCGCGGTTTCTTGATCTGGCGAGCTTGACCGACGCTTCATCGCACGTGCCCGCTGCGCTGCCCAATACGGCGCAACTCACTGAGCGGCTGGCGAGCCTTGGCGTGGAGCCCGGATCTCGCATTGTTCTGTATGACGATAGCTACGTGAAAACCTCGGCACGGGCGTGGTTTGCGCTCTGGTCGCATGGCGTGGATCAGGTTGCGATCCTCGACGGCGGGCTGGCCAGATGGCGCAGCGAAGGGCGGGCGCTCGAAACCGGAGAGCCGGAACCCGGCCACGCCGCGCCGATAACCTTGACCTCTGCAACAGGCATCCGGACCAAGACGCAAATGCTCGCCAATCTGGAGACTTGCGCCGCGCAAGTGCTCGACGCGCGCGGCGCAGACCGGGTTTACGGTGCAGGGATTGATCCGGTGCATGGCGGACAAAACGGGCGCATCCCCGGCTCGCTGAACCTGCCCTTTGGCCAAGTGTTCAATCCGGATGGCACGTTCAAACCGGTGGCAGAATTGCGCGCCGTTTTCGCGGCGGCAGGCGTTGACCTGAACCGCCCGATTGTCACCACTTGCGGCAGCGGAGTGACAGCCAGCGTGCTGTTGTTCGCGCTGCATCTGGCTGGGGCGCACGACACCGCATTGTATGATGGCAGCTGGCAGGAATGGGAAGCCGATCCCGCCACCCCCAAGGCGCAAGGGCCAGCATGAACGGGGACAGGAAATTGCGCTCTGGCACAAGGGTCGTCCGCGCGGGACGGCGCGAGGAATGGACTGGGCCGGTGGTCAATCCCCCCGTCTGGCGCGGATCAACCCATCTCTATGCCACTGAGGCAGAGCGCAAAGCCGCGCTAAAATCCAACCAGGATGGCGATTTCTTTTACGGCAGGCGCGGCGCGCCGACGCAGTGGGCGCTGGCCGAAGCGCTTACCGAAATCGAGCCCGGCGCGCACGGCACTGTGCTCTATCCCAGCGGGGTTGCGGCGATAGCGGGATGTTTGCTCGCGGTGCTCAAGCCCGGCGATCATCTGCTGATGGCGGACAATGCCTATGATCCCTCGCGCAGCATGGCGAGCGGGCTGCTGGCGCGTATGGGGGTGACACACGCTTTCTTCGACCCGCTTGATCTGCCCGCATTTGCCGCGCTGACCGCTGAACGGACGCCGCGCGTGGTGTGGCTTGAATGCCCCGGCAGCCTGACGATGGAGGTCTGCGATATTCCTGCCTTGACCGCGATGGCGCGCGAGGTCGGCGCGGTCAGCCTGCTCGACAACACCTGGGCGAGCGCGCTCGGATTTGCCGGCCTGTCACATGGCTGCGACATTGTGATGCAGAGCCTGTCGAAACATGTCGGCGGCCATTCGGACCTGATGATGGGATCGGCCAGCGCGGGCGAAAGCTGGTACCGCGCGCTGCGCCGCACTGCGCAGGAACTGGGTCAGGTCGTCTCCCCTGATGACGCAGCGCTGGCCGCGCGCGGACTGCGCACTATGGCGCTGCGGCTACAGCAAACGACGGCAAGCGCGGTGCGAATAGCGGGCTGGCTGGCGGAGCAACCACAGGTCGCGCAGGTGATGTGCCCAATGCTCGAAAGCGACCCCGGCCATGCATTGTGGCGGCGCGATTTTATCGGCGGCTGCGGCCTGTTCAGCTTTGCCTTGGCGAGCGATGATCCCGCCGCCTCGGGCCAGGTGGTCGATGCCCTGGAACACTTCGGCATTGGTTACAGCTGGGGCGGCTTTGAAAGCCTTGCGCTGCCGATCTATCCGCAACAATTCCGCAGCGTCATGACGCCGCTGATGGGCGACAGGGGCATTGGCCCCCGCCCCGCTATCCGTCTGTCTATCGGCCTGGAACATCCCGAAGACCTGGTCGCAGACCTCGCTCAGGCGCTTGCCCAATTGGAAATCCCATGACTGCCTCTGTTACCCCTGCTGCGACACCTGATCCCGCTGACCCAGCCGAAACGGGTTCGCCAGCGGCAGAGGCCGCCGACATGGCGACGCCTGCGCCGCAGGACATGCCCATCGATGTGCCGACTTCCTCGGTCGAAGTGGTAGAGGCCACCGACAATCTGATCGCGGGGGTTGGTGAAAAGAGTGAGACGGCAGGGGCCGTTTTGCAGTCTTTGCAGACCTTTGCTTTTGAATTGGGCAATTTCCGGATTTCCTTGCTCGACGTCGTTCTGGTGATCGGCGTCATAACATTGGTCATCACCGCCGCATGGGCCGCAACCCGGATCAGCCGCAGCTTGATCAGGCGCATATCGCAGTTCGACAGCACGCAGAAACTGCTGGCTGAAAAGCTCAGCACGATTGCGATCTGGGCGCTTGCATTTCTGATCGGGATTGATTTGCTCGGCATCGACCTCACTGCGCTGGCATTTTTTGGCGGAGCATTTGGTCTTGCCATCGGTTTTGGCCTGCAGAAGACCTTCGGCAATCTGATTTCCGGCATCCTGCTGCTGCTGGATAAATCGATCAAGCCGGGCGACGTGATTTCGGTGACCGATCAGGCGGGCAACGAAGCCGTTGGTCAAATCCGCAAGATCGGCATTCGCGCAATCTCGGTCATCACCCGCGACCAGACTGAGCATCTTATTCCCAATGAAAATCTGATGATTAATCAGGTCGTTAACTGGTCCTATTCCTCACGCGATGTGCGGGTAAAGGCGCCGGTCGGCGTATCCTATGACAGCGATCTGGAGCTTGTGACGCGGCTGCTTTACCAATCGGTAGCCGACACCAAACGGGTGCTCAAAAATCCCAAACCGCGCGTCAACATCATGGAATTTGGCGACAATTCGGTCAATTTCGAAGTGCGCTTCTGGATACAGGACCCAGAGGGAGGGATCGCCAATATCCGTAGCGATGTCTACATGCGCATCTGGCAATTGTTCAAGGAACATGAGATCGAAATCCCCTTCCCTCAGCGCGACCTGCATTTGCGCTCCTCCAAACAGCTCGACCAGCTGGTTGAGCTGATGGCGGCAGGCAAACTGAGCAGGGATTAGAGCTCCAAAACTGCTGCTAAGGGGGGTGCAAAAGCTTTGCTTCAGCATCCCCAACCCATTCTCGCTGGTGCTAAAGGGCGCGGCGCGCCATTTCGGCCCGCATGAGCACAGGCACGATCTTTCTGGTGGGTGCGGGTCCGGGCGATCCTGACCTGTTGACGCTGCGCGCGGCGCGGCTGATCTCGCAGGCTCGCGTCATTGTGCATGATGGGTTGGTGAGCGATGAAATCCTCGCCATGGCGCGGCCTGACGCGCGGCTGATCTCGGTCGCCAAAAGCCGCGCACGGCACACTTTGCCGCAGGACGACATCAATATGTTGCTCGTGCACGAGGCGCTGGCCGGGCATGACGTGGTGCGATTGAAAGGCGGCGATCCGCTGATTTTCGGACGCGGCGGCGAAGAGGCGGAACTTGCCCGCGCTTACGGCGTCCCGGTTGAAATCGTTCCCGGGATTTCCGCTGCCAATGGCGCGGCTGCGGCAGCGCAAATCGCGCTGACCCACCGCGACGCTGCGAGCATCGTCAGCTTTGTCGCCGGACAGTGCAAGGGATTGTCGGATCAGGACTGGTCGGGACTGGCGGGCAAAGGCCGCACGCTGGTCATCTATATGGGCGTCAAGACCGCACCGCAAATTGCGGAAAAGCTGATGGCTGATGGCCTTGCGCCCGATATGCCGCTGGCGGTGATCGAAAACGCCGCGCGCCCGGAAATGCGCGTGGTGCGCGGGCTGCTCGCCAGCCTGCCCGATCTGGTGAAGCGCGAGCGCATCAAGAGCCCGGCGATGATCGTGATCGGCGATGTGACCGCGCGCGACAATTTGACGCTTGCGCAGACCGCGATGGAAGCAGCACGATGAAAATCCTCACCGGAAATGACCTCAAGACCGGCGCGGTTGTCTGGTGGGACGGGGCCGACTGGTCGCTCCACATCGACGCTGCCGCCGATGTCGGCGATCACGGCGCAGAAATCATGGCCCGCGAAGAGGCGCTGCGGCGCGTCAACGTGCCCTACATCATCGAAGCCGAAGCCAATGAAGCCGGAGTGCGGCCCGCGCATATCAAGGACCGCATCCGCGCGCTTGGTCCCACGGTCCGGCCCGACCTGACGCTGAAACCCAAAGACCCCGAAGCCATCGACTGGGTGATCTGACATGTATCAATATGACCAATACGATTCTGCCATGGTCGCCGCCCGCGTCGAGGAGTTCCGCGATCAGGCGCGCCGCCGGATCGAGGGCAAATTGACCGAGGATCAATTCAAGCCATTGCGGCTGATGAACGGGCTTTATCTGCAACTCCACGCCTATATGCTGCGCGTGGCGATCCCCTATGGCACGTTGAATTCACGCCAGATGAGCGCGCTGGGCGATATTGCGGACAAATATGACCGCGGTTACGGCCACTTCACCACGCGCCAGAACCTGCAATACAATTGGATCAAGCTGGAGGACGCTGCCGACATCCTTGCCGACCTCGCCAAGGTTGAGATGCACGCGATTCAGACCAGCGGAAACTGCATCCGCAATATCTCTTCCGATCATTTTGCGGGAGCGGCGGCGGACGAATTGACCGATCCGCGTCCCTATGCCGAATTGCTGCGCCAATGGTCGAGCTTCCACCCGGAATTCACCTATCTGCCGCGCAAGTTCAAGATCGCAGTGATCGCGAGCGAAAAGGATCGCGCCGCGATGCGGCTGCACGATATCGGCATCCGTATCGTGGAAAAGGACGGTGCGCTGGGAGCGTCTTTCTATGTTGGCGGCGGCATGGGCCGCACCCCGATGATCGCGCCGATGGTGCGCGATTTCGTGCCGCTAGATCAGCTTATCACTTATGCCGAGGCGTGCCTGCGGGTCTACAATCGCTACGGCCGGCGCGACAACAAATACAAGGCGCGGATCAAGATCCTCGTCCATGAAATCGGCGCGGAAGAATACACTCGGCAGGTCGAGCAAGAATTCGCGCATCTGCTTCAGCAGGGCATCGAGCCCCCGCGTGAGGAGCTGGAGCGGATCAAGCCGTTCTTTGCCCCGCCCTCATTTCGTCATCCCAGCGAAAGCTGGGATCTCGGGCGACTTGAGCGCGAGGCCGCCCTGGATCCCAGCTTTCGCTGGGATGACGGGTTTGGCCGGTGGGTGAGGAACAACACCCATGCCCACAAGGCACCAGGCTATGTCTCCGCCGTAATCAGCCTCAAACCCGTTGGCGGCATCCCCGGCGATGCAACCGGCGATCAGATGCGATTGATGGCGGAGCTTGCCCGGTTGTACAGTTTTGACGAACTGCGCGTGATGCACACGCAGAACATCGTTCTACCGCATGTGCGGATCGCGGACCTGCCTGCCTTGTGGAGCGCGCTGGACGCAGCCGGTCTGGGTTCGCCCAACATGGACACGATCGAGGATATCATCGCCTGCCCCGGCCTGGATTATTGCAGCCTCGCCAACGCCCGTTCGATCCCGCTGGCGCAGCGGATCAGCGAACGCTTTGATGCCAGCGGCAAAACCGGGCGGATTGGCGAACTGAAACTGAAAATCTCCGGCTGTATCAACGCCTGCGGGCACCACCATGCTGGCCATATCGGCATCCTTGGCGTCGATAAGAAAGGCACTGAGAATTACCAGCTCTCGCTCGGCGGATCAGAGGCAGAGGACGTTTCCCTCGCCAAGATCACCGGCCCCGGCTTTACCGAAGACGGCGTGATCGAGGCTGTCGACAAAGTCACCGATGTCTATCTCGCCCAGCGCGAGGGCCAAGAACGCTTTGTCGACACCTACCGCCGCATCGGCATGGTCCCGTTCAAGGAGGCGCTTTATGGGCAAGCCTGATTTTGGCACCTCGCCTGATGAAGTGCAGTTCCGGTTCCGCGATGATGAGCCTGCCGATCACGGCACCGTCACGGTCGATGCCTGCTGCGATCAGACCAACGCCGCCGCCGTGCGGATAGAACCGGGCGACGATGCGCGGCTGCTGCTCCCCTATCTTGACCGGCTCGCGCTGGTTGAGGTCAACTTCCCCAGCTTTGGCGACGGGCGCGGCTATTCCGCTGCGCGAATTCTGCGCGAGGCAGGCTATTCCGGTGAATTGCGCGCGGTGGGCGACGTGCTGATCGATCAATTGAGCCACATGCGCCGCTGCGGCTTTGACGCATTTGCGCCCGACAGGCCGCTCGATGAAGCGGATGCGCGTCGTGCCTTTGCAACTTGGGACAATGTCTATCAACGCGCCGCCGACGGGCGCAAAACCATTCAGGAAATTCGCCATGGAGCAGACCATGAATGAAGTCCGCAAGATCGACCGGATCGATGCCGCCCCGCGCTTCACCGACCATGACGCGGTGCGGCTCAACCGGATGTTCCGCGGGTCCTCAACGCAGGAAATGCTCGAAGGCGTGATCGGAGGCGATCTGGCGGGCGATCTCGCCATCGTCTCCAGCTTTGGTGCGGAAAGCGCGGTGCTGCTGCATTTGATTGCGCAGACCAGCCGCAATGTCCCGGTGTTGTTCCTCGACACCGGCAAGCATTTTGCCGAAACGCTGCAGTACCGCGATGATCTTGTGTCGCGTCTGGGTTTTACCGATGTGCGCATCCTGACCCCGGATGCAGTGGATCTGGCGAAGCAAGACGAAACCGGGCTGCGCTGGTCCTATGACCCCGATGGCTGCTGCGAAATTCGCAAGGTCTTGCCTCTGGCAAAGGCACTGTCCGGCTTTGATGCCAGTTTCACCGGGCGCAAGGCGTTCCAGTCATCAACCCGCGCCAATTTGCCGCGGTTTGAAGTGGACACTTCGGATGCGCAGGGGCGGCTAAAAATCAACCCGCTGATTGATTGGGACGCGGGCCAGATCGAGGCGCATTTCATTCAGCACGACCTGCCGCGCCACCCGCTGGTCGCGCGCGGTTTTCCCTCAATCGGCTGCGAGCCGTGCACCCACAAGGTCGCACCGGGCGAAGACCCTCGATCTGGCCGGTGGAAAGGCTGGGACAAGACCGAATGCGGCATCCACAAGCCGGGCGAGGAACCGTTTTTGTAAGGCCAAATGCGAAAACGCCCCGCCGGCCTTTGGGCCAACGGGGCGTTTTTCATTAGCCTGAAAAAGCTGATATATCAGCCAGTAACGCGCTCTATCGTAGCGACCTTGCCTTCGGAATCGGTGCTGGTCCAGACGCCGGTTTCATCGACCACTTCATCGTGGCATTCCTGTTCTGCGCCTTCGGTGTCGGCAGTGGCGCAATAGATGTTCGGGCTCTTCTGTTCCCAAGTGCCGGTGGTGACAACGCCTTCATCGTCGGTGCTGCTCCACGTTCCGTCTTCGCGGACATCTTCCATGCTCACCTTGCCCTCGGAATCGGTGACGCGGTACATACCATGGGACGGCCCACCATCGGCAGCGGTCGTTGCAGCCACCGCCTCAACTGCTGCTGGTTCTGCCGGTGCTTCAGTTTCTGCCGCGGGTGTGCAGGCAGCGATAGTGGCCAGCGCGGCCACAAGTGCGATTCTCTTCATGATTTCCCCCTTGGTGATGCGCAGCAATGACACAACTCATCGCTGCGATTCGCGACCCCTACCGAAGCGATAGGCGATCCACGGCGCGCGTCCAGTTAATCCGCTCAGAGCCAACCTTGCGCGCGATACCATTCGGCGGCGGATTTTAGCCCTTCTTCACCACTGATCTGCGGCTGCCATAGGCCCGGCGGCACGCGCCGATCCGAACGGGCAACCCAATTGGGGTGGCACATATAGCCCACCCGGTCCGCCGTCAGCTTTGCCCGGTCGCCGCGCAACAGCCGGTCCGCGCCCGCAGCCAGCCCAAGTGCCCATTGGGGCAAATGCGGCGCAAACACGCTGCGCCTGCCCACTGCGCGCCCGATGGCCTGCGCAAGCTCCTTGTGCGACCAGCCGCCCTCGCGCCCGTCGTCGGGTTCATAGATCGACTTGTGCCCGCCCGTTTCGGCCAGCGTCACCAGCAGGCGCGCCAGATCATCGACATGAATGATCGAACTCGCTCCGCCCGGCGGCAACGGGACAAAGCCGTGCTTTGCCGTGCGAAACATCTCCAGATAATCATCGTCACGCGGACCATAGACGCCAGGGGGTCGCACGATGGTCCAGTCCAGCCCGCTTGCCTCGACCAGCGTTTCAGCTCGCGCCTTGGATGCACCATAGGCCGACAATTGCGGCTCACGCGCCGCCAGCGATGAGACAAATACAAAGCGCCGCACCCCGGCTCGCTTTGCTGCCCCAATCATGTTGGCCGTGCCAGTCACATTGGCCGCCTCAAATTCTGCAGGATCGGGCGTGTTGGTCAGGCCGGCAATGTGGATCACCGCATCCACGCCCCTGCATAGGGCATCCAACGCCTCTTCATCACCAAGCGTGCCCTGCACCCAGACGGCACCCTTGCGCGGTGCCTGCTTGCGGCGGGCCAAGAGCTGCAGATCGTGACCAAGCGCCGCATCTATCACCGCGCTCCCGACAAAGCCGGTCGCGCCGGTGATCGCCAACCGCGCGGCGGACGTCACAGAATGACCATATTGTCGCGGTGGATCACTGCCGAACGCGGGACATGGCCCAGCACCGCCTCGACTTCACCGCTGCGCAGCCCCTTGATCTTGTCGCAATCGGCGCTGTCATATTCGATCATGCCCTTGGCGATCATGCGCCCAAGTGCATCCTCAACCGCGATCACATCGCCGCGTTCAAACTTGCCAAGCACCTGCGTCAGCCCGGCCGCCAGCAGGCTGTTGCCGCTATTCAACGCGGCGACGGCGCCATCATCTATCCGCAGCGACCCGTTGAACCGCATCCGCCCGCCAATCCACGATTTGAAGGCATTGTCATCGCGTTCCGGCAAGAACAGCGTTCCAGTATCGGCGCTCAGTGCGCGGCCGATAGGGTGATCTTCCACCCCCTTTATGATCGCGAGCGCAATTCCGGCCCGTCCTGCAATTTCGGCGGCAAGCAGTTTGGACGTCATGCCGCCCGATCCGATGCCCGACCCCGATCCTCCGGTCGCCATCTTGTGAATCTCTTCGGTCACACCGCGCACTTCGGGAAGAATCTTGGCACCCGGTTGCTGCGGATGCTTGTCATACAGTCCGTCAACATCGGTCAGCAGCAGCACGCCGTCAGCCTCCACCGCCTGCGCCACTCGCGCGGCGAGCCGGTCGTTGTCGCCAAATCGGATTTCGCTGGTCGCCGTGGTGTCGTTTTCGTTGATGATCGGCACCACCCCGCGTTTCAGCAATTCGCGCAAGGTTTCGCGGGCGTTGAGATAGCGGCTGCGGTTCTCGAGATCGTCCAGCGTCAGCAGCATCTGTCCCGCGACCAGACCATGTTCCCTGAACATCATCGCCCATGTGGAAGCGAGGAACACCTGCCCAACCGCTGCTGCCGCCTGCGCATGCGACAGCGTGGTGCGACCCTTGCCCGGCAGATCAAGCATTGCCGCGCCGAGCGCCACCGAACCGGAGGCCACCACAATCACCTCTTGCCCGCGTTCGCGCGCATTGGCGACTTCATGTGCGACGCTGCGCAGCCATTCGAACCGCGGTTCGCCGTCAGGATGGATCAGCAGCGCCGAACCGATCTTGATGACCAGTCTCGGGCATTTTTCAATGTCGCGGAAATCGAGAAGCGTTTCTATGGCCATGTTGCACTGCAACTAAGGGTTTGCGGGTCAAATTGAAAGCCCGGTCAGAGCGGCGACCATTCCTCCCCGCCCTCACCCGTGTCCTCGATTTCGGCGGCTTTGGTTTCGGTTGAGGTCTGCTCTGGCAGATATCTCAGCACTGCATCCATCAATGCGTCGATCCCTGCACCGGTCGCACCGGAAACCGCAAAAACCTTTTCTGCACCCGCTGCCAGCAGTTCGGCGCGGAAAGCATCGACCAATTCGCTATCGGCCAGATCGAGCTTGTTCAACGCCACCAAACGCGGCTTGTCATCCAACCCCGCGCCATATGCCTCCAGCTCATCCTCAATCACCCGCATCGCTTCGACCGGGTCGGAGGCTTCGGTGCCGGTGATATCGATCAGATGGATCAGCACCCGGCAGCGTTCGATATGGCCCAGAAACCGGTCACCGATTCCCGCACCATCCGCCGCCCCTTCGATCAGTCCGGGAATATCCGCCAACACAAATTCGCGGGCCTTGTGGCGCACCACCCCCAGTTTGGGCACCAGGGTTGTAAAGGCATAATCGCCGACTTTGGCCTGCGCGTTGGATACTGCGTTGATAAAGGTCGATTTGCCCGCATTGGGCAGCCCGACCAGCCCGACATCGGCGAGCAGCTTCAGCCGCAGCCAGACCCACATTTCCTGCGAGGGCATGCCCGGTTGATGTTGACGCGGGGCACGGTTGCTCGACGTCTTGTAAGATGCGTTGCCGCGCCCGCCGATCCCGCCTTCGAGAAACACGATCCGCTGACCCAGTTCGGTAAAATCGGCGAGCACTTCTTCTTTGTCCTCTGACAGGATCTGCGTGCCGACAGGAACCTTGATAACCAGATCGGGCGCGCCCGCGCCGGTCTGATCGCGGCCGCGTCCGTGATTGCCGCGTTTCGCCTTGAAGTGCTGCGAATAGCGGAAGTCTATCAGGGTGTTGAGGCCCTGCACCGCTTCAAAGATGATATCGCCGCCCTTGCCGCCATTGCCGCCGTCGGGACCGCCATATTCGACATATTTCTCACGGCGAAAGCTGACCGCACCCGGTCCGCCTGCGCCCGATTGGAGATAGATTTTGGCCTGATCGAGGAAATGCATAAGGCCCCCTATGCATTTCCTCGAAGAAAAGCGAGTGGGTTAGAATTTCGCCTCGAACCCCGCAATCACCGTGCGCCCCGGCGAAACAAAGCTGAAGACCTGCTCATAGCGTTCATCCAGCAGGTTTTCTGCGCGCGCAAACAGCGTCAAACCCTCTGCCAATTTCACCTCGGCGTTGAGATTCACGAGCGTGTAATCGTCCAGCACCGCGCGCACCGGAACAAAGCTGGGGTCGGTGAAGGCGAGGTCGATGGCCTCGCCATTATGGCGCACCACCAGAGCTGCCGAGGCTGCATCACCGGGCGCGGTCCAGGTCAGCGCGGCGCTGGCGGTGTGATCCGGGCGGCGCACTTCCTCGATCCCGTTCTCTTCGGCATCGAGATAGCTATAGGCCGCGTTCAGGCTCCATTGCGGGCTGATCCGCGCCGCCAACGCCAGCTCAGCGCCGCGCTGTTTGCTTTTGGTGGAGCGATTGGCCGGGGTGGCGATGAAGGTTGGCGCAGGGAAAGTGGTGAATATCTCATCATCCAGTTCCGCATCGAACCATGTCGCGGACACGGTTACAGCATCGCCGAACAAGGTCTGATCCACGCCCACTTCCCAGCTGGTCGATTTTTCCGGCTGGAGGTTAGCGTTGCCGATGAAGCGCCCATCGACAAAGCCGAACAGTTCGAAAAATCCGGGGTTCTTGATCCCTGACCCGGCAGAGGCGCGCAGCCGGGTGGTGTCGGTCACAGCGTAGCCCGCGCCGACGCGGAAGGTGGTTTCATCGGCAAAGCGTGAATTGAAATCATGCCGCAACGCCGCCGAAAAATCGAAGCGGTTGCCATCATAGCGATATTCGCCAACGATCCCGGCGTTCTCGATCTGGCGCCGCCCGTTAAAGGCGAACCCGCCGGGCGTGGTGTTGCGAAACCGTTCGCGCTCCCAATCGGCGGCAAGGGTCAACGAATGTTCGTCCGCCAGTGCAAAGCCACTGACATAGGACGCTTTGATCCGGTCGCCCTCGGAAGAATTGCTCGGACCAAACGGGCCGAATGTGCCGCGGGTTATGTCGGCGATCTGGGCTGAAAGGTCATGCGTCCACCGCCCATCGAGCGCGGAATATTGCGCGCCGATCATGGCATAGACCGCTTCGTTTTCAAAACCGGTGCCGGGACTGTCGATGGTAAGGCCAAAGGTCGGGCTGGCGGTGTCGAAATCGGAATCGTTGAACTGGCCTTCGGTGCGGATGAACCGGGCAGAGCCGCGCAGGGTAAAGTCCTCTGCAACTTCAGCCGATCCCTTGCCCGAAACGGTGTAGCTGTCGCGGCCAATGTCGCGCACCCCGCCTCTTGCGTTGGGTTCACCATTGGTGCTCACCACAATTGCGGATAGCGAGGCATCCCAGCCGCTGCCCGAACCGCCAGCCCGCGCCGCGCCGTTGATAGTGTTGTTTGAACCGCCTTCGAGCCGGGCTGCGACCCCGTCGAAATTGCCGCTGTCATAGGCGACCACGCCGCCAATCGCATCCGAGCCATAGAGCGCCGATTGCGGCCCGCGCAAAACCTCAACCCGGCTACCGATTTCAGCCTGCAACGTGCCGACGTCAAACTCGCCTGCAAAGGGATCGGACACTTCGATCCCGTCGATCAACACCAGCACGTGGTTGCCCTCGGCCCCGCGCAGCCGGATCTGGGTCTGCCCTGCAACGCTGCTGACAGCGACGCCCGGCACATCGCGCAGCACATCGGCAATGTCGCGGGTCTGGCGGGCTTCGAGCTGTTCGGCGGTGATGACAAACGCGGAGCCGGTGTAATCGGTGAGCGTAATCGCTGGATCACGGCTGGCCGTGACGAGGATCGGCGTCTCCGTATCAGGGCGGGATTGGCCGTTGCCAGTTGCAACGCCATGGTCATCTTGCGCCAGCGCAGGCACACTCCACCCCAGCGCGGCAAGTCCCGCTCCGCACAGCAGTTTCACATTCTTCATTAGTCGGTATTCCTTCCGAACGAGCGAACAACACCGACTGCGGGTTTCCCCACAGCCGCCTTGGTCGTCGCTCGAAACGAAAGTCTTTCCGCGCCGGATCAATCCCTGAACCAGGCAACAAGCGACACGCTCCGGTCGGTCTCCTGGCTCACGGATAAACGCGTCTGCCGCTCACCTTCCCAAGGTTTCCCTCAGTGGTTGCGCGCCCTTGCGGGCCCGCGCGCGACAGACACTCACCGCTTACAGTTGCAGGGACAGCTGCGGAATTAAACCGCATTCCCGTTACCGAAGTGTGGGGGTCTGCTAGTCCAACAACTCCGACGGCGCAACACCCGTTGATCGCCGCCGTTTGCGCACTGTCATTGCGGTGATGCGGGCTGATTGTCGGGGCGGTCTGATGCAACCGGCTCAATCACGGGCTGCGAAATGATGTTCTCCTGCACCGGCACGATGGGCACCGCAATGCCGGTTTCCGGGTCGATCACGGAGCTGGCGACGCCGGGGTTAGCGAGCGTTGCAGCTGGTGCACCGCTCCCGACGGTCGGCACCGGCACACCATTCGCGCGCGCCTGTTGCACCACCACCCATCCGGGCTGCGAAGGTCCAAACATAGCGCCGTAACGCGCATCCCAATCCGCCGAGGCGCGTTGATATTGCTCATATTCCTGAAAGAACAGCTCGAACGGCTGCTCAATCACGGAAAAATTGTCTGTGGCAAAGGCAATCGGATCGACCGGGGCGAGCAAATAGCGGTTCGAAATGTCCAGAGCCGCGCGACAAAACCGTGCGCGCGCGGGCGGCAAAGCGAAGAAATTGTAGACCGATGTCATATGCCCTTCGCGCGCGATAATCCCTGCTCGGCGCGCGCCATTGTCGCTGCGATATTGCGCGTCGATCCGGTCATTCACCCGGCGCAGCGCGCTTCCATGAACGCTGATATATGCGCTGTAAGCGGTCAGGATCGGCTCATATTCCGCGGCGAGGCAATTGAGCGCCGCAACGTTCCAAGCCGAACGGAAATGCCAGACGATCTCATCAACGGAAATGCCGCGATTGATTGTTATGCGGCGGCCCAGTTCATCCTTGCCCGGGATCGCCATGACATAGGACGCGCCGCCGGGAGGAAGCGGACGGTAGGGGGTCGTCTCAACCGGGGGTGGAGGCGGCGGAGGGGGAGGCGGCGGAGGCGGCGGTGCCGGGGTGGCGCAGGCACCGAGCAATGCCAGCGAGGCAGCGATTGCAGTGATCCTGATCGGTGCGGGCGGATTGCCAGCGCGGCCAGTCTTGCGGTCGGCCATGGAGATCATTGAACGCCTGCTCATATAAAATTGCCTTTCATTGACCCGCCCATGACTGGGGTTTGACCGATAGCTCCGCAACCCTTGCTCCGGGCTGAAGCCGCATATCCGTTCCCCGCAGTCAGCTTTCCCTTAACCGTTAGGCGCTGCGTCCGGCAAAGAAAATGCCCGAAGCCTTATCAAAGGCTCCGGGCATTGGTGTTTCAACAGTTCGATCAGGGAAAACCCCCAATCAGGTCATTATGGCGATGCGCCTATTCGCGGCTGCCAAGGAATTGCAGCAGGAACATGAACATGTTGACGAAGTCGAGATACAGGCTGACGGCACCCATAATCACGGCCTTGCCCATGAATTCGGTGCCGCGCAGATATTGGTAATCGTTCTTCAGCCGCTGCGTATCATAGGCGGTCAGGCCCGCGAACACGAGCACGCCAATGCCGCTGATTACGAAAGCCATCGCTTCGGATTGCAGGAAAATGTTGATCACCATCGCAATGATGAGACCGATCACGCCCATGAACAGAAAGCTGCCCCAAGCCGAAATGTCTTTCTTCGTGGTGTAGCCCCACAGCGACAGGCCAGCAAAAGCGCCTGCCGTCGCAAAGAAGGTCACCGCGATCGACTCGCCGGTAAAGCGCAGGAAAATCGTCGAAAGTGACAGCCCCATAACGGTCGCAAACGACCAGAAAACCACCTGCAACATGCCGGTGCTCATCTTGTGGAGGCCGAAATTCATCACCAGGATGAACGCCAGCGGTGCCAGCGCCACAATCCACATCAGCGGACCGCCGACAAAAGCATAGACCAGCCCTGTCGACGCAGCGCCCAGCGCAACGATGCCGGTCAGCAGCACGCCCGAAGCCATGTAGTTGTAAATCGAGAGCATGTAGGAACGCAGGCCCTCATCATAAGCGGCGCGCCCTGCGACGTCGCCGCCAGCGCGCGGAACCGAGCCAAAGCCCTGGCCAGCGCGGGTCGTGTCTTTCCAATCAGCCATTTTGGATCCCTTGTCTCCAACAGGGGCGCGACAATACGCGCCTTATGCGGAGCAATATCGTGGTTTCGCGCGCGGTTTTCAAGCAAAACCGGAACAGATTCGTCGAATCTCGTTCATTTGTTCCGCTAGTATAATTAACGAAGGGTCAATCGCCGCCCTTGGCCAGCGCCGCGCCCCGGTCGCGGGTTGCGATCAGGGTACGCGTGAGCAGGTCGGCCAGCGCTCCGCCCTCATCGAGCACATTCATCCCCTCGCGAGTCATCCCACCGGGACTGGCAACCCGATCAGCCAGCTCGCCAGGGGTAATATCCGCAGCCGCCGCCAGCGATGACGCCCCGTCGACCATCGCCACCGCCAGACTGGTCGCCTGCCCGGCCTCGAGGCCAAGCTCGCTCGCAGCCGCCGCCAGTGCGTCGATGAAACGGTAGACAAAGCCTGGACCCGACCCGGCGAGCGCCGTGGCAAGATCGAACTTGCTCTCATCCTCCAGCCACAATGCGGTGCCAAGCGTGTCGAATTGCGCAAATGCCCCCTCGCGCTGCGCCTCCGATAGCCCTTCTTCGAGCAGGATCACCGGTGATCTGCCAATCCGCGCGGCGAGGTTGGGCATCACCCGCACATGCGCCGATGCACTCGGAAAAGCCTGTTGCAACTGTGTCACGGTGATCCCGGCAAGCAGCGAATAGACGCAGATCCCCGCGCCGGTCAGGCCTTGAATCCCAGGAGCCAATTTGCCCAGCTGTTGCGGTTTGAAGCCGAGCATCACTGCATCATGCGCAGCTGCCGCCTGTGCCTCGGCCGGGTCACGATACAGCGCCACTCCGTCAGGCGCCTGTTCCAGAGCTGGATCAAGAATCGCAAGGCGCGACGGATCGAGCCCCGATGCCAGCCACCCGGCAAGCATCGCGCCGCCCATATTTCCGCAGCCAATTATAAGAAGTTGTTTGATTTCTTGCATAGTGAACCGCCTTTCCGCAGCGCTCACATGGTTACGCTTCCCCCACCGCGTCAACCATTGCGGCCTCCAAGGCATCACGCGGGGACTTGTCGCCCCACAACACAAACTGGAACGCGGGATAGAACCGGTCGCATTCGTCGATTGCGCATTCTACCAATGCCTGCGCCTGTTGAATCGACAACATCCCCTCATCGCCCAGTAAGACACCGTGGCGATAGAGCAGCACGTCGCCATTGGACCAGATGTCGAAATGGCCAAGCCACATCTGTTCATTCACCAGGCTGAGCAACTCATAGGCACGCTGCCGTTTTTCGTCGGTCACGCGGATGTCGGGCAGGCAGAGGAATTGCAGGACATTGTCGGCACTGCGCCAGATCGCGCGGAGCTGATATTTGGCCCAGCTGCCTTGCACTTCGCCGACCATTTCATCCTCGGCAACAATATCGCATTCCCACCCGCGCGCCTCAAACAGGGCAGCGAGCATTTCAACCGGCGCGGCGTCTTCATCGGGGGTAAATTCGGGCTCGCGCGGTCTCATGTAAGGGCTTTCGGCGGGGCAGCGGTGTTTTGCATCGAACCGGCAAATGCCCGTTTACCGCCCCGCTTGGCAATGCACCGCAAGCGGCGCGCTGGGGAGAACCCATTTCGCCTGTTCAAAGCTTGTGCAAAGAAACCCGTGGATGGCCGAAATTTTCTATTTAAGCTTCTGAATTTCCGTGCCTTCTGGACTAACGTAGGAAAATGTCTCCAGCCCCTGTTCGGCAAGCGCTTTAACCAGGTCCCGCGCCTCATCTCGGCTGCTTATCGGCCCTGCCAGCAGGCGGTTGGCCTGGCCCCAGGGGGTGACGTGCGGTTCATATTTCCCCAGCAAATCGGATGCCTGCCGGGTCATACGCCGCCAGTCAAACCGCAATGCATCGACATCGCGCCCGGTGGCGACCTGCACCCAAATGCGACTCGGATGCGCTGGCGGCGGCGGGGGAGGAGGAGGTGCAACCTCGCGTGGAATTTCAATTTCAGCAATATTGACCGCGCCGCCCGTGCCCGCTGCGACGGGCAATTCACCACCGCCCAGATCGGCAAAGGCATCGGCGACGTTGACGGCTGCTGATTGAGGCGGGGCTTGATCGGCGGCGCTGCGCGTTGTTGTCGTCGCAATCTGCGGTAGCGGCGGAGCGGGGGCATCCGTGATTGCATCCCCACGCACCAGATCGAAACCGGGGCGTGGCACAGGTTGCGCGCTCGATTGAGCGGCCGGTGTTGCCGCCGTCGGCACCGTTGCCGCAGCGACCTGCGGCGGCGCAGGTGCAGGCAGGACAGGCGCGCCGAGCGGTTGGCCCACCGGTTCAAGCCTTGAACCTGCTGCGCCCTCGCGGGCAAATCGGGCAATGCGCGGGTCTTCGCGGCCAATATCGGCGGCGCGCGGAAAGATACCAAGATTGGCCGCAGCCGCCTGCTGCGCCGCTGTCAATCGCGGCATATAGGCAAGATAGGGGTTGATGCGGGTCGCCAGATCGCGCGGCATGACCGCCCCGACGATGGCCTCGGCGCGCTCTTGTTCGCCCATGATCGCCAGCCCGAAGGCACGGACACGAAACGCGGCAACATCACGCGCTTCGATCAGCGGTGCGAGGGTGGTCTGAAACCCATCCTCATTGCCCGAAATCGCATAGCTGAGCGCCAACCTGCGGCGCGCTTCATCATCTTGCGGGCTCTGTTCGAGCACACGGAGATAGGCGGCCTGAGCGGCTGGCTGATCACCCACAAGATCAAAGGCGAGCGCCTGCTCACCCAGCACTTCACGCGGTGAAGCCCCTGCGGCGCGTGCAGAGTCAAGGAACGGGATCGCTTCCACCGGGCGACCGGAGCGCAGATAGACGCGGCCCAGTCCCAGCTTCACCTGCGCATCATTGGGATCAATTTCGGCCGCGCGCGCGAAAAAACCCATTGCGGCGTCGAAATCCTCAAGCGCCAGCGACGCATCGCCCGCTTCGAGCAACGGTGCCACCCTGCCCGGTTGCCGTGCCAGTTCGAGCAGCGCGCGGTTGAGCCGCTGAATTTCAGGTGATGGGAGCGGCTGCACCACTTCGCGCGCGGTTGATTGCTGAGCCGCGGCGACATGCGGCGCGCCCACCCCTAACGGCATCAGCATCAATCCCGCAGCAACAGCAGACAGGCGGGGTTTTATCCGGCGGATATTCATGCCGTTTCCGCTAGATGATTATGACCGCAGCGCCACCCACGCACGCCGCTCGTTGGGCTGAACAGCGCGGAGAATTCGGCAAAGCGAGCGCGCGCGGCGCGATTACTGGTTGTTTTGCCGGCCAAGAAAGCGCGGGATGCTGAGCGCGGGAGCATCATCGCCGTCGCCGTCTTCATCTTCGTCATCAGAGGCAGACGAGCGCGAAAGGTTAGCCATGCGTTCGAACAGCGTGGTGCCGCCCGAACCGCCGCCGCCCGAACCGCCCCCTGAACCGCCGCCCGAACCGCTGGAGCCGCCAGACCCGCCCCCGGAATCGCCCGCTGAATCTCCGAGAATACCGCGCCTACGGCCGCCGCCCAGCCGAGCTTCAACTTGCTTGTCTTCCGCTGCAAGCCGATCTGCATCAGCAAGGATACCGCCTTGCTCGTCGGCGTCATCAGCGCCAACATCGCCCGCACCGAGCTCGCTATATTCGGCATAATCCTCTTCGTCATCCGCACCGCGCAGTCCGGCAAGCGGATCGACGATGCCATCAACGTCTTCGCCTTCGTCACCCATGTCATCGCCGGCTTGCATTCCGGTCAGGTCAAAGGGTTCGCCTGCGCCGCTGGCGTCGCCTGCGGCCTCGCAGTCGCCCGCGTCGGCAAGCGCACTGGTATCGGAATATTCATCGTCATCCTCATCCTCATCCTCGCCAGACATCGCCAAAGCGACGGGATCGGCAATGACGGGAATCCTCGGGGCAGAGGAGCCAGACCCGGATACGGAGAAGTTCTCAGCTTCCGCTTCGGACCCCGACAACAAATCTACAGGTTCATCCGGGCTTTCCTGCGCGTCGGACAGATCGAGCACCGGCCGCTTTGGCGCGCGCGCGTTGGAAAACGCCGAGACTGACGCGCGCGGGCCTTCGCTGCTCGCTGTGCTTTCGATGCCGGTGGCCACAACCGAGACGCGGATCTTGCCCGAAAGATCGGGGTTGAACGCGCTTCCCCAGATGATGTTGGCGTCTTCATCGACGAGATCGCGGATATGGTTGGCGGCCTCGTCAACCTCCATCAGCTTCATGTCTTCGCCGCCGATGATCGAGATGATAACGCCCTTGGCGCCCTGCATACTCACCCCGTCGAGCAGCGGATTGGCGATTGCCTGTTCTGCGGCGTCAAGCGCGCGGTTCTCGCCTTCGCCCTCGCCCGTGCCCATCATCGCCTTGCCCATTTCGCTCATCACAGAGCGAACGTCGGCAAAATCGAGGTTGATGAGGCCCGGCATCACCATCAGATCGGTGATCGACCGCACGCCCTGTTGCAGCACTTCATCGGCAAGCTGGAACGCTTCCTTGAAAGTCGTTTCGGGCTTCGCAATCAGGAACAAATTTTGGTTGGGGATCACGATCAGCGTGTCCACACATTCCTGCAGTTCCGCGATTCCTGCCTCAGCCGCGCGCATCCGGCGAGTGCCTTCGAACAGGAACGGTTTCGTTACTACGCCCACGGTCAGCACACCCTTGCGCCGCGCCGCTTCTGCGATGACCGGTGCCGCGCCGGTGCCGGTGCCGCCGCCCATGCCCGCCGCGATGAACACCATGTTGACCCCGTCGAGCGCCTCTTCGATGGCGGAGACGGTTTCCTCTGCGGCAGCCTTGCCCACTTCAGGACGCGCGCCCGCGCCCAGCCCGCCGGTGATGTCCGGGCCAAGCTGAATGCGGGTTTCCGCCGGGCTGGTGCTGAGCGCCTGTGCATCGGTGTTGGCCACGATGAAGCGCACGCCTTCGATTTCCGAGGCAATCATGTTGGCGATCGCATTGCCGCCTGCGCCGCCAATCCCGATAACCGTGATACGGGGGCGTAGATCGTCGGTTTCCGCCAGTCCGATATTGATGCTCATCGCTAAAATCCTCCAGACATAGATCGCCGGATGTTCAATTTCCGGATCATGCGCGGCTTTCTTACGTCACCTCGTCTGTGACACATTAGTCATGCACCTGTTATACCGCTGAATTCCTTATCCACAGGCAGATAAGCATGTTCATACACCATGCCAGGCAGCAAGAGAATCCCGCCAAAGCTGAAAACTTGTATCATCTCAAAAGTATTCCCGCACCGCGCGCAGCAACCGCCCAAGGGTAAACAGCGATGCGAAAGAGCAGCCAAAATCGCTATGGTGAGCGTAGCGCGAACCGATGGCGCGAATATCAACCGGGTCTTCGGCGGCATAGAGGCATAGCCCCGCCAGTCCGGCAAAGCCCGGCGTCGCGTGCGCTTCGGGCAGCGCTGTGAGCGCCGGAGCGCGGCCAATCCGCACCGGCATGGCGAGCGCACCTTGCGCAAATTCAGCGAGGCCAGCCAGTTCCGCACCCCCGCCAGTGAGCACCACCTGACCAGCGCGAGTGCCTGAAAAACCCATTTCCTTCAGCGCCTTGCCAATCTCTCCGGTCAATTGCGACTGGCTTTGCACGATCACCGAAATCAGTTCAGCGCGGGCGATCCGGTTCTTGTCATCGGCGCCGCGCGCCATCGGGCCGCTGGCCTCGCCGGGGGTTTCATTGGGGCCATAAACCGGGATCATTTCGCGGTGATCTGTGGGGCTGGCGATGGCCGAACCGGAAACGCATTTGAGCCGCTCTGCCTGAAACCGGCGGATACCAAACGCGCTGGCCACCGCATCGGTGATGTCGCCCGATCCCATCGGAATGGCCCTCAAGCCCAGCAGCATCCCGGCTGCAAACAGCGAGACATTGGTGACATCGCTGCCGATCTCGACCAGTGCCACGCCCAGATCGCGCTCTTCGGGCGACAGACAGGCGTAACCGGAGGCCAGCGGGGCGGCGACCACCGCTTCAACCTCCAGATGGGCGTTCTGCACCGCTTCCATCAAATTGCGCACCGGCGCACCATCGGCCAGCATGACATGCACGTCGACACCCAGCCTTTCGGCATGGAGGCCGCGCGGATTGGCCACCCCGTGCGCGCCGTCCAGCGTATAGTGCGCAGGTTGCGCGTGGAGCACGCTGCGCCCGTCGGGCTGGATCGCGCCTTGCGCCTCGATCAACAGTTGCTCGACATCTTCTTCTTCGATCCGGCGCCCACCGATTTCGATCTCAACCCGCGTAACCGTGCTTTTCAGACCTGCCCCGGCGCAGGCGATCCAGACGCTCTGGATGCTGGTTCCGGCGTTCCTCTCTGCCCGTTCAACCGCGTCGCGGATGGCGTAGGTCGCGGCCTTCATATCGGTGACATAACCGCGCTTGATCCCCTGGCTGGCGCGGTGACCGGAACCCATGACCACCAATTCGCCGGTTTCGGTCTCACCCATGATCATCGCCGAAATCCGAAAACTGCCAACGTTCACCGCGCCAAAAATCCGCGCATAGCGAGCCTTGGCGGCGGCAGTTCTGCTTGGCGCCCTGGTGGCCATTACGGGTTCCCTTCAGGCGGGGCGCTGCCCATTTCGACCGCATCGGCGCGTCCGGGTAAACGCAGATAGATGCGCGGCGGTGAGCGCATGTCAAAGGTCGCAACCTTCCCGCCCAGCAAGCGGTTTTGCCCATCCATCCGCGCAAATTTGACGAGCGCGCTCGCCGCTTCATCCGCGCCTTCGGGCAGGGCAAGCACTTGATCGCTTTTGAACGACAGGTTCCAGCGTCGATTGCCCACCCATTCCGCCGCGGCCACTTGCGGGCCAAGTGCGGGTGCCGAGGCCAATAGCCGGTCTAGCTCTGCCACCTGTTTGGCCGCGCCGGGGCCGGAAATGCGCAGCATCTTTGCCGCTGCCTCGCGCGCAATCGGTTCCAGTTCTGCCCCTTCGGCATCGATCAGCATCAACCGGTCGGGCTTTTCCAGCACAGCGTGGGGTTTGCGTTCGACAATATCTATCGCCAGCGTTGAGGGCAGCTGCACCGAAACCCGCGCATCAGCGACCCACGGCAGTTCCAGCAATTCGCGGCGCAATTGGGCGACATCAACGTCGGGCATCGGCCGGTCGCGCTGCGCCAACGCGCGGGCATAGACCTGCCGTTCATCCATGCGGTTCGTGCCGGTAACGCGGACGTGTTTGACTTCAAAGCCGGCATCCGAAGCCATCGCCGCGACCTGTGCATGCGCCATGGCGGGCACACCTGCGAGATTGGCAATCACGAATGCCAGCCCGACCGCACCGCCAATAATCAGCGTCAGCCAGATCGTGCTCCATTGCTCTTCGGTAAAGGGAAACAGACCCATTGCGCGGTCCAGCAGGCTGGAGGTTTGCGCCTTGGCCCGGCGCGCGCCCGCTGCGCGGCTTTGCGATTTGGCCGCCCGGCGCACACCGGTGCCGCCGCTACGCTTGATCTGAGCCATGCGCGCCTCCATCAAATTTGTGCACCCGGATCGCTTCCATCACGATCAGCTCGACCAGTTCGGCATAGCCGATCCCGGCATGGCGGGCCTGTTCGGGCACCAGGCTGAGCGGGGTCATCCCCGGCTGGGTGTTGGTTTCGAGCACAAACAATCCCGCCTCACCCGCTTCATCGTCCCAGCGGAAATCGGTTCGGCTGGTGCCGTGACAGCCTAACACAACATGGGCTTTCAAGGCATATTCTTCGCACAGGGCGGTGATTTCGGGCGGGATCTGCGCGGGGCACACATGCTGCGTGCGCCCTTCGGTGTATTTGTGTTCGTAATCGTAGAAACCCTGATCGATGATCAGTTCGGTCACGCCCAGCGCGCGCGGTCCGTTGGCGCTGTCAATCACGGCGGCGGTCAACTCGCGCCCCTTGATGAAAGGTTCGGCGAGCAGTTCGCCAAATTGCTGCCACGGCCCTGCCGCATCGCGGGCAATCGGATTGCCGACGTTGCTGTCATCAGTGATAATGGCAACGCCCACTGACGAGCCTTCGTTGACCGGTTTGAGCACATAGGGGCGCGGCAGAGGATCGCGTTCGAACAATTCCTCGGAGCGAACGATCCGCCCGCCGGGCATGGGGATGCCGTTCGGGACCAGCGCCTGTTTGGTCAATTGCTTGTCGATGGCGATGACCGAAGTGGCGAGACCTGAATGGGTATAGGCGATGCCCATTAGATCGAGCATGCCCTGCACACTGCCATCCTCACCCGGAACCCCGTGCAGCGCGTTGAACACCACGTCGGGTTTGGCCTCGGCCAGCCGCTGCGCCACGTCGCGGCCCATGTCGATCGAGGTGACGCGGTGCCCGTTCATCTCCAGCGCATCGGCGACGCCCGCGCCGCTCATCAACGACACCTCGCGTTCATTCGCCCAGCCGCCCATCAGGACGACAACGTGCAAGGGGGGTTTGGAGGTCATCATGCCGGATTCCTCATGGCCGCCCCACCCGCTTGATTTCCCATTCCAGCTGAATGCCGCAATGGGCATAGACCTTCTCGCGCACGATCTCGCCCAGTCCTTCGATTTCGGCGCTGGTTGCGCCGCCGGTGTTGATCAGGAAATTGCAGTGCTTCTCGCTCACCTGCGCGGCCCCATTGCGAAACCCGCGCAGACCCGCGTCGTCGATCAGCTTCCAGCTCGATTGGCCCGGCGGGTTCTTAAAGGTCGAACCACCGGTCATGCTGCCGATGGGCTGCGCGTCCTTGCGCTGGTCAGAGATGCGCGCCATTTCCGCCTTGATTGTCTCGGGATCGCCCGGCACCCCTTCAAACCGCACCGCGACCACAATCGCCCCGTCAGGCAGCGCGGAGTGGCGATAACTGTATTGCAGATCCTTGTTGGTCAGCGTGACAAATTGCCCGTCCGGCAGGATCACATCGCAATCGACCAGAATGTCGCATGTCTCGCGGCCATAACAGCCGCCGTTCATCCTTGTTACGCCGCCGACCGATCCGGGGATGCCGGTGAGAAACGCCAGACCGTCAATCCCGGCCTTGGCGGCCCGGCGCGCAACCATATTGGCGGGCGCGGCAGACCCGGCGGTGATGGTGGTTGGGCCGGTGACCTCAACATTGGCAAAGGCCGGACCCAATTTGACGACGACACCCGGCACGCCGCCATCGCGGATGATCATGTTCGACCCGACACCCAGCGCCATGACCGGTTGCTGTCCGTCCAGATGTTCGCAAAACGCGCGGAGATCTTCGAGGTCCGCCGGTTCAAACAACCAATCGGCTGCGCCCCCGCTCTTGAACCAGACATATTTCGCCAGCGAAGCGCCCTGCGTCAGCCGTCCGCGAATGCTGTCAATCGGCACCGGAGCATCGACCGCGCCTTCGACCGCGCAAGTCGGGGCCATGCCATCGTCGCCATCGTTCCAGTCATCGGGTTGCTTCATCTCGATCATGCCCCCCGCTTGGCATCAATTGCCGGGGCGAGGGTAGCTGCCCATTTGGTGATATCCCCCGCGCCAAGGCACACGATGATATCGCCGGGCGCAATTTCCTGCGCGAGCGCCGCGGCCAGATCGTCCTCGCTGGGAATCGTGCGCGCGCTGCGGTGCCCGCGCGATTTGATTCCGGCGACCAGCGCGGCGGCATCGACCCCTTCGATTGACTCCTCGCCCGCTTCGTAAACCGGGGTCACAAACACCATGTCGGCATCGTTAAAACAGGTCTGGAAATCATCCATCAGATCATTGAGCCGCGAATAGCGATGCGGCTGAGCAACCGCGATCACGCGGCCCTTTACCACCGCTTCGCGCGCCGCACTCAGCACTGCGCGAATTTCAACCGGGTGGTGGGCGTAATCGTCAATCACGCTGACGCTGCCGCCGTCCAGCGCAACCTCGCCGACCCTGGTAAAGCGGCGACGGACCCCGGTGAAACTGCCAAAGCCTTCGCGGATCACCGCGTCGCTGCATCCCATTTCGATTGCCACTGCGATTGCTGCCAGCGCGTTCTGGACATTGTGGCGGCCCGGCATGGGCAGGTGGACGCCTTCGATCCGGCGGTCAGGTTCACCGCGCTGACGGATGATCACGTCGAAACTGTTGCCCCCTTCGTGCGGGCGAACATTCACGCCGCAAATATCGGCCTGCAACGAAAAGCCATAAGTCACGACCTTGCGGTCGCGCACCTGCCCAATCACCGCCTGCACCTCCGGGTGATCGATGCACAGCACCGCTGCACCGTAAAACGGCACATTGTGAATGAATTCGATGAAGGCGCGCTTTACCCCTTCGAAATCGCCGTAATGGTCGAGGTGCTCAGGATCGATATTGGTGACCACCGCGATGGTGCCATCCAGCCGCAGGAAGCTGCCGTCGCTCTCATCGGCCTCAACCACCATCCAGTCGCTGTCGCCCAGCCGGGCGTTGGAACCATATTGTTCGATAATTCCGCCATTGATGACGGTCGGATCAATGTCGCCCTTGTCCAGCAAGCTGGCGATCATGCTGGTGGTGGTGGTCTTGCCATGCGTGCCCGCCACCGCGACGGTCGATTTCAGTCGCATCAGTTCGGCCAGCATTTCCGCCCGCCGCACCACTGGAATGCGCAATTCGAGCGCGGCGGCGACTTCGGGATTGGTGCGGCGAACCGCGGTCGAGGTAACGACCACGGCGGCGCCTTCGACATTTTCCTTTTGTTGCCCGATGCGCACCGAAATGCCTTGTTCGCGCAGCCGCACGACCACCGGGCTTTCCTTGATGTCGCTGCCCTGCACGATGTAGCCGAGATTGTGCATCACCTCGGCAATGCCCGACATGCCGATGCCGCCGATGCCGACGAAATGGATGACGCCAATGTCGGTGCCCACGCCCTTCATGCAGCAATATCCTCTCCGCTGGAGCGGGTGGCGGTCTGTGGCTTGGTCGCAGTGGCGGCGGCTCTAGGCGCGGCTTCGCCGACCCGGATGACATCCATCAGATCAATCCCGCCCATTCCTTCGACCAGATCCGCAAGGTCCTCCGCCGCCTTGGGCCGACCGCAATTCCACGCGCCATGCGCGGCATTGGCGAGGCTGGCGGGATGCTGCGCAAGCGCCTGAATCTGCTTGGCGAGTTCCTTGGGCGTGAAATTGTCCTGCCGGATCATCCGCGCGCCGCCCGCTTTCACAATCTCGCTGGTGTTGACCGCCTGATGATCGTCGGTTGCAATCGGCAGCGGGACCAGGATCGCCGGGCGGCCCACCGCCGTCAGTTCGGCAATCGTCGATGCGCCTGCGCGCCCGATGAACAGATGCGTGCCGGCCAGCCGTTCATGCATATCTTCAAAATAGGTTCCGAGTTCGGCGGGAATGTCGTGATTGGCATAGCGCGCCCGCACCGCGTCAAGGTCTTCGGCGCGGCATTGCTGGGTCACCTGCAAACGGCTGCGCAGCCCAGGCGGCAGCATCGCCAAGCCATCGGGCACAACATCGGAAAGCACGCTGGCGCCCTGACTTCCGCCAGTCACCAGCACGCGCAGCAGCCCTTCTTCAGTGAACGCAGGGAAATCCTCATCGCGCAGCGCCAGCACTTCCTCGCGCACGGGATTGCCGACGAGGTGGGTCTTGCCCTTGAACTTGGGCTTCAGCCGCTGCACCTCGGGATATGAGGTCGCAATCGCATCGACGCGCCCGGCGAGCAATCGGTTGACCCGGCCCAGCACCGCATTCTGCTCATGCACCACGCTGGGCACCTTGGCGGCGGTTGCGGCGAGCAGCGCGGGCAGCGCGGGATAGCCGCCAAAGCCGACCACAGCCGCTGGGGCAAAGCTTTCAAACAGCCGCAGCGCCATGCTGCGTCCTTCCATCACTGCGCGTGCGCCCGAAATCCAGCGCAGCGGATTCTTGCCAAACCGGCCCGCAGGCAGGACATGCGCGGTCAGGAAATCAGGCTTGCCGGGAATGTTCGCCCCGCGTTCATCGGTGATCAGCGCGATGTGATGCCCGCGCGCGTCAAGCTCTGCCGCCAACGCAAAGGCCGGGATCAGATGCCCGCCGGTTCCCCCTGCCGCGAGGACGAAATGGCGGCTGGTGCCTTTCCTTGGCTCGCTGGTCATGCGCGGTCCTCCTTTTGATCGCTTGGCCTCTGCTCATTTGGCCTTTGCCCGATTTCCGAACGCTCAAACAAGCTCGTCAAGCCTGGCCGATCCCGGTTAAGGAACGGATTGCGCCGGGTTATCGCCAGCAATAGCCCGATTGTGAAACACACCGCCAGCGTCGATGATCCGCCATAGCTGATCAGCGGTAAAGTCATCCCCTTTGACGGAAACAATTGCAGATTGACCATCATGTTGATGAACGCCTGCCCGCCGATCTGGGCGGTCAGCCCCGCCCCAGCCAGCAAAGCGAACAGGTTTTCTTCATCCACCAGCCGCACCAGCGCGCGGATGATGATGGCGAGAAACAACAACAAGATCAAGGCGCAGGCCAGCAGGCCGAATTCCTCTCCGATGACCGAAAAGATATAGTCAGTATGCGCCTCTGGCAAATTCATCTTGCGCGTGCCGAGCCACAATCCGCTGCCGGTCCATCCGCCATTGAGCAGCGTGCGCTGCGCCAGATCGACCTGATCGAAAGCGGTGCCTCCGCCAAAGAAACTGTCGATCCGGTTGCGGGCGTTGTCATACAGAAAATAGGTCGCGGTCAGCGCCGCGACCCCGCCCGCCATCAACAGACCGATCCTCTGCAGCGCCACACCCGATAGCAGCACCAGCACAAACCACACGCCGCCAAACAAGATGGCATCCCCAAGGTTGGGTTGCAGCATCAGCAGCGCCCCAACCAGCGCCATGGTCAGCGTCGCATAGGACAGCACCGGCAGCCCCGGATCGCGCAGCCGCCACGACAAAATCCACGCCAGCAAAATCGCAAAACCGGGCTTCAGAAATTCGCTGGGCTGCAACGACATGCCGACATCCAGCCAGCGCCGCGCACCATTGCGCTCCTCCCCCAAAATGGGGACCAGCAACAACAGGAACAGCATCACCGCCGCCATCAAAATGCCGATGCGCCGCGCGTCTTCGCGGCTGATAAAGGACACGGTGATCATCAGGCCAATCCCGCTGATCTGAAAGATGATGTGTTTCTGAAAAAAGGCAAAATCGGCGACTTTATATTGCTCCCCCGCCGCTGGTGAGGCCGCCGCGAGCGCAATGGTGCCGAGCGCCATCAGCAAGAGCACTAAGCCCAGCAGCCATTTGTCAATCTCGCGCCACCACACGCGCAGCCGGTCGCCCCATCCGCGCCGCACTGGCACAGGAGCATGGAATTTCGCATCGCTGCGGGGCCGCGCGGAAACGCTGGTCATCGCAGGTCATCCCCAAGCAGCGAAGATGGCGTGCAATCCACCGCGCAATCGGCAATTACCCCAACCAGTTGGCGGAACAGCTCGCCGCGCTTTTCATAATCGCGGAACTGATCGAAGCTGGCGCAAGCGGGCGAAAACAACACGACATCGCCGGGCCGGGAGGCTTCGCGGGCGCGGCGCACCGCCTCGCTGATCAATTCGCAGCGTTCGACCACCGGCACTTGCCCGTCGAGCAGATCGGCGAAGCGCGGCCCGGCCTCACCAACAGTATAGGCAGCGGCTATTGCAGCGAAATGGTCGGCGCATTCGCCCAGCCCGTCTTCCTTGGCCAGCCCGCCGACAATCCAGTGGATGCGCGGGGTGCCGCCATGGATGTCGGCATGCGGCGGAAAGGCCGCCAGCGCAGGCGCGGTCGAGGCGGTGTTGGTTGCCTTGCTGTCATTGATGAACAGCACGCCGTCTTCTTCGCACACCCGTTCCATCCGGTGGGGCAGATTGCGGAACCGGGGCATGGCGTGCTGCCACTGCGCAGGCTTAACCCCCAATTCCTCAGCAATGGCGACGGCGAGCGCGGCATTTTCAAGATTGTGCGGCCCTTGCAGGCTGGGCCAGCCGGGTTGCAGGTCGGCAAGCGCGGCGACGTCAGCGGCAACCGCCCGTCCGACGGGACGGCGCGATTGCTGCGCACGGAAAATCTCGCCCGCCGCACCCGACAAAGCGCCAAACACCGCCAGACCGCGCGGCGATTGCAGGTCGAACAGCCGCGCCTTCGACGCCGCATAGCCAGCAAAGCCATCATAGCGATCAAGATGGTCGGGAGTGATATTGGTCAGCGCTGCGACTTCGGGGTCGAGACTGACCGTCAGATCAATCTGATAGCTCGACAGTTCGAGCACATAGACCCCTTCGCCATTTTCATTCGGCTCGAGCGCGTCCTGCGCCATGATCGGTTCGCCGATATTGCCGCCCAGCAGCGCCGGAATACCGGCCATACGCAGGACATGATGGACCAGCGCCACGGTCGTCGATTTGCCATTGGTGCCGGTCACGCCGACAACCTTGTGCGGGAGCAAAGCGGGCCGGGCGAGCGCGAACAATTCGATATCGCCCAGCACCGGCACGCCATAGCGCGCCGCATGGGCGGCAATCGGATGGGTGTTGAGCGGCACACCGGGCGAAACGATCAAACCGTCAAACCCGGTCAAGTCCAGCGTGAGCGGATCGGCAATCGCGCAGCGACCCGCAAATGGCTCGCGGGCCACATCCTGACGATCCCACACGGTGATCTGCGCGCCGCTCGCCAGCAGCGCCTCCGCCGCCGCTGCGCCAGAGCGAGCAAGGCCGAGGATCGCATAGCGCTTTCCAGCAAATGCAGGGGAGGTGATCACGGCGTCGGCGCTACCTCAGCTTGAGCGTGGCCAGCCCGATCAGCGCGAGCACAATGGCGATAATCCAGAACCGGATCACGACCTTGCTCTCGCTCCAGCCGAGCTGTTCGAAATGATGATGGATCGGGGCCATGCGAAACACCCGTTTACCGGTGCGTTTGAACCAGAACACCTGAATGATGACTGACACCGCTTCGAGAACGAACAGGCCGCCGACGATGGCCAGCACGACCTCGTGATGGCTGGCCACCGCAATGGCTCCCAATGCACCGCCCAGCGCCAGCGACCCGGTATCGCCCATGAACACCGCCGCAGGGGGCGCATTGAACCACAGGAATGCCAGCCCCGCGCCCATGATCGCGGCTGAGAATATCGCCAGTTCGCCCGCGCCGGGAACATGTGGAATGCCAAGATAAGCGCTGAAATCCGCGCGCCCGACCAGATAGGCGATAATCGCAAAGGTGCCCGCTGCGATGATGACAGGCATGATTGCCAGCCCGTCCAGCCCATCGGTCAGGTTCACCGCATTGCCCGCGCCCACCATCACAAAGGCGGCGAAGAGATAATAGGCCGGGCCAAGCGGGATCGAGACATTGGAAAAGAACGGAATATACAGATTGGTGTTGATCTGGCTGACGATCAGGTAGCTGGCCACGCCAGCGACCGCGAATTCAAACAGCAACCGCACCCTGCCCGAAAGTCCGGCGTGGCTGTTCTTGGTCACCTTGTCATAATCGTCAATGAATCCGATCACACCAAAACCCAGCGTCACCGCCAGACACGCCCACACAAACGGGCTGGTCAAATCCATCCACAACAGCAGCGAACACGACAGCGCGACCAGGATCATCAACCCGCCCATGGTTGGCGTGCCGCGCTTGGCGAGATGGCTTTGCGGGCCGTCTTCGCGGATCGGCTGACCCTTGCCCTGACGCACGCGCAGCATGTTGATGAATTTCGGGCCGATTATCAGACCCAGCACCAGCGCCGTCATCAATGTCGCGCCAAACCGGAAGGTCTGGTACCGCACCAGATTAAGCGGCCCTTCAAAGCCAAGCCATTCCGCAATCAAATAGAGCATTCGGATCCCTTGGCGCCGATCATCCCGGCTCTTTCGTAAAGTGTGACACCAGCCTGCCAAGGCCGACCGAATTGGAGCCCTTTACAAGCACCGCATCGCCGTGCGTGAGTCCGAATTGTTCGAGCGCAGCAATCGCTTCAGCAGGGCCTGCACAATGGGCGAAGCCAGGCTTGAAGCCAAGCGATTGCGCGCTCCTTCTCCCCAGTTCGGCGGCAAGATCGCGCATTTCATCGCCGACCAGAATGGCGTGGTCGATCTTCGCCTCGATCAGTGGCTCGGCCAGTTGCATGTGGAAACGCGGGCCGAAATCCCCCAATTCTTTCATGCTCCCCAAAACTGCGATGCGGCGCAGCGCCGGGGTCTGTCCAATCGCCCGCAATGTGGCGCGCATCGAGGCCGGGTTGGCGTTGTAACTTTCGTCGATCAGCAACGCCTTGCCGCCCGCCGCCGTGATCTGGCTGCGCGCGCCGCGTCCTTGCAGCCCGCCCATTTCCGCCAGCGCAAGGCCCGCGCTGGCAAGGTCGCCGCCTGCAGCCTGCACCGACGCCATGACCGCCAGCGAATTGGCAACCCAGTGTTCGCCCGGTTCGGCGATGCTGTAACACAGTCGCCGCCCGCCAGCGCGCGGGCCAAGTTCGGCGGTAACGATCGAACCGCCATTGTTTCCGGCAATCGCATCGAGCAGCCGCACATCGGCATCTTCGCTGCGCCCGAAGGTCAGGATATTGACCCCAAGCGCGCGTGCATGGCCGATCAGTCGCTGCGAATATTCGCTGTCTGCCGGAATGACCGCCGTGCCGCCTGCGGCCAGCCCGGTGAAAATCTGCGCCTTTTCATCCGCGATAGCCTCCATGCTGCCGAGATTTTCAATGTGTGCCGGCGCGATGGTCGTGATTACCGCCACATGCGGCCGGACATGATCGCCCAGCGGTGCGATCTCGCCCGCGTGGTTCATGCCCATTTCAAACACCCCGAACCGGCTGCGCGCGGGCATCCGCGCCAGGCTGAGCGGAACGCCGACATGGTTGTTGTAACTGCGCACGCTGCGATGCGCAGCGCCACGGCTGGAGCGGTCGAGCGCGGCGAAGATTGCTTCCTTTACCCCGGTCTTGCCGACCGAACCGGTCACCGCGATCCGCACCGCTTTGCTACGGCTGCGCGCGGCTTGGGCCAGAGCGTGGAGCGCCTTGGCCGTGTCACCGGTCAGCACATGCGGGAAATCGACCGGGCGGTCAGTGATGGCCGCGACCGCGCCCTTGGCAAAGGCGGAGGCGATGAATTTGTGTCCGTCCATCGCCTCTCCTCTGAGCGCGACAAACAAATCGCCGGGGCGCACATCACGGCTGTCCATCTCGACGCCGGAGGCCTGAAACGCATGGCTCGCCTGCCCGCCTGTCGCAGCTTCGATCCCGGCGGCATCCCACAGCGCCAGCGGCAAATCGTCGCGCGGGTCGAGCGGCCATGCCCGCAGCAAAGGGTGCGGTGCGTTCATGACCCTGCGTCCGTTTGCGCATGGGCGGCGGCGCATTCACGCGCCACTTCAACATCGTCGAACGGCAAAATTCGCATGCTTTCTCCAGAACCGATGATCTGTCCTTGCTCATGCCCTTTTCCGGCGATGAGGATGATGTCGTGGGCGCCCGCCTGCTGCACCGCCTCGGCGATGGCCTGCCTGCGGTCGCCATATTCAAATGCAGCGCGAATGAGTGCCCCTGCATCGGGACTGTCCACACCTTCGAGCACCGCTTTGCGAATTTTCGCGGGGTCTTCACCGCGCGGATTGTCATCGGTCACGATCACGATTTCCGCGCCCATTGCCGCCGCTGCACCCATCCCGGCGCGCTTACCCGCATCGCGGTCACCGCCTGCGCCAAACACCGCAATCAAGCGCCCACCGCGAGCGGTGTCAACATGCCCGCGCAAGGCCGCAATCGCCGCCTCCAGCGCGTCGGGTGTATGCGCGTAATCGACATAGACCGGCGCGCCCGCTGGTGTCAGGCATGCCCGTTCGAGCCGCCCACGCACCGGTTGCAACCGCCCAAGCGCATCGAACACCTGATCCGCATCCGATCCTGTCGCCAGCGCCAGCCCCGCCGACACCAGCGCATTGGCGGTCTGGTAATCCCCGATCAATGGCAACGCGACCGCGCGGCTGCAGCCCTCATGGTCAATCGTCAGCGTCTGGCCAAGCTGGGTTGCCGTGCGCGCAGTCAGCCGCAGAAAATCTCCGCCCTCCCCCACACTCAGCACCCGCAGATTGCGCGCCTTGGCATGGTCAGCGGCGCGGCGAGTCCAGTCATTATCGTCGCCGCCGTTCCAGATTATCGCGCTGCCGCCGTCTTCGACCACTTCATCGAACAACCGCATCTTGGCCGCGAAATATTCCTCCATCGTGCCGTGATAATCGAGGTGGTCGCGGCTGAAATTGGTGAACGCCCCGGCGGCCACGCGCAGGCTTTCATTGCGGAATTGCGAAAGGCCGTGGCTTGACGCTTCATAGGCGACATGGGTCACGCCTTCGCGCGCCAGCCCGCTCATATTGCTGAGGAAGGTAACGATGTCCGGCGTGGTCAGGCCGGTCGCCACGCTGCCATCGGGGGTGGTCACGCCCAGCGTCCCGATGCTGGCCGCGCGCTCTCCGCACATGCGCCAGATTTGCCGGGTCATCTCGGCGGTTGAGGTCTTGCCGTTGGTTCCGGTGACCGCGACAATCGTTTCGGGCACAGGGCTGAAAAAGCGGGCTGCAAGCTGCGCGAAAGAGCGGCGCGGTTCCTCGCTGGCGATATGCAAAGCGCCGTCAACTTTGGCATCGGAAGCAGCCACGATGGCCACCGCGCCCGCTGCGATGGCGGCAGGAATGAAGTCTTCGGCATTGAACCGGCTGCCGCGAAACGCGCCGAACACGGTGCCGGGGGCGATCTTTCGGTGATCGATGGCAAAGCCGGTGACATCGACGCCAGCGGCGTTACCGCCCCCTTCAATCTCCAATCCAGCCCCAGCGATAAGCGCCGCCAATTTCATCGCCGCCCCTCAACCAGGAACCGCAGGTCGGAAATATCGACATCGCGGTTGGCATCGGGCAGCACGCCCAGCATCGGGCCGATCCTCGGCACCAGTTCCTTGACAATCGGCGCCGCGTTGAACGCTGCCGTGCGCTGACCATGGGCCGCCGCGGTGCCGCGCGGTTCATCGAGCACGATGACCACCACATAGCGTGGGCGGTCCATCGGAAACGCTGCCGCAAAGGACGAAATGAGCGCGGTTTCGCGGTAACCGCCCGCCGTCGCCTTTTCAGCCGAACCAGTCTTGCCGCCCACCCGGTAACCCGGCGCATCGGCGCTGCGTCCGGTGCCATACATCGAAATCATCCGCAGCAATTGGCGCATCCGCGAAGAGGTCGAAGCCTTGAACACCCGTTTCCCGCGCGGTGCAGCCCCCGGCTCGACCCGGCGCAATGTCGCCGGGCGCGCGATCCCGCCATTGACCATCGCGGCATAGGCATTGGCCAGATGCAGCGGCGTTACCGCAATCCCGTGGCCATAGCTGACGGTCATATTGGTGAGCCGTGACCAGGTCCCGTTGGGGCGCATCTGCGGCCATTGCGGCTTCCCCCGCGCTTGCAATTCAATCTGCGAGGTCTGGTTCATGCCGAGGTCGATCAGCACCTGACGCAGCCGTTCTTCGCCCAGTTCATCGGCAACCCGCGCGGTCACCGTGTTGGAGGAATAGACCAGCGCCTCTGGCACGTTCAGCGTTGCGCCCTTGGGCTTGAGATCGCGGATCGTCCGGCCAGCGAGTTCAACATTGGTCGCATCCCATTCCGCACCCAGATTGCGCACCACCCCGGCATCGATGGCCGCCGCGATGCTGATCGGTTTGAATGTCGAGCCCAATTCATAGGTCGCATTGGTCGCGCGGTTATAAATATTTGGCGAATGCTGAACATTGGACAGGTTTGGATCGAACGCCGGTAAAGATGCCATCGCCATCACCTCACCCGTATCGACATCCAGCACGATCCCCGCAGCACCCTTTGAATCGGTCGCCAGCATCCCGCGCCCCAATTCATCTTCGAGCGCGCCCTGAACCCGCAGATCAATCGAAAGCGCAGTCGGAGTGCCGCGCAGGTCGGGGTCAGAAAGCCGGTGATCCAGCACTTGTTCCATCCCGAGCCGCCCTGACAATTGGCGGTCGCCATCTTCCATCACATAGCCCAGCACATGCGCGCCCAGCGGCCCTTGCGGGTAATGGCGGTCGTATTCGCGCGGGATCTCCAGCGCAATTTCGCCCAGTTCAAACACCTTGTTGGCTTCTTCGGGCAACACCCGGCGCAGGATATAGCCGCCGCGGTCCGATGACAGCACCCGGACCGTGCGGTCAACGTCGAGATCGGGAAAAATCGTCTGGAGCCGCGCCGCAACATCCTCTGGCGTATCGACCAGCGGCGCACCTTCATCGCCCATCGCGCGCGGGTTGAACCACAAGGCATAGGCCGGGAATGTGCGCGCCAGCGGGGTTCCGTTGCGGTCGGTGATGTCTCCGCGCGGGGGCAGCAATGCTTCGGCAAGGCTGGTCTGACTGGGCGCTGCGCCAACAAAGCCGAGATAGCCGATGCGGGCCAGCGCAATCAGCGCCACCAACACAAATCCGCCCAGGATCACCAACAGCCGCAGCCGCGCCGTGATCAGCAAGCCATGACGCATATGCACCGAATGCAGGCGTCCGGCAGAACCCTTCGGACGCGCCGCATTGCCCCGGCGCTGCGCGGGAGAGCCCGGTGCCGGTGTTGCGGTTGGTGCACGCCCTGCGGAAAGGGCAAACGCCGTCATTCGCCATTCTCGCCGGACAGCGCACTGGCATCGCCCGACAAGCGCCCAGTCTGCGTTCGGGCATTGGCGGCGCGGATCGGAGACGCCTCGATCAAAAATTCACCAAAGGCCTCGGTAAACACCGCCCCGGCGTCCTCTCCCGCGCTGACCGAAGCGAGCGTGATTTTCTGCCCGGTGATCGGCGAAACCATATCGCGCGATTGCCGCTCCGCTGCGCCCAGTTCGGCGCGGGCCACGCGGATTGGGGTCGGGGCATCGGGGCCAAGCGACTGGCCCAGGCTTGCCAATTGCCGCTCATTCTCCAGAAACTGATCGGCGCGCGGCGGTTTGTAACCCAGCTCCACCGCGTTCCATTCAGCGAGTTGCCGCTGACTGGCACGGGTCTGAAATTCGGTTTCGAGCAGCAAAGTCTCGCGTTCAAGCGCGATGATCTGACGTTCGGCCAGCAGGACCTCGCTCTTGACCGCGCTGACATTGAAACTGAGCACCGCGAACAGCAGCACGCAGGCCGCGAGCACCGCAGCCCAACCAATCTGGCGAATACGCGAACCAGCGGGTATCATGCATCTGTCCTTTCATGGGCTGAAGCGCCGCGCGCCGGGGCATCGGTGCGGATCGCATGGCGCAGCGTTGACGACCGAGCGCGCGGGTTGGCGGCGATCTCATCCTCGGTCGGGCGCATCGCCTTGGAAAGCTGGGCAAAGGTCGGCGGAGGGCCGGGCTTTTCGCCGGGCAAGTGGCGCGACACCGCGCGGCCAGCGCCAGAGGCTTCGCGCAGGAAATGTTTGACGATGCGGTCTTCGAGACTGTGAAACGCGACCACGGCGAGCACGCCGCCTTCGCGCAGCAGCATCTCCGCCGCGTTCAGCCCGGCGCGCAGTTCGCCCAATTCATCGTTCACATGAATGCGCACCGCCTGAAAACTGCGGGTTGCGGGGTCTTTCTTGTCATGCGGTTTGTGACCCAGCGCGCGGCGCACCACGCGGGCGAGATCGCCGGTCGTTTCCAGCGGACGCGCAGCGACGATTGCGCGGGCCACCCGGCGCGACTGGCGTTCCTCGCCATATTGATACAGCACGTCGGCAATCGCCGCCTCATCGGCGCAATTGAGGAAATCTGCCGCGCTTTCCCCGCTCTGGCTCATCCGCATGTCGAGCGGGCCGTCGGAGGAAAAGGCAAAGCCGCGTGTCCCCTGATCGAGCTGCATGGATGAAACGCCAATATCCATCACCACGGCGTCGACCTGAGGCACCCCGATGCGCGCCATTTCCGCGCGCATGGCGGAAAACCGTTCGGGGTGAAGCGACAGGCGGCCAGCGAATTCGGCGACCATTGCCGCCCCGTCGCGGATCGCGTCAGGATCGCGGTCAAAGGCGTAGACCCGCGCCCCTGCCTCCAGCAGCGCACGCGAATATCCGCCCGCGCCAAAGGTCGCGTCGATGATCGCCATATCGGGCTTTGGCTGGATTGCCGCGACCACTTCGGAAAGCAGCACGGGCACATGCGGTGCCTGAGCGGAAGGCGAGGCGATCATTGCCCGGCCTCCTTTTTCGCGGCCTTGGCCTCGGCCTCTGCCACCAGCCGCCGACAGGTCGCTTGCGCGCCTTTCCACGCAGCGTCCATGCGCGCGAGTTCGGCCGGGTTCCAGACAAAGAAGAAATCGCCCGCGCCCTGAAAATACAGGCCGTCGTCGACCTTGCCGAGTTCCTTGAGGTGGTCGGGCATGACGAACCGTCCGCTGTCATCAAACGGCAGCTGTTCAAACTGGAACAACTGGCCCGCGCGCACGTCACGGTCGAAATCATTATGCTGGAGCCGGATGGCGCGCTCTTCTTCGCGGTCGAGCTGTTCGTGCAGTTTCTCGATCCGCGACAGGCCAAAACCCACAAGGCAATCAAAGCGTTCATGCGCGAGCAGGCACAGGGTCTTGCTGCCGCCGGAGGCGTCTTTTACCGCCTTGCGAAACGCCGGGGGCAGGACAAAGCGGCCCTTGTCGCCAATCGGCGAATAGGCTTGTCCATTATATGCGCCCAGCACTGACACGCGTTCCCCATCCCCTTGCTACGGCTGCATTTTCGCCGCCGCTCCTGACTTCTCCCCACGCACACCGGGACACCTGAGCAAGGCCCACGTCTCGCCCGCCACCGCCCCCGCGCGAGCGGGAACGGCGCGCCAACCGACAAAGGCGACGCGGGGCAAACCGGCATGTTTGATGGAACCCGGTAATATCCGGGAAGCCTCCGCAAGGCTAGGGAGAATGTAGGAAAATCACGGGAATAAACGGTAAATTCCTGATTTACCTACATTTTCATATTCCAGAATTTTCTTGTCTGACCTTCAAGAATGTCAAAATCGTACAAATTTCGGTCCCAATTCGCTGAAATCAGGGTCGATTCCCGCAAAAAACCCGTCCGATTCCCGATTCCAATTTTGAGATAGGGTGCGCTTCCCGTGATATTCCCGATGGGCTGAAAGCACCAGCGATTAGTTGGCAAAGGCGTAAGCAAGCAGCGCCGCTATCGCCTCACCATCGGCTCCGATCAGGTCGCGGTGCTCGAACAATGTCGCATCGCCAATATAGGTGACCGTGCCCTTGCCCACGCTGTCGCAGCGCAGGATCAGGCCACTGTCATGCACGCGGCAGAGATTGGCGTTGTCCGCGCCCTCGGCAAGACTCAGATTGCTGCCCATCCAGACCGGAACGCGCCCGCCCGGCAGCTCTGCATAGCGCACCTCGGTCAGGTTTTCGGCATAGGTATTGGCGATGCCCCAGCGCGGGATCACCGGCGGGATCAGCGCGGTGTCATTGGGGCGGCGCGGATCGCCCAGTGCGATGTCATATTCGCCGGTCAGCAGCGGATCGAGCGCGATCAGCAATCGCCCGCCGCCGCGCACCCAGCCATCGAGCGCGGCATTATCCGCAGCCGAAAGCCCGCGCGGTTGGATCACTGCGATCAGGTCAAGCCCGGATAGCGGATCGGTGTCACCCGCTTCTTCGGACAGGCCTTGTATGGGAGAAAGCGTATCGAGCGGCACCAGTTCATAGTCTCGCTCCAGCAGGCGGCGCTGCCACGGCGGCGCGGCGGCCCCGCTGGCAATATCGGCAAGGTCTGCGTTCAGCGGCCAATAAAGCGGCAGGCTGGTCATCAGCCCAAGCCGTGGCTTTTCTCGTTCGCTTTCGGTTTCCGGGGTCGGCGCAGGAGCGCTTGGAGAAATATTGCACCCACTCAGCAGCACAGCAAGACCCGCCGTGCCAACCGCAAAGGCACGCCTAATTTTGCGGGGTGCCATTGGCGGTGGGTTCGGAATCCTCGATCCTCGGTCCAGCAGAGGCGTCAGCCGGGGTCGTTCCCTGCTCGGTCCGAATCTCCGGGACAATGCCAGCGTCGGCAAGCGGGTCGCGCTGCGCCGGGGCGGCGGTCGGTTCGGTCGTCGGAGCGGCATCTGGCACCGCGCGCTCCTCGGTCAGGTCAGCCTGATTTCCCAGCACATTGGCCAAACCGATCAACAGCACCATCGCGCCAATCCCGAACAGCCCGACCTGCAATCTTTGCGCTGCTTCGGCGCGGTTGCCGCCCAGCGGCGCACCTTCGCGCGGGGCCTGTTCTTCGCCTGCACTGTCCAGCTTTTCCTGCGCCTGCCAGCCGCGCCGAGTGAATCTTCCGCCAGTCATGGAGGCCATTTTAGCGCAGCTTGACCCGACTGTCGATCAATCGCGCGGCGGCGCGGCTGTTTCGAGCCAGTCGAACACCGGCAAGTGCTTGGCCGCGAGCCATTCGGGATTGTAGAGCGTCGAGAGGTAGCGGAACCCGGTGTCGCACAGGATCGTGGCGACCTGCGGATTATCCTGACCCTCGGCCACCAATTGCTTGCCCAGCGCAATCGCGCCCGCGACATTGATGCCCGACGACAGCCCCAGGCACAGCCCCTCCTCGCGCAGCAATCGCCCGGTCCACACCAGCCCTTCCTCATCTGAAATGCGGAATTGTGTGTCGATTGGCGCGCCTTCGAGATTGGCGGTGATGCGGCCCTGCCCGATCCCTTCGGCGACCGAGGAGCCTTCGGCTTTCAATTCGCCGTGGGCGTAATAATTATACAGCGCTGCGCCGTGCGGATCGGTCAACGCGATGCGGATGTCGGGGTTCATTTCCTTCAGCCCCATACCCACGCCCGCAATCGTCCCGCCGGTGCCCGCTGCGCAGGTGAAGCCGGAGATTGCGCCGCCGGTCTGCTCCCACAGCTCTTTCGCAGTGCCTTCGATATGCGCGCGGCGATTGGCGGTGTTGTCAAATTGCCCGGCCCACACTGCGCCGTCTGTCTCTTCGGCCATGCGGCGCGAGACGTGCTGAAAATGGCAGGGGTCGGAATATTTGGTCGGCGGGACCAGCACCAATTGTGCGCCCAGTGCCCGCAGCGTGTCCATTTTCTCTTTCGACTGATTGTCGGGCATGACGATCACCGTCTTATAGCCCAGCGCATTGGCCACCAGCGCGATGCCAATGCCGGTGTTGCCCGCTGTCCCTTCGATCACGGTCCCGCCGGGCAAGAGTTCGCCGCGGCTTTCTGCATCGCGGATCATATACAGCGCCGCGCGGTCTTTCACCGATGAGCCGGGGTTGGCAAATTCGCACTTGCCCCAGATGTCGCAGCCTGCCGCCGCGCTCGGCCCGGCAAGGCGGACCAGCGGCGTGTTGCCAATGAGGGCGAGCGTATCGCCAAAGGGTCTGGTGATGTTCATACCCGGTGAATTAGGACGTCACCCGCGCGCCCGCAAACAACTTTAATCTTCCGGCGCGATAGTGACCTTGAGCCCGTCGAGTTCAGCCGTGAACGGGATCTGGCACGACAGGCGCGAGCCTTCCTTGCGGTGGTCCGAGGATTCGAGCAGATCGTCCTCGTCTTCGCTCATTTCAGGCAGCGCGTCGCTTTCGATGTAGCAATGGCAGGTCGCGCAGGAACAGCATCCGCCGCACAGCGCCAGCAATTCATCAAAACCGTTGTCGCGGATCGCTTCCATCACGGTCAGGCCGTCTTCGACCTCGATCTCGCTCGTTTCGCCTTCACGATTGGTGACGACCAGCTTGGGCATGGGCTTACAATGTCCTCTTCAAAAGGTTGAGCGCAAGGTTGCACGCTTGGATTAAATCGCGGGTGCGCTAGGACGTTCCCCTGAATAAGGCAACCTAGAGGATTAGCCAGTGGGTCTGACAGCCGAGATTATCCAAGCCGAGATGGACGCGCTGGCGGGCAAGGATGCGCTTGTGGGCGCAGAGCTGGCGCGCATCGGCTATCCCGAACCGCGCCTGCGCGATCGCGGTTACAAGACTTTGCTGCGCACTATAGTGGGTCAGCAGGTCTCGGTCGCGGCAGCGGCGTCGATGTGGAACAAGCTGATCGCGGAGGTCGGCGAGGATTTCACCCCCGGCTGTATCCTGAAACGCGATTTCGACACGCTTCGCGCCTGCGGCCTGTCGCGGCAGAAACAGGGATACGCCCGAAGCCTGTGCGAATTGGTGGACGCGGGCGAACTCGATTTCCACGCCCTGCCCGCCGATGACGAGGAAGCCATCGAACAGCTTACAAGGATCAAGGGCATCGGCCGCTGGTCAGCCGAAATATACCTGTTGTTCGCCGAGGGCCGCACCGACATCTGGCCCGCCGGCGACCTCGCCGTGCAGGAGGGCGTCAAACGGCTGCTCGAACTGGAGGAACGGCCCAAAGAAAAAGAAACCCGCGAACTGGGCACCCGCTGGGCCCCGCACCGGGGCGCGATGGCGATCTTCACCTGGCATTTCTACGCCAATCCGGCGCTTTAGGGTCAGGACCTAGCTTATCGGTCGATCCGACCTTCCTTTTCGCTAACCCCATCCCTAGCTGTCACCCTTATCCAAGGGAGACACCATGCCAGCACTCGATACCATTCCGCTCATTCCGCGCGGGTCACTGTTCGGCAACCCCAGCCGTTCGCAAGGCAAGATCAGCCCGGATGGTGAGTGGCTGAGCTGGCTCGCGCCTTACGAAGGGGTAATGAACATCTGGGTCGGGGCCCGCGCCAATCCCGATGATGCCAAACCCGTCACCAAGGCCGACGACCGCCCTATCCGCGAACATTTCTGGACGCCCGATTCCACCGCAGTCGGCTATATTCAGGACAAGGGCGGGGATGAGAATTTCCTGCTTTACCGCGTCGATATCGCCAGCGGCGAGGAAACATGCCTGACCCCGTTCGAGGACACCCGCGTGATGATCGTCGGGTCCTCTCAGATCGACAAGCAGCACATATTGATCGGCCTCAACAACCGCGATCCGCAATGGCACGATGTCCACCGGCTCAACCTTTCAACCGGCGCGCTCGATCTGGTGTATGAAAACAACGCCTATGCCCATTTCATGGCCGATGACACGCTGACATTGCGCATGGCGATGGCGCAGAATGAGGCAGGCGGGACCGATTATTTCCGCGTGACGGGCAATGTGGTGGAGGAAGAGCCGTTTGAAACCACCGCGATGGAGGATTCGATGACGACCTCCCCTTCTGGCTACACGGTAGATGGCAGCGTGCTCTACTGGCTCGACGGGCGCGGGCGAGACACCGCTGCGCTTTATGCGCAGGACACCGCGAGCGGCGAGCGCACGCTGATTGCAGAGGACGACCGCGCCGATATTGGCGGGACGATCAGGCACAAGCAGACCGGCGTGGTGCAGGCCTATTCCGTCACCTATCTGAAAACCGAATGGACCGCGATCGACCCGGAAGTGGGCGCGAGCTTCGCCTGGCTTGGTCAGCAATTCCATGGCGAGTTCGGGGTCATGAGCCGCACCGATGACGACCGCATTTGGATCGTCTGGAACGACCCGGTCAGCGCCCCGATCCGCACCTATATCCATGACCGCGATGCGGGCACGCTTGAGCCTTTCTATGTCACCCGGCCCGAACTCGAAGGCGCGCTGCTGCAACCCATGCACCCGGTGGAGATCACCAGCCGCGATGGGCTGACCCTGCCGTCTTACCTGACGCTCGCCGCAGGCAGCGACGCTGAGCACAGCGGACGCCCCGCCGCGCCGACGCCGATGGTGCTGCTGGTGCACGGGGGGCCCTGGGCACGCGACGGTTATGGGTATAACCCGATCCATCAAATGCTTGCCAATCGCGGCTACAGCGTGCTGTCGGTCAATTTCCGCGGCTCCACCGGATTTGGCAAAGGCTTCATCAACGCCAGCAACAAACAATGGGGGCTGGCGATGCACGATGATCTGATCGACGCGGTCGAATGGGCGGTGCAACAGGGCATCGCACCACGCGACAAAGTGGCGATTATGGGCGGTTCCTATGGCGGTTATGCGACGCTGGCGGGCCTTGCCTTCACGCCCGATGTGTTTGCCTGCGGGGTCGATATCGTTGGCCCGTCGAACCTTGAAACGCTGCTGTCGACCATTCCGCCCTATTGGGCACCGATGGTGAAAATCTTCCACGAACGCATGGGCAATCCCGGCACCGAAGAAGGGCTCGCGCTGCTGAAAGCGGCCAGCCCGCTTTACAAGGCGAAGGACATCACCAAGCCGCTGCTCATCGCGCAGGGTGCCAACGACCCGCGCGTCAAACAGTCCGAAAGCGATCAGATCGTGGGCGCGATGAAGGAGGCCGGAATTCCCGTCACCTATGTGCTTTACCCCGACGAAGGCCATGGCTTTGCCAAGCCTGCCAATTCGGTCAGCTTCTTTGCTATTACCGAGAATTTCCTCGCGCAGAATTTGGGCGGGCGCGCCGAACCGCTGGGCGATGTGCTGAAACCCTCGACCGCCGAAGTGGTCGAAGGCGCGGACCATGTGCAGGGAATGGCTGGGTAATTGTTCAAATCGTCATTGCGAGAAGCCGACGCTTCGCGGCAATCCAGAGCGCATTGCGGGAGGCTCTGGATTGCTTCAACGCTACGCTCCTCGCAATGACGAAAAGAGAGCGCGAGGGGAATGACAACCGCAGCATTGCCTTCTAAACCCGGCCCCCAAATCGCAATCGGAGAGGGATCACATGACAGACCAGCGGCGCAGCATCTTCATCACTGGCGGAGCATCGGGCATCGGCCGCGCCACCGCCCGTCATTTCGCTGAACGCGGCTGGTTTGTGTGCATTGCCGATGTCAACGCCGCCGGGATGCAAGACACGCTGGGGCTGATCGAGGGGGGCTTCAAATATTCGCACCTGCTCGACGTGCGCGACCGCGCGGCATGGGATGTGGCGCTCGAATCCGCCGCCACCGCTGCGGGCGGACGGATTGATGTGATGGTCAACAACGCCGGGATCGGCACTGGCGGCCCGCTGGCGGAGCTGGAAGTCGAAGAGATTGACCGCTGCCTCGATATCAATCTGCGCGGCGTGCTTTACGGCGCGCAGGCCGTTTATCCCTACCTCAAGAAGACCGCACCCGGATCGGCGCTGGTCAATATCGCCAGCGCCGCCGGGATCACCGGCGGCAGCGGCATGAGCGTCTACAGCGCCACCAAATTCGCGGTGCGCGGGATCGCCGAATGTCTCGATGCCGAATGGGCACCGGACGGGATCAAAGTGTCATCGGTCTGCCCCAGCTTTATCGAAACCCCGCTGCTCGACGGGACGGGCAATCGCGGCACCAATGAAAATATTCGCACGCGGGTGCAGGCGGCGGGTCTGGAAATCACCCCTGTCGAAGAGGTCGCCGAAACGATCTGGAACGCGGTCCACGGCGATGGTCTGCATTATCTGGTCGGCAAGACCGCGCGCCAGCTCAATTTCGCCAAGCGCTGGATGCCCGGCAAGGTCCGCAAGCAACAGCGCTCTGCGGCGGGTTTGCTGGGGAGATAAGACCCGGACGAAGCCGCGCTTTACACCAGCCCATCAATCGCGCGCGCCATCTTGGCATCACGGATCGACAGGCCACCTTCGCTGCCCGCGTCATGCGTAGTCAGGGTAATCTCAACCTTGGCATAGACGTTGGACCATTCGGGATGGTGGTCGTGGCGGTCCGCGATCAATGCGACGCGGCTCATGAAGCCCCAGGCTTCGGAGAAATCGCCGAACTGGAATGTGCGGATGATTGCTTTTCCTTCGCGCACCAATTGCCATTGGGGATGGTCGGTGAGCAATTGTTCGCGTTCTTCTTCGGTCAGTTCGGGGACGCTGGGCATCGTTTCGGCTCCGTTTGAGGCAAGTGTTGTGAGAAAGCTCGCTTTTGCCTAACGCACCAAGGCATGCAAGGTTCAGTCTCACCCGCAATCTCGGCAAAGGATATTGCCTGTCGGCGCGGTGACCGGCTGCTGTTTCGCAAGCTATCGTTCGCGCTGACGGGCGGAGAGGCGCTGCATATCACCGGCGCGAACGGCACGGGCAAGACCTCGCTGATGCGCGCGCTCGCCGGTTTGACAACGCCCTTCGCGGGCAATGTGCAGCACGAGGGCGACATTGGCCTGCTCGATGAACGCCCCGCGCTCGACCCCGACCAATCGCTCGGCCGCGCGCTGGCGTTCTGGCAGCGGATTGACGGATGCAGCGACCCGTCGGGCGCGCTAGCGGTGATGGGGCTGGAGCCGCTGCTGGAGGTGCCGGTGCGGTATCTTTCGACCGGCCAGCGGAAACGCGCCGGGCTGGCTGCGCTGCTCAATCGCGGGGTGCCGATCTGGTTGCTGGATGAGCCCTTGTCGGGGCTGGACGTGGCCGCGATCGCGCAAGTCACGGCGCTGATCCAGATGCATGTGAGCGGCGGCGGGATAGCCGTGATCGCCTCGCATCAGGTGCTGGCAATCGAAGGCCTGCGCAGCCTTGAACTGGGCGATTACGCGCCCTCTGTAACAGGGGAAGCGGCATGATCGCCGCGCTGCTGCGCCGCGATCTGGGCCGGTTCTTCCCCTTTGCAGGCGGCGGCGCGGCGCTGCCGGTGGTTTTTTTTGTCGCAGTGGCGATGCTCTATCCCTTTGCCGTGGGGCCGGATGCCAATCTGCTGTCGCGCACTGGCGGCGGGGTGGTGTGGATCGCGGCATTGCTGGCGGCGATCCTGCCGCTGGAAAGACTGGTGGCAGAAGACATTGAACTGGGCGTGTTCGATCAATTGCGGCTGCGCGGGATCACCGAAGAGGTGGTGATGGCGGTGCGATTGCTGGCCCATTGGCTCAGTTTCGGGCCGCCGCTGATCCTCGCTGCCTTCCCCGCAGCGGCGCTGCTGGCGATTGACGGGCCGACGCTGCAATTGCTGTTGCTGGGCTTGCTGGCGGGGACGCCAGGGCTGGCGGCGATTGGCCTGATTATCGCCGCACTCACTGCGAGCCTGCGCGCCGGAGCCGCGCTGTCGGGCCTGCTGCTGGTCCCGCTCGCGCTGCCGATCCTGATTTTCGGAGCCGGCGCCCTCGCCCGTCAGGATGCGGCGAGCCTCGGCTTCGTGGCGGCGATCAGCCTGCTGCTGGTGGCGATTGCGCCGTTTGCAGCAGGGGCGGCGGTGAGGGCGGCGCGGGAGGTTTAGCCGAGGTCATCATCCCAAAGAGCACACGCCCGGATAGGGCCGCGCCAATCAATAAGGCGGTTTGTCCTTGCCCGTTGGGCTCTTGGTGAAGATTTCCACCCCGTCCTCGGTGATCGCCAGTGAATGCTCGAACTGCGCGCTCAGCGATTTGTCGCGGGTCACGGCGGTCCAGCCGTCGCCGAGCACTTTCGCCCAAGGCTTGCCGAGATTGATCATCGGTTCGATGGTGAAGAACATGCCGGGTTTCAATTCCGGCCCGGTGCCTGCCTTGGCGGCGTGGACCACTTCGGGCGCGTCATGGAACAGGCGGCCCAGACCATGCCCGCAAAACTCGCGCACCACGCCATAGCGGAACTGCGAAGCATGCGCTTCGATCGCCGCGCCAATATCGCCCAGCCGCGCGCCGGGCTTTGCCGCCGCATCGATCCCCAGCATCAGACATTCATAGGTCACATCGACCAGTCGCTTGGCCTTGATCGAAGGCTCTCCGGCGAAATACATCCGCGAAGTGTCACCGTGCCAGCCATCGAGCAAAGGGGTGACATCGACGTTCAGTATGTCCCCTTCCTTCAGCACCTTTGGCCCCGGAATCCCGTGGCAGATGACATGGTTGATCGAAATGCAGCACGAATGGGTGTAGCCGCGATAGCCCAGCGTCGCTGGCACCGCGCCGCCATCCAGCATCATTTCGCGCACCGCCGTGTCAATGCTGTCGGTGGTCACGCCGGGCTGAACAAGGTTCGCCACTTCATCAAGGATGGTCGCAGCCAGCCGCCCGGCGGCGCGCATTCCGGCAAAGCCTTCTTCGGTGTGGAGCTTGATCGTGCCGTCACGGTAGACGGTCTGATCGCTTTCGATGAGCTGATATTCGGTCATGCCGCAGCATATAGCGAAGCCCGCACGCGATTGCGAGGACTACTCTGGCGCAGCAAAGGCTGCGCGATATTCGGGCCGGACCGCTGCGAGAATCTGCGCGGTCACCGGCAAGGTGACTTCATACGGACCCTCGGCATAGGCCCCTGCAACATAGGGCGCGGCGAGCAATCCAATCCGATCAAACTCACGCCCGGTGGATGACCCGACGAGCACGGTCAATTCCTCAACCCCCGGACAATCGCCGAACACATCATCGTTGGCCGAGTAATATTCGCCGCGCCGCTCGCGCCGCTCATCCTCCAGCGCGGCGCAATAATCCTCTCGCACCGCCGTATCGAGCGCCGCCGTGGACGCAAACATTTCAGCAGGGGTGAACGCCCGCGCCGATTCGCGGTCCCACACCAGCGCATCGAAATCCGAATTGCCATGCGCGCCTCCTGAATAGATATAACTTTGCGCCGACAGCGACAGGAACCGGGGCAGGTCAGCCACCACTTCCCATTGCTTGCCAAAACCCCGACTGGTGCAGCTGATACATTCCTCGCCTGCAAATTCGGCCAGCGAGGCTTCCCATTCGGATTTCTGCGCGGTCAGCGCTGCATCGCGCTGTGCCGTCAGCATTTCGGCCAGCGCCGGGATCGCGGACACCTGCGCAGGCCAGCCATAGGCAAATTCGCGCGCGCCACCGCCGCTGCTTTCGGCATTGTCCTCAAAGGCGACCGCTTTGGCCCCAGCGGCAGTTCGGCGTTCGAGCACGGACTGAGCGGTTTCACCCTCCTCCACGGCGATTTCTTCACCCATATCCTGCGGCGAAGAACACGCGATCAGCGCTGGCAGGATGCCTGCGGCAAACAAGCAGTCTAGCGGCTTAATCATAAACGCAGGTTCCCCAATCCGAATTGATGCGTGACAAGCAAGACGCGGCGATTATGGACAGGCCATGACCGAAATCAAAGACCTGATTCAGCCCGACCGCGGGCAAAGCGCCATCGCTATCAAACTGGTGAACAAAGACAGCTTTGAAAGCTGGTCGCGGGCGCTGAACCTTTCGCAGCGCGCCAGCCTGACGGCGCAGAAATTCGAAGGCAGCGCCGGTCAGACCGGGATCGTGCCAGATGGCGACAGCTATTTTGCGGTCGGCGGTATCGCCAATCCTGAAAACCTTTCCAGTTGGTGCCTGGCCAAACTGGCCGAAGACCTGCCCGCCGGGACTTACCGGCTGATCGATGCCAAGCCGGGTGCCGCAATGTTCGGATGGCTGACCGCGCAATACCGTTTCGATCGTTATCGCAAGGATGAAAATGCGGTCGGGCCGCGCATCTTGCTGACCGATCAGGCGGGCCGCATCGACGCCGTCATGGCCGAAGCGAGCGCGGAAATGCTGGTGCGTGATCTGGTCAACACTCCGGCAGAGGATATGGGCCCGGCCGCGCTAGAGACAGAGGCTGAAAAGCTGGCCAAGGCCTATGGCGGGCAACTGACCGTGACCAAGGGCGATGCGCTGGAACAGGGCTATCCGATGATCCACGCGGTCGGTCGCGCCGCCGCACGCCATCACGCACCGCGCCTGCTGCATCTGGAGTGGGGCGCAAAGGACGCGCCGATACTGGCGATTGTCGGTAAGGGCGTGTGTTTCGATTCGGGCGGGCTCGACATCAAATCCGCGACCGGAATGCGGCTGATGAAGAAGGATATGGGCGGCGCGGCGCATGCGATTGCGCTGGCCGGGCTGGTCATGGGCGCGGGGCTGAGAGTGCGGCTGCACCTGCTGGTCCCGGCGGTGGAAAATGCCATTTCCGGTCCCGCTTTTCGCCCCGGCGATGTGCTGTCCAGCCGTCAGGGTTTGACCGTGGAGATCCACAACACCGATGCCGAAGGGCGGCTGGTGCTGGGCGATGCGCTGACCCGCGCAAGTGAGGAGGAGCCCGATCTGATCATCGATTTCGCCACGCTGACCGGCGCGGCGCGGGTGGCGCTGGGCCCCGATTACGCCGCGATGATGGCGCGGCGCGACGACACGGCGCAGGCGATGATCGAGGCTGGCCGCGCGCATGGCGACGAACCGTGGAGACTGCCTTTGCCAGAAGCTTACCGCGAATATCTCGCCTCTGACATTGCCGACATCGCCAATTCGCACAGCAATCCCTACGCCGGGGCCAGCGTCGCCGGATTGTTCCTCGACCGGTTTGTCGGCACCAAGGAAGACGGAACGCCGATCGATTGGGTGCATTTTGACACCTTTGCCTGGCGCCCCTTTCCCAAGCCGGGCCGGGCCAAGGGCGGCACCGCTTACGGCCTGCGCGCCGCATGGCACATGCTCAAAACCCGCTACGGTGGGTAGCTTGCCCAAGCGGTAAACAGCGGCTAAGCGCGCTCATCAAAGTCTCAGGCAAGCGGGGACTGGGGAATTCAAAAGATAATGAGCGGGGCGGAAAGCCAAAGCCAGATTTATGACGTGCCCACCGGGGTGATCGGCCTGACCGGACCGGTGGCAAAGCCAGCGCCCGGCACTTTGCCGCTGCGCGGCGATCTGGCGCATATCGCGCTGGCCGGGAAACATCTCGCGGCGCATTACGTCATCCCGCAGGAACGATTTGTCGGCAAAGACGGCGCAGATGTGCTGGAAAACAGCCGCGATGACAGCGCGGTGCTGCACCGCTTTGCCCCTGGAACGCGGGTGGAAGTGCTCGACAGCGCGGGGCAATGGGTGTGGGGCTGCCTCGGCCCGGACGGGCCCAGCGGCTATATCAAGGCCGATTGCCTTTCCGATTGAAGCGCTGAGCGAAGCGGCTATGGCTGCGCGCCATGACGACGCGCATTTTCATCGACGGAGCCGCCGGGACCACCGGGCTTGAAATCCGCGACCGGCTGGCGGGGCGCGGCGAGTTCGAAATGATCGTGCTGGATGATGACAGCCGCAAGGATGAGGCCGCGCGGCGCGAGGCTTTGCACGCAGCCGACATCGCGATCCTGTGCCTGCCCGATGATGCGGCGAAGGAAGCGGTGAAGCTGGCCGCAGGGTCGAACACGCGGATCATCGACGCCTCCAGCGCGCACCGTGTGGCCGAGGGCTGGACCTACGGCTTTCCCGAATTGATCGGGCACGACAAGATCGCTGGGGCGCAGTTCGTGAGCAATCCGGGGTGCTATCCGACCGGATTTCTGGCGCTGGTTGCGCCTTTGGTGCGCGCAGAATTTATCGAGCCGGACTGGCCTTATTCGGTCAACGCCGTGAGCGGATATTCGGGCGGCGGCAACGCTCTCATTGATCGTTTCGAGTCCGATCGGTCGATTGCCTTTCGGGCCTATGGTCTCGGGCTCGACCATAAACACCTTCCCGAGATGCAAAAGTATGCCGGGCTGGGCTTGGCGCCGGTGTTTTCACCAGCCGTCGTTCCGGCTCACCGCGGAATGATCGTCGATGTTCCGATCTCTTTGGACGCAATTCTGGACGATAAATTCGACGAGCCCGCTCTGCCGATCCTGCTCGGCGCGCTGCAAAAGCAATATGCAGACAGCCCGATCGTGACGGTCAGTTCTGGCTCGCGCGACATTTCCGAACTGCTCTTGCGTCAGAATGCGGAGCCTTGGGACGGGATGGAATTGTTCGTCTTTGAAGGTGACTATCAGGCCCGCCTCATCGCCCGGCTCGACAATCTCGGCAAGGGCGCGTCTGGCGCTGCGATCCAGAACCTCAACATCATGTGCGGCCTGCCCGAAACGACCGGCCTGCGGCTCTAGCACCCCTTCTCGAACTGCCTAATATTTAAGCAGCAAACGCCGCGAAGTTAAGCACCATTGCGCTGCGCTGCACAATCTTGCTAGTCCCTCCGGGCACCGGCAATGATCCTTGCGCCCTTGCACGGATCAGCTACCCAAGTGTGACACGCATTGGCACGATTCTTGATCGAATCGGTCGCGGGTGCGCGCTGCAAGCACCGGATGTGCGCGACAACAACAGGGCGGGAAATGACCACGTGAAGAAGATCGAGGCGATCATCAAACCCTTCAAACTCGACGAGGTGAAGGAGGCACTCCATGAAATCGGCGTGTCCGGCATCACCGTCACCGAAGCGCGCGGTTTTGGCCGCCAAAAAGGCCACACCGAATTGTACCGCGGCGCGGAATATGTCGTCGATTTCCTGCCCAAGGTGAAACTCGAAGTCATCGTCACCGACGATCAGGCCGACCGCGTGGTCGAAGCAATCGCCGCCGCTGCGCAAACCGGGCGCATCGGGGACGGCAAGATATTTGTTTCCACCATCGACCGCGCCCTGCGCATCCGCACCGGCGAAACCGACGACGACGCGATCTAGAAAACACCAGAAAATTCCTGCCCCCGCAATGCGGCGGGCACCTCTCGAACATCAAGCTGGAGAATACACGATGGCTACCGCAAAAGACGTCCTGCAACAGATCAAGGACGAAGAGATTGAATGGGTCGATCTGCGCTTCACCGATCCCAAGGGCAAATGGCAGCATCTGACCATGGCCGCCGTGGTCATGGACGAAGATTCGCTCGAAGATGGGCTGATGTTCGACGGCTCCTCGATCGAAGGCTGGAAAGCCATCAATGAAAGCGACATGATCCTGAAACCGGACATGGACGCCGCCTATATCGACCCGTTCAGCGCGACGCCCATGCTGGTGCTGTTCTGCAACGTCGTAGAGCCTTCGGACGGTCAGCTTTATTCGCGTGACCCGCGTTCGACCGCAACCCGTGCAGAGGCCTACCTGCAATCGACCGGCATTGGCGACACGATCTATGTCGGGCCGGAACCTGAGTTCTTCATGTTCGACGATGTCCGCTTTGAAGACGGCTATGCTGGATCGGGCTATCAAATCGATGATATCGAATTGCCGACCAACACCGGCACTGAATATCCGAACGGCAATATGGGCCACCGCCCGCGCGCCAAGGGCGGCTATTTCCCCGTTGCCCCGGTCGACAGCGCCATGGACATTCGCGCAGAGATGGTTTCGACCATGCTCGAAATGGGCCTGAACATGGACAAGCATCACCATGAAGTGGCCGCCGCGCAGCACGAGTTGGGCATTACCTACAGTTCGCTGACCAAGGCCGCCGACCAGGTGCAGGTCTACAAATATGTGGTTCAGCAGGTCGCCCATGCTTACGGCAAGACCGCCACTTTCATGCCCAAGCCGATCAAGGAAGACAACGGCAGCGGCATGCACAGCCACATGTCGATCTGGAAAGATGGCAAGCCGACCTTTGCGGGCAATGAATATGCCGGCCTGTCAGAAACCTGCCTCTATTACATCGGCGGCGTGATCAAACATGCCAAAGCGATCAACGCCTTCACCAACCCGACCACCAATTCCTACAAGCGGCTGGTGCCCGGTTTCGAAGCGCCCGTGCTGCTCGCCTATTCAGCGCGCAACCGGTCGGCTTCGTGCCGCATCCCATACGGTGCGGGCGAAAAGGCCAAGCGGGTTGAGTTCCGTTTCCCCGATCCGCTGGCCAACCCCTATCTGGCGTTTTCGGCGCTGCTGATGGCCGGTCTCGACGGGATCGAGAACAAGATTCATCCCGGCGAGGCGATGGACAAGAACCTTTACGACCTGCCGCCGTCCGAACTGGCCGACGTGCCGACCGTCTGCGGTTCCTTGCGCGAAGCCTTGGAAGCGCTGGAGGAGGATCACGAATTCCTGCTTAAAGGCGATGTATTCTCGATCGACCAGATCGAAGCCTATGCCGAACTCAAATGGGAAGAGGTCATCCGCATGGAAACGACCCCCTGCCCGGTTGAGTTTGACATGTATTACTCTTCTTGATCGGCGCGCGAGGGGCCGCCCGGCCCCCCGCCTCCTCGCTCAACCACATTGAAAAAGGCCGTCCGGGAAACCGGGCGGCCTTTTTCTTTGTTTATCCAGCGCGTGAATAAGCCTCTGCGATCCAGCCGCGCACGTCCTCATCAAGGTCAGCGAGGCTTTCGAGCCGGACGCGGTGGCTGCACATGGCGTTGTAAGTCTCCAGCCGCCCCGTCGCCGGTTCCCCTTTCAGCGCCAATCCGAGGTCGATCCGCGTCCGTGTGGCCGCAGTGATCAACGCGAACTGTTTCTTCCTCCGCAGGCTCACGCTCGCTTTCTTCGGGGCAATTTCGACATCATCGCCCAGTGTCTGGGCATAGGCCACCACCGCGTCATAGACCGGCTTCAGCGCCGCCTTTGCGCCCGAATACTGCTCTGCCACCGGATCGGCCGGAGCATCGGCGCGCGCTCCGGCTTCTAGCGCTTTGGCCGCGATCAGATTGGCAAAGCCATGCGTCACACCGTGTTCGCTTTTCAGGAACTTCACGATCTCGCCGTGCTTGGCGAAACCCAGCGGCGCCAGCTGCGCCAGCCATTGATCAAGCGGCTTACCGGTCTTTTCCGGAATATTCGCCAGCATTGTTTCGAGTTGTTTGTCGATTGTGCTCATCGCATGACCTCCCCGTTTCAGACTGATGATAATTGCGCTCTTCCGCTTCTTACGCACACCAATCCATTTTCCTACAGCGTGCCTTTGTGCCTAATACATCCGCCTCTTTCCCCGGTAGTGAGGCCCCCATGTCCCTGAACCATGATCGCAAGCCTGTTTTTGATGTCGTTCGCACGATGCTGCGGCGCGGATTTCGCCAGTCGGAGGTCGACCGGCTGGATGATGCGTTGGGTGATGCGCTGGGTGATGGCCCCGAAACCGGGCCTGAAGCCAGAGCCGATGGACCCGCCCGCTTTTCGCCTCTGGACAGTGTGTCAGGTGTGTCAGGTGTGTCAGGCGTGCCGCTCATCAGCAAGGCAAGGCAACCGCAAACCGCCCTGCCCACCCGCATCGGCACGGCGGGGACCGCGCTCATCAAGCGCTTTGAGGGCTGCGCGCGGCTGCGGCGCGACGGTCTGGTGGAGGCCTATCCCGATCCCGGCACCGGCGCAGAGCCCTGGACCATCGGCTGGGGCGCGACCGGACCCGATCTTGACGGGCAGGGGCGCATCGGTCCCGGCACCACCTGGACTCAGGCGCAATGCGATGCGCGGCTGGAAAGCGACCTGCAGCGCTATGCCAGCGATGTCGCACGCGCGATTGGCGATACCCCAACGACACAGGCGCAGTTCGATGCGCTGGTCAGCTTTCACTACAACACCGGCGCGATTTACCGCGCGACGCTGACGCGCAAGCACATTGCGGGCGATCACGCGGGCGCGGCGGCGGAGTTCGCGCGCTGGAACCGCGCAGGCGGGCGGGTGCTCAAAGGGCTGGTGCGGCGGCGCGCGGAGGAGGCACGGCTGTATGCCGCTTAGTAATCGCGGCTGATTTCGGCCAGCACGCTGTCGCGCCCCACGGTCGACACACTGCCGAGCAGCGCGAGCCAGCTGGTGATCCGGTATTCGACCTGCGTGGCGCTGTAACCCTGACCGTCGGTCACCAGTTCGATGTAGACGCGGCGGCCCAGGTTCTTGCCCAGTGCCACGCCTGTGCCCCGCCCTAACGCCGGATCGGCGCTGACAATGCGGAGTTGATCGAGGCCGATGGAGCGGCGCAGCTCGCCAATCGGGTCAAGCCCGCCGCCGCCCTGCAGCGCTGCCAATGCTGCACCCAGCTGGACGGCATCGGTGGCGGAGAGCGACGTGACCGAGCCGCCGAACAGCAACCGCGCGAGGATCTCCTCATCCGGCAGCGCGGGGGTGGAGGAAAAGGCGACTTGCGGGGTCTGCGCATTGCCAGTGATGTCAATGGTGACAGCGGTGCCATTGGCATTGGCTCTGGCTTCGATGTCGAGCCGCGGGTCGATCGGTTCGGTGACATCGAAGTCGATGCGTCCGCTGGTGAGTTCAAAGCGGGTGCCGGCAAAGGTGTAATCGCCGCGCACCAGCCGCGCCTCGCCGCCGATGCGCGGGTCCTGAACAGTGCCGCGCAGGGCAATGTCAGCGCCCCATTCGCTGGCAAGGCCCATGCCGTTCACAGCGATGCGGTTGGTGGTGCGGGCATTGACCAGATAGCGCCACGAACCGGACGCGGCGCTGCGAGCGGTGTTGCGTTGATCCGGGCGGTTGATCTCGCGCGTGGCGATTACAGGCAGGCGCAGGTCTTCCGCCGCCACGCCCAGCCGCCAACTGGCGCGGTTGATGCGGACCCGTCCGGCGATGGCTCCGCCAATGCCATCGGAGACGATGCGCAGCGGGCCGGTGATCGCGGCGTCAAGCCCGCTGGCGTTGAGCAAACGGGCGTTGTCAGCGGCGGCGCGAATGTCGATCCGGGGGCCGCGGTTGGCGCTGATCCCGGCAAGGTCGACAAAGCCGCTGCCGCTGACAGTTCCGCTGCCGCTGCCGCCGCCGCTCGTGGTCCCGGCAAAGCGGGTGAGCTCGAGCCGCGATCCAGCAAAGCGACCGCGCGCGGTGACGTTGTCGATGTCGGTGCCAGAGATCGCGCTTTGCAGCCGCAGATCGTCGCTGGAAAGGTCGCCAGTGATCCGCGGGTTGGCCAGTGTCCCGGTCGCGCGCGCGGCGATTCTCAGCGGCCCAGTCAGGTCGAAGGTCTCAACTGCCGCCAGCCGCCAGAGCGATTGTGCAGGGCCTTCGTAACCAAGTTCGGCGGCGAGCCGCCCGCGCATGATTCGCTGACTCAGTTCGCCGCTCGCAGGCATCCGCGTGACGCGCGCATCGACCATGCCAAGCTGGATCTCGCCCTCGCGCAACCTGGCACCAAACGTGACTTGCGTCGGACTGAGATCGGCCACCGCAAAGAGGTCAATCGGACGCGAGGAGAGGATCAGGCCAGAGCGGGTGAACCTGTCGATCCGAACCCGCGCGCGGCCCGTTGGCGGCGCAGTGCCGCGCTGGTTCCAGTTGACGACTCCCGACAGCTGCCCGCCGAGACCCAGCTCCGCACCGGCAAGATCGGCAAGCCGCAGCGGCATGCGCGCAAGCCGCGCCTCGACCTCGGTCACGTCGCCGCCCAATGTGGCTTCGATGATGGTGTAGCCGCGGGCATAGCCGATCTGGGTTGGTGAAAGCCGGTAGCCCCCCTCTTCGAGCGGGGTCAGCACCGCTCGGCGCGGCATGGTGATCCGCCGCCCGCCATACTCGCCTTGCGCGATCACCGCGATCCGTTCAGGCGCGAAGTCTCCGTCCAGCTTCAATGCAAACCGGTCGGCGCGGCGTCCAGCAATCGATGCGGTGACCTGACCGCGCCCATCCACGATCTCAGCTGCGGCGGCAAAGCTGGCAATGGTGAGCGCGCCATATTCAAAGCCGGTACCGCTGATGTCAGCATCGATCCGGCTGCTTTGACCCGTGAAGCTGCCGCTGGCCGAAATGTCGGCAAGGACGAGTGCCATAGGAGTAGCTCCGCCAAACTGTGCCTGCCTTGCTGCCAGATTGAGGTCGAAACCTTGCACCCCGCCTGCACCCGGAACCAACGCGATGGTGCCAGAGATCCCGCCGCCGCTCAGGGCAAGATCGCCCGCAACTCCCTCGTCACGCAGCGTGAGCGTACCCGTGACATTGGTGCGATAGACGCGCAGCGCCTCAATCGCGATTCGCACCGGTGCATTGGCGGGCAGTTGCAGGCCGAGCGCGCCTTCGAACGGACCCAACAGCGAACCACCCGCAACTTCGATGGCGAAGCCGTCATCGCTGGGCGCTATCGCTACGCGGACGTCGGAAAGTCCGGCAGATGGCAGCGGATCGGCCAACACCAGCACCGCGCGCGGGCCGTTCGCCGCAATCTCTGCGTCAAAGGTGAATGCACCGTACGCCGTGTGCTCTCCGCTGCCGATCAATGCGGTCCGGCCCCTGGCAACACGGCTGTCGAACGCAGCGTTCAGCCGCGCGCTGGCAATGGTCCCACCGCGCAACACCAGCGGCCTGTTTGCCCCTGCGTCGATGCTGCCGTCAAAGCGCACTTGTTCGCCTGCAAGCTCCACAATGCTGGCGTTGCTGACATCGTTGACTGCGCCCGAAAGATTGGCACGCACACTCCACGGCAAAGCACTGCCGAATTTGACCAGCACCTTGGAATTGACGCTCACTCGGCCGACATTCTCGATCGCAAGCGCACGGGCGGTGATCGGTCCGGCCAGCGCATAGGCTCCCTTTGCAGTGTCGCCGCGCAGACTGAGCTGCGCGGAAAGGCCGGGGAAATCAATCTCCATGGCGTCCGCTTCGATCTGCGTGCCAGCATAGGTCAGCAGTCCGTTCAGCTTGCCGCCTTGTAGCAGCGGATCAACAAGATCGTTCCCTGTTAGAACCTGTTCTGCGGTCAGATTGAGCGGCACCCGCAGCGCCTTGCCGTCAAAACTTGCGGTGCCCGATTGCGCAAGCCCCAGCGCGAACACCGCGCCGGAGAACTCAAACGATTCGGCAATCAAATCATGTTCGATGGCAAGACGGCGGAATGGACCGTCGATCACCGCTGCTAGACTCAACCCCTCGATGCGCGCCATCTCTCCCAGCAAATCGGGATCGCGCAAGGTTCCGCTTGCCTCAAGTTTGTCGGCGCGGTTGCCTGCCAGATCAATCGCGCCATCTGCGCGCAAATCAAGCGCCGAAGTGACCGCCGCAAACTGGCCATCGAACACGCTTTCATCAAGCGTCCCTGTGACCGCTATCGAGACTGCATTGCCCAGCGCGCGATCGATTATCGAGCCACTGGACATTGTCGGAGTCACTTGCCCTAGCACTCCGTAATCCCCACCAATATTGGTGATACGAAAGGCCGCGACGCGGTTCTTTGCGGGTGGTGCATTAGAGGAGGGGTGGTCTGCACCTGTTCCGGCAGCGGATTCGCGCTTCACGAGCGCATGCCCGAGCCAGCGTGACCATGTCCCCTCACCCGCAATCCGCGCCTCATACGCCGCTTCGAGCCCAGTCAACTCCGCGATCGGGCCATCTGCGGCAGCGCTGTATTCCAACGCAAGATCGAATACGTCGCCATCGGGCACGGCATCGAGCAGCAATGCGATGCGATCCTCGGTTCCGAGTGTACCGTTTGCATCGATAAGCGCGCGGCCTTGTCTGATATCGACCTTTGCCTTCAGGTCGGCGCGCTGCGCAGCCTCCCCCGCAATCCCCGGTGCCAGCGCAAGATTGTCGATCTCGAAGCGATCGACGCGAATATCGAAATCAGGCAGGAAGGGCGCATCGGGATCACCAGGCAAAAGTTCCGGTAGCCGCGCAAGCTTCCCGCGCCGAACGCTCAACTCGCGGATATCGAGCCCGCTCCACAACCATGCCAGTGGCCGCCAGTCGAGCGCGACTTCGGGAATGGTCAGAAAAGTGCCCTGAGGATCCTTCACTACTACGTCGTGCAAGACCGCCGCGCCATAAATGTCGCCCTCGATCCGGCCTACTTCAAAGCGGAGCCCCGAAACTGGCGCCATTTGCGCAATTTGATCGGTGACGAAGCGCTTACCGATGGGTGAGCTCAAGAACGCAGCTGCGAGCAGCACCGGAGTCACGACGATGGCGATGGCCCAGCCAAGCCACTTGGCCCAGCGACGCTTGCGTCCGCTCTCAGGCGCTTCATTGGTCGGATAATCCCTTTCGACGGCCATCAGAACGCCTGTCCAAGCGACACATACACCACCACAGGTGCATCAAATTGACCTGGGTTCAATGGCACTCCGACATCAACTCGGATAGGACCAAAGCTGGTTTTATATCGCACCCCGACCCCTGCGCCGAACTGGATAAAGCGGAAATCCGGAGTCGATCCCAGCGAAACCGTGCCTGCGTCGATAAACGGCACCAATTCCACCGCGCCGTCAAGCAGACCGGTCTGAATGCGCGCTTCCAACGCGACCTCGACCAGCGATGCGCCGCCTGTGGCCTCGCCCAGATCATTGCGCGGGCCGATCCCTTGGAAGCCATATCCGCGTACCGATCCTCCGCCGCCTGCGTAGAGCCTGCGCGAAGGGGCAACGGCGGAGACATCAGCACCCTGGATCGTCGCCGCGCGCAGGCGGCCCGCAATAACCGCCCGGCCCGCATCGTGATAATAGCTCGCATCGGCTTGTGCGCGCAGATAGAAACTCTCGGTGCCAAGCGAGCGCGAAACTTCGGGAGCGAGAAAGCCGGTCAGGCGGTACCCACTGGTGGGGTCGAGCAAATCGTCACTCGAGTCGATCGTCGCGCTGCCGAACAAACCCGCAATCATATAGGTTTGGCGCGGACGTTCGATCCCGCCGATGATGCGGTTGCGCTCGTCCGAATAGAGCACCTCAGCACCGACTTGCCAGCTGAGTGGTTTCTGAAAAAGCAGGTTTGAAATCCGTTCAAACGAACCCCGCAATGCAATTGTGCGTGCATCGACCGCTTCGGTTTCAATGTCGCTGCCATAGGCGTCAACCGTCAGCACCTGATCGCGCGTCCGAAAATTGTTGCGGCGATAGGTGACGCTGGCAAGCTGTTCGCGTGTGCCGACAATCCCGCGCAGCCGCAGCGCACCTTCGGGCGGGAACAGGTTGCGATGCTCCCAGCCCGCCTCAAGCTTGAACCCGTCCTCGGTCCCGTAACCGACGGCCCCCGAAATTGTCCGCAGCGGTGCCCGCTCCAACGCGACATCCAGCGAAACCTCGCCCGGCTGTCCATCGATGGGTGGTGCTGTTTCGCGCGGTGTAATCGCCACGCTAGAGACCAGGCCGGTGGCGAGGATCGCGCGGCGCAGGTCGGATTGCAGGCTCGTACGGTAAGTATCTCCTGGATCGAACCGCGCAATGCGCTGCAAATGACGGTCCGAGAGGAATTCGGGATCGCTGCTGACCACGCGGGCAAACTGGTATTTTCCGCCAGGTTCGGCGATGAGCGTCAGGTCGCCTTCCTCGCGGGCGTGATCAATCAGCAGCGCGGGTTCTCCTAGCTTCGCAAAGGGATAGCCGCTTTCTCCCAGAGCGAGCCGCAGCTCCGTCTGCCCGGTGATGATTCGGTCGGCATAGAGCGGATCGCCCGGTGCAATGCCAAAGGCTGAGCGCAAATCGTTTCCATCTGCGCCGGCAAGCATCCCCAACTTTCCAAGATCGACCGTGCCAAAGCGAAACCGTGAACCGGGGATAATGTCAAACCGAACCTTGGGCTCTTGCGCCGCAGCGTCGGGCGTTTCAGGGCGCAATTGATCGCCAAATCCGCGCCGCCCGCCTGAAAGCTGGCGCACGACATCGCCGCTGTAATAGCCGTATGTGCGCAGCATCTGTGCCAGCAGTTCCGCGTCTGCCCGCGCGCGGGCCGCGAGCTGCGGCACCGTCTCCGCGTCCGAATCGAGCGCGGTGATTGAAGACAGGGCACGGAAACGGGAAATGAAATCCGCGCGCTCTGGAAACGCCTCCTGCTCTGCGGGAAATGCGAGAATTAGCGTTTCGGTTAAGGGATATTCGGCAAGTTCGGGTAATTCGACCAGATCGGGCGCGGCGATATCTGCAAATGAGGGGCGGTCGGGATCAGGATCAAGCGGAACGAGTTCTGCATCGCCAATCTGCCCCAACGCCGTTTCCACATCCAAAGGCGCGGGCTCGGGCATGTCGGCGCCAATCTTCTCGCCTTGCCCTTCGGCGTCCTCACCGTCTTGGCGTTCGGGTTGTTCAGGAGGGCGATCGGTTACACTGCCATCGGCGGCCCAACTTTCGGCATCGTCCTCCGCGCTTTGTGGGATCAGGTCGTCCAGCGTTTGTGCTGCGGTGCCTGAGGGGAGCGTGGAGGAATTTGGCGCAGCTTCCTGCCCCGCCGCTGCCGTGCCGGACGCAATCAGGCTGACCGCAATGGCCAGATTGAGCTTTGGAAATCGCAAAAGTTGTTCAGCTCGCTCGGAATTTTACCGCTTGCCCGTCTTTACCCCTTGAACCGCCGATTGCACCAGCCGATTTGTCGCGCGGAGCGGTCGCGGCGGAGATCAAACGGCTCTGCTCCGCTTCATCCATCCGCTGCCAGCCATCGCGGGTTAACCGTTCTAGCGGGCGATAACGGACCTTGTATTGCATCCGCGGGCTGCCATCGACCCAATACCCCAGATAGACATAGGGCAGGCCGCTTCGCGCCGCGCGTTCTATATGGTCAAGGATGATGGCATTGCCCAACCCTGCACGATCGGGATGATGGGGGTCATAAAAGGAATAGATCATCGACAGGCCATCGCCCTGCCGGTCGGTCAGGCAGGCGCCAACCAAGCGCCCCGGCACACTGCTTTCTGATGGTTCGCGATATTCCACGAGCGTACTGGTCACCGGTGTGTGCTCAACCATATCCGCATAATCAAGTTCATCCATCGCCGACATGCCGCCATCGGGATGCCGCACGCTTAGATATTTGCTCAACAACTCAAACTGCTGATCCGTGGCCCAAGGGCGGCATTCGGTAACGACCAGATCGCTGTTGCGTTTGCGGTCCCGTTTTTGCGTGGCCGACGGTTTGAATTCGCTGGCCACCACCCGCACTGATACGCAGGCCTGACAATCAAGGCAGCTGGGGCGATAGGCGACCGTCTGGCTCCGGCGAAATCCGATCCTGCCAAGCGCTTCGTTAAGCTGGTCCGCATGCGCCCCTTTTAATTCTGTGAAGACTTTGCGCTCGCTCCTGCCCGGCAGATATGGGCACGGCGCTGGGCTCGTCACGAAAAAGCGGGGAAAGCGGATCGGGGCCGTCACGGGCTGGCTGTATCCTCTGGCGAAGCGCCCATCCGGGCGGGGAATCGGCTGTGTCTTTGTTAAGACATTATTATGCCCATTCGCCCCCTCGGTAAAAGACCCTTAACCACGAAACAGGGTGAATAATCGATTACTTTGCACAAATTGGCGCATGACCATGCTCCCTTTCGGAGCAAAAATGGCTGCGCGTCAAATGCTTGCCCTGATGCGGGACAGGCTGCTGGAGCAAGTTAAAGCTGCGCTCATTCCGTATGGTTCATTGGCGAATCACATTCACCCCGCGCGCTCAATTCAATTCAACCAGCTGAACCGTGTAATTCGCCTCGCGCAGCGCTGCGACGAGCCGCTCAACTTGCTCCGCATCGCGCGCCTCGCATTCGATATCGGTGATCAGCCCCTTTGCAGGCAGCGTGGTGAAAATGCGCTGGTGATAGATTTCGATGATGTTGACATTGTGCGCATCGAACAATCGCATGACCCTGAACAAGGCACCGGGGCGATCCTGCAGCGTGACGCGCAACCTTGCAAGTCGGCCCTGCCGGGCAAGATCACGCAGCAACACATTGGCAAGCAGTCGCGTATCAATATTGCCGCCGCAAAGCACCAGCCCAATCGACTTTCCCGCGAACCGGTCGGGATTGTCGAGCACCGCCGCCAGCCCTGCCGCTCCAGCGCCCTCAACCACGGTCTTTTCGATCTGGAGGAGCAAAGCAACCGCCTTTTCCAGTTCCGGCTCGCCCACCAGCAGGATGTCGTCCACCCGCTCAGCGATCACCTGACTGGTGAATTTTCCCGGCTTTTTGACCGCGATCCCTTCGGCCAGAGTGTCGCCGCCGCAATCGCGCGCTTCGCCCTTGATGTGGGCGAACATGCTGGGGAACAAGGCCGCCTGCACCCCGACCACTTCGATCGAAGGGTTCAGCGCTCGGGCAACGGTTGCCATGCCGGAAATCAGCCCACCGCCGCCAATCGGGGTAACGAGGCAATCAAAATCCTGTTTCACGGCGAGCATTTCGAGCGCAACCGTGCCCGCACCGGCGGCAACATGCGGATCATCGAACGGATGCACAAAGGTCAACCCGCGCTCGGCTTCCAGTTCCAGCGCGCGCGCATAGGCCTCGTCATAGGTTTCCCCTTCGAGCACGACATTACCGCCCACGCTTTCAGTTTGCATGACTTTGACCGTTGGCGTTGTCTTGGGCATGACAATTGTGACCGGCACGCCGAGACGGGTGCCGTGATAGGAGAGGCCTTGGCTGTGATTGCCCGCCGAAGCCGCGATTACCCCGCGCCGCCGCTGCTCTTCGGTCAGCTGCAACAAGGCGTTCAACGCGCCGCGTTCCTTATACGCGGCGGTGAATTGCAGGTTTTCAAATTTGAGCCAGATGTCCGCGCCCGTAATCTCCGACAGGGTAATTGAATGCATCAAAGGCGTCTTGACCACCGCACCTTCAATTCGGGCGGCAGCAGCGCGAACATCGTCGAGGGTCAAATCTGCCGGGGTCGGCGAGGGCTTCAGGCTTTTTTCTGGGGCGTTCATAGTGATCGCGGCCCTAAGGCGTTGGATCGCGCAGGGCAATTCGATTCCGTTGGCAAGCGGGGCATTTCGCATTAGGCACCGGGACCTATGACTGATCTACAGCACGAACCCTTGCGTATCGCCTTTATCGGGCTGGGCGTGATGGGCGGGCCGATGGCGGGCCATCTGGCCCGCGCGGGCCATCCGGTAACCGCCTACAACCGTTCAACGTTGCGCGCTGCCCAGTGGGACACCAGATGGGCAGACGAAGGGCTCGATATAGCCTTCGCAAATTCCCCTGCGAATGCGGCCGAAGGGGCTGATTTCGCTTTCACCTGCGTCGGCAATGATGAGGATTTGCTCTCTGTTATTGATGGCGACGAAGGCGTGCTGGCATCATTGCCGCAAGGCGCTGTGCTGGTTGATCACACCACCACTTCGGCGAACATCGCCAAGTCGGTGGGCGAACGCTGTAGCAATCTCAATATCGCCTTTGTCGACGCCCCTGTCAGCGGCGGCCAGGCAGGCGCAGAAAACGGCCAATTGGCAATAATGTGCGGCGGCACTTTGGAGGCGGTCGAGCGCGCCCGTCCGGTGATGGATTGCTATGCCAAGGCCATCGTCCATGTCGGTCCAACAGGCGCCGGGCAAACGGCCAAGATGGCCAACCAGATGTGCATCGCGGGTGTTTTGGCCGGCCTGTCAGAAGCAATCCGGCTGGCTCAAGGCGCGGGGCTTGATCTAGACAAGACTTATGAGGCGATATCCGGCGGCGCGGCGCAAAGTTGGCAGATGGACAACCGCTGGGCGACGATGACCGCCGACACATTCGATTTCGGCTTTGCGATTGACTGGATGCGCAAGGATCTTGGCTACGCGCTCGATGAGGCAAAGCGGCTGGGCCTTTCCGCGCCCATTACCGCGCTGGTCGATCAATTCTATGCCGAGGTGCAAGCGCAAGGCGGCAACCGGCTGGACACCAGCGCGCTGATTACTCGCCTTGGCAAGGCCAAACACACGAAATGAGAAAAACCATGGTTCGCGCTCTACTCGCTGCATCAGCAGTGCTGATCGCTTCGCCCGTTCATGCAGACACGCTGGTGTATAATGTCGACGGCATCACCATTGACGAACAGGGCAAAGTCAAACGCTTTACCCAGATCGTGTTCGACGATGACGGGATTGTAACCCACACACTTGAGCGCGGAGAGGACCGGCCCGAGGGTATCGAATTCGCGCTCGACGGCAATGGGCGGGTCATGCTTCCCGGAATGATCGACGCGCATGTTCATGTAATGGATATTGGCTTTGCCGCTTTGACGCTCGACCTGTCTGACACGGTCAGCCTCGAAGATGCTTTTGCGAAAATCGCCGCCTTTGCCGAGGAGAACCCGGGGAGGCCGTGGATTCTGGGACGCGGGTGGAATCAGGAAAAATGGGGACTTGGCCGGTTTCCTACCGCCGCCGAACTCGATGCAATCGTGCCCGACCGACCCGTCTGGCTCGAACGTGCGGACAATCACGCAAACTGGGCCAACAGTGCGGCAATGGCGATGGCTGGCGTCACCGCTGACACGCGCGATCCCGAAGGCGGGCGGGTGATACGCGATGCCAATGGCAATCCCAGTGGCATATTCATCGACAATGCGATAGCGCTGGTCGGCAATTCGGTACCGGCTCCGCGTCCAGAGGACCGCGACGCCGCCTTTGCCATGGCGCAGCAGAGTCTGATTGCCAATGGCATCACCGCCGTCGCCGACATGGGCACAGAAATAGCCGACTGGCAAACCTATCGCCGCGCCGCTGATCTGGGTCAGCTGCGTATACGCATCATGGGTTACGCCGATTCGCTTGAAGCAATGGAATTGATCGCTGGCCCCAGCCCAACCCCTTGGCTCTATCAGGACCGGCTTCGGCTGAACGGCATCAAGCTTTACGTTGATGGGGCGCTGGGATCGCGTGGAGCGACGCTGAAGCAGCCATACTCGGACGAGCCGGGCACATCGGGGCTTGCCCTCACCACACCCGCGCAATTGCGCAATCGGATGAGCCGCGCGGCGCTCGACAATTTCCAGACAGCCGTTCACGCTATCGGCGACGCAGCCAACGCCGATGTGCTGATGGCGATCGAAGAATTGTCCGAAAGCTATACCGGCGACCGGCGCTGGCGGATCGAACATGCGCAAATTGTCGATGTCGCGGATCTACCGCGGTTTGGGCAGCTGGGGGTAATCGCTTCGATGCAGCCGCTCCACCAGACCTCCGACCGGACCATGGCCGAAGCACGGCTGGGCGAAGACCGCCTTGGCGGTGCCTATGCTTGGCGCAGCATTCTTGAAGTCGGCGGGCGGTTGGCGTTTGGATCGGATGCTCCCGTTGAACCTGCCGATGTCTTTGCCGGGATCGCGGCAGCCATCAGCCGCACCGACGCCAATGGAGAGCCGTTTGGTGGATGGCGCGCGCACGAAGCAGTGACACGGGAGCAGGCGCTCGCAGCCTTCACCTCAGAGGCAGCTTTCGCAGGATTTGCCGACGGTCGGTTCGGGCGACTGATCCCCGGGGAACGTGCAGATTTCCTGTTCGTCGACCGCGATCCCTTGCTGGCATCACCCAGCGACATCAGAGCCACCGAAATTCTCGAAGTCTGGGTCGGGGGAACGCAGGTTTTCGCCCGCTAGCATCAGATGAGCGCAGTTTGGTCGATTAAGGCAATGCGACGTGCAGACTACGTAACAAACCTTATATGGTTGAATTGACACACAGGTTTCATAATTTGGTCATGATTTGCGATGATAGCGCAAGTCGAAGGAACTGCGGGTTTGGCCGGTACCCTTGTGCTGGTTGTCGCTCGTATGGCTCGCTTGACCGTGGAATTTTGTGCATGTGCGAAGAGTCGCCGTGTTTCTGACCGTTTGGCAAGTGATGCAATCGGGTTACGGTCGCTGTAAGATGTTGAATACAAGCTGTTCTGCATACATCCAAAGGACAGTTTTTGATGCAGGCAGGGTTGCCACAATCAGCCGGCTCGCCTAAGAAGCAAGAGAGTTTGATCGCAGCAACTCATAGGAGAATTTCAATGAAGATCCGTAATTTCGCCCTGGCAACGGCAGCGCTCGCGCTTGCAGCATCGCCAGCCATCGCAGAAGCCGCTTTTGAGCGCACCGTCGCTCCGACCGAAAGCGAAAGCAAACTTACCGGCGGATCCAGCATCCTCCTCGCGGTTGTTGCTGCTGCTGCCGTGATTGGTGGCATCATCATCATCGCTGATGATGATGAAGAGCCGGTCAGCGCCTAAGTTTCTGACACATTCAGATTGAAAGAGGCCCCTTGTTTGGGGCCTCTTTTTTGCGTGCAGCAAATAGTTGCGATTGCAGACAGGTCTTTCTTGCGCTGACACGCGGCCACTGCCTCAGTTGGCCTGGTCCGCTTTCGCGGATTCGTCGCCATTCCCTTAATGGGCGGCTGGCAGGGCTCGCTTCATGCTCCGCTCTTGCAAGCGCATCAGAAGCAACGAGGCTTCGAACAGGAAAATCAGCGGCAACGCCAGAATGATCTGACTGCCCGGATCGGGCGGGGTCACTATCGCAGCCAGCGCCACAATGCCGACAATGACATAGCGGCGCGCGCCCGCCAGTTGCTCTCGACTGACAATGCCCGCTCGGTGGAGCAGCATCAACAAGACCGGCAGTAGAAAGGTCATGCCAAAGGCCAGAATGAACTGCATCACCAAGCTGAGGTAATCACCTGCCGACGGCAATGCCTGCACCTGCATTCCGCCCGCTTCCCCGCCAAAGCCGAGGAACCATTTGAACGCTGTCGGCATGACCACAAAATACGCGAGCGCCGCACCTCCTAGGAACAGCACCGGAGTGGCGATCAGAAACGGCAGAAAAGCCTTCTTTTCTTTGGCATAGAGGCCAGGTGCGATGAAGGCCCACAATTGGTTAGCGATGATCGGAAAGCTGACCATGAATCCTGCAAACAGTGCCACGCGCAACTCGACAAAGAAAATCTCTGGCAGTTTGGTGAAAATCAACTGACCTTCGCCTTTGGGAAATGCCGATTTGAGCGGCTGCACCAGAAAGCCCAGAATGGGGTCGGCGAAATAGAAGCACACCGCGAAACCGATCATCAAGGCCAATACAGACCGCACGAGCCGCGCGCGCAATTCTATCAAATGATCAAGCAGCGGTGCGCGGGTCTCGTCAATGTCATCAATCTTGAATGCCATAGACGCCGCCTATTCTCCGGACTTTGATGGCGATTCGGGCTGCGCTCCAGACGGCGGCGTAGCGGCTTCAGCATCAGACTCAGGCACCGCATTCGCATTGCCGCAAGGCGGCATGGGCGGCGGCCCGGTCATCACAGGTTCGCCCGCTTCGGCCTCACTCGCAGCGGCAGAACGCTTCATGATCGCCTCATTCTGCGCCTTCCATTTTTTTTCCATATCTTCCAGCTCGGCCTCGCGCACCATGGCGTCGATGCCGGTACGGAAATGCGCCGAAACTTTGCGCACCTTGCCGATCCATCGGCCTGCGGTGCGCATGGCCAACGGCAGATCTTTCGGCCCGATAACAAGGACCGCGACAATGATAATTACCAGCAGTTCTGCCGCGCCTATGTCAAACATACCATGCCTTCGCCCTGCCCATTCCCTCACCCCGCACAGTCAGACGCTCTGCACAGTCAGACGCGCGGTAGCGAAAGGATCACTTGGACGATTCGGTGGTTTCGCCCGATTTGGTCGCAGTTGGTGCAGCGTCCTTGGCGGGAGATTCGATCTGAGGCTTGGCAGCGGAGGAGCCTGCGTCCTCCTCGCTCATGCCTTTCTTAAAGCTCGAAATGCCCTTGCCGAAATCGCCCATCATTTCAGAAATGCGGCCACGGCCGAACAGGACGAGCACGACCAGCGCCACAATTAGGATTTGCCAGATACCGATACCGCCCATGCGAAGTCTCTTTCAATTGCCCGGATTGGGTGTTGCTGGGAGCAATATAGGGATTAAGCCGCCCCGGCGCCAGTCGCGAGTATCCAGGCAGTTTGGTCTGCGCGCTATTCGTCTTGGTCAGGATCGGGTGTGCAACCTTCTGCATCGCAACCGGGGTCGGCCATCGCCTCTTCAAACGCATCATCCACCGGGTCGAGCAGTCCCGCCGCGCGCAATTCATCAATGCCCGGTAGGTCACGGCGCGTTTCCAGGCCAAAATGGTCGAGGAATTCGGGTGTGGTTGCGTAAATGACGGGCCGTCCCGGAACCTCCCGGCGGCCCGCCAATCTGATCCACCCCGCCTCCATCAACACATCGAGTGTGCCCGAACTGGTCTGCACACCGCGGATCGATTCGATTTCGGCGCGGCTGACCGGTTCGTGATAGGCAATAATCGCCAGAACTTCGGTGGCAGCGCGGCTGAGGCGGCGGACTTGCTCCTTTTCGCGGCGCAACAGATGTGAAAGGTCGGGCGCGGTTTCAAAATGCCAGCGCGCAGCCCGCTCGACCAAATGCACTCCTCTATTGCCATAGCGTTCCTGAAGCGCCTTTAGCGCTCCTCGCAGCAGCGCTGGTTCGAGCCCGCCCAGATGCGCCGCCAACGCCGCCAGGCTCATCGGTTCATCGGCGGCAAACAGAGTGGCCTCCAGGCTGCGCTCGATCTCATCGGGGGGGGCGGTCACATCGCAACCCCTTCCCGGATACGCCGGATGCGGAGCGGCGCGAAAGCTGCCTCCTGCGCGATCTCCGCCCGCCCGACCCGGGCAAGTTCCAGCGCGGCTACAAAACTCGATGCCAAGGCCGATTTGCGCAGCGCCGGATCGGCATGAGGCGGCAAAAAGTCGCGGATTTCCATCCATTCGAGGGTCACGCCCAACATCGCAGACACCCGGTCAAGCGCACTGTCCAGCGTCATCACGGGGCGGTTCGACACGTGATAGATGCGCGGCGCAGTGCGCGCCTTAACCTGACCATAGGCATGGATCAGCGAATAGGCATCGCTCTTCCAAACAATCTTGCGATCAGTGCGCAAACCCTCTGGCGCGCCTCGCAGAAACACATCGCGTCCGATGCGGTCACGCGCCATCAACCTCGCCGCAGCCTCGCGCATCGCGCCGAGTCGTTGCAGCCGTAACTGCAACCGCAGGGCCAGTTCTTCGGGACTAGGGTCTTCCTGTTCATCCTTGGGCAGCAGGAGCGCCGATTTGAGATAAGCAAGCCATGCCGCCATCACCAGATAGTCAGCCGCCAGTTCGAGCCGCAGATTCTGCGCCCGGTCAATAAACCCCAGATATTGATCGACCAGCTCCAGGATCGAGATAGCGCGCAAATCGACCTTTTGCCTGCGCGACAGGTCGAGCAGCAAGTCGAGCGGCCCTTCCCACCCGTCAAGCTCCAGATAAAGCGCGTCATCCGCCGATTTCTGCTCCAGCCGTGGCGGCTCGTCCATTGCCCAGATTTCAGGCGTTTCTGCGGTAGGCTCGCCCGCTCCGCCGGTCAGCATGAAGCCGGTCTGCGGCGGCGCCTCGGCTTTGATCTGGCCGACTGCTTTATCGGCAGCGTTTGCATTGGCGTTCATACCGGTTCCCCCGAAAGCGCCAGCAATGCATCGCGTTTGGCCAGCAACTTGGCAGGTTCAGGGGTGATAACGTCTGCAACATGCGTGCTCGCCAATGCACGATCCAGTCGGGCGGCGGCTGCATCAGAAATCTGCGGAAGCGCCGCGCAGATACCCTCCATGTCAGCCATCTTCGCCCAGCAATTGAGCACAATGTCACAGCCTGCAGCATGGGCGCGGGCGGCGCGTTGAGGAACGGTGTCGGTTAGCGCCTCCATATCGATATCATCGGTCAGCAAAAGGCCATCGAACCCGATTTCTCCGCGAATGATGTCACGGATGATCGTGGGTGAAAGCGTGGCTGGCAATTCTGCGTCCCACACCGGAAATTTGAGATGTCCGGTCATCCCGATCAGCGCCGAATTGAGCGCGCGGAACGGGGCAAGATCATGTTCAAGTTCTGCCGCGCTTTCATGCACCGTGGGCATTTCCTTGTGCGTATCGACCATGCTGCGTCCGTGGCCGGGCATATGTTTGATACAGCCGGTCACGCCGCCCGCTGCCAATCCATCGAGCACTGCGCGGCCGATTGCAGCAACGCGCATGGGGTCGCTGCCAAACGACCGGTCCCCGATCACGTCATGCGCGCCCGGCTGACGCAGGTCGAGCGGCGGGTGATAATCAACCGTGATACCCATTGCCGAAAGCTCCAGCGCCATCGCCTTTGCACCCGCACGCGCGGCCTCGATCGCGCTGGCCGGGGCAAGATCATAGAGCCGGTCAAACGCTTCGCCACTGGGATAGGCCGCCCAATGCGGCGGGCGCAGACGGGCCACACGGCCGCCCTCCTGGTCGATCGAGATAAGAAGCCTGTCGCGCCCGTGCACACTGCGCAGGTCGTCCGTCAGCGCGCGCAATTGCTGCGGATCAATGCAATTGCGCCCGAACAGGATGTAGCCCGCAGGGTCAGCTTCGCGGAAGAATGCGCGCTCATTGGCCGTCAGAACCGGGCCAGAGCAGCCGAAAATCGCCGGAATCATGCGCGGAGCCTTGCAGCGGGCGAGCGATCAGGCAAGCGCGCTAACCATTTGACGCCGACATTTCGGGGGGAAATCCGGTGGGAAACCGCTGCAACGCGCTGCCAACGCGCTCAGGGCTTCACCTGACAATCGAGTCCGTCGGCCTTAAGCGCGGCACACAATTGATCCGCTTCGGCCCGGCTGCCTGCCACTGCCTGAAGCCGGTAAACCTTGCCAATATCGACCGTACCCTCTTCAACGCGGTACCGGGCGTTGTCGAGCGCATCAGTCCGGCGGCGCAGATCGTTCCATCCTTGTTCAGCGCGTGCGCGCGACGAATAGGCGGCAAGCTGGACGCCAATCCCGGCCGCGCCCGCGCTCACCTCTTGCGATTTGCTTCCTGCTGCCGTGCCGCCAGATCCACCCGTCGCTTCGCTGCCCGGACCACCGGTTTCCATTACACCTTCGCGAGTGCCGCCTTCGGCAACCACCGGGGCAACATTGCCGGTGCCAGCGAATTCCTTGCCGCCGGGGTCTGTCGGTCGTTCTTTGATCGGGCCTTCGGGTGCTTCGATAACGCTGCCGTCCGCGACCATATCGGCATCTGTGCCGCGATTGGAGAAATACCAGATCGCTCCGACGACACCGATCAGGATCGTCAATAGGATCAGGAGAAATCCGATAACTTGCGCGGTATCTATGCCGCCCGCTGCATTGTCATCCTCATCGGCTTCCAACCACGGCAGGCTGTCATCATCGGACAGGTCAAGTTCGCTTTCCGCAGCCGCGGCGCAATCTTCAACCTCTTCATATTCGGCTTCGATAATCACCGATCCTGCACCTTTTACATCCGCTCGACAGCTTGCACGCCCAGCACGCGAAGCCCATTGCGCAGCACTTGCCCGATTGCAGCGGCAAGGAAAAGCCGCGCTGCAGACAATCCCTTATCATGTTTCAGGATGAAGCGCTTTTCCAGTTCAGTGTTACCCAGACTGTAAAACGCATTGAGGTCGGTGGCGAGGTCATAGAGATAGAAAGCGATGCGATGGGGTTCGCGCGCTTTAGCTGCCGCTTCGACTTCGCGCGGGAATTGCGCAGCGCGGCGGATCAAGACGATTTCTTCCGCGCCAAGCTGGCTCAATTGCTCTGCACGGGGTTCAATCCCTTCATCCTCGGCAGCCTTGCGGATGGTCGACTGGATGCGCGCATGGGCATATTGGACATACCAGACCGGGTTGTCCTTTGACGCCTCTACCACCTTGGCAAAGTCAAACTCCATCTGCGCTTCGGGTTTGCGGGTCAGCATGGTGAAACGCACCACGTCCTTGCCAACCTCGTCGATCATATCGGCGATGGTGATGAAATTGCCCGACCGTTTGGACATTTTCATCGGCTCGCCGCCGCGCATCAACTGCACCATCTGCACCAGTTTGACGTCAAAGGGGGTTTGCTTGCCCTTTCCTTGGGACAACGCCGCCACCGCCGCCTTGATCCGCTTTACCGTGCCCGCATGATCTGCGCCCCAGATGTCGATCAGCTCATCGGCGCTTTCTGCCTTTTGCATGTGATAGGCGAGGTCGGCCCCGAAATAGGTCCACGCACCGTTGGACTTTTTGATCGGGCGGTCCTGATCATCGCCAAACCGGGTCGAGCGGAACAGTGGCAGTTCGACCGGCTCCCAATCCTCCGGCGGCGCCTTGCCCTTGGGCGCTTCGAGCACGCCGTCATAGACAAAATCATGCTTGCGCAGCCATGCTTCGGCTTCATCGGGCTTGCCCGCAGCGTGCAAAGCCGCCTCGGAGGAGAACACATCGTGGTGGATGCCCAACATGGCGAGGTCAGCTTTGATAAGCTCCATCATTCTGGTCACCGCTTCAGCGCGAAAAATGGGGAGCCATTCGCCCTCTGCTGCATTGCTGAACCGGTCACCCAATTCGCTGGCGAGCGCCTCGCCTACGGGAATGAGGTAGTCGCCCGGATACAGTCCTTCGGGGATGTCGCCAATATCTTCGCCAAGCGCCTCCCGATACCGCAGGAATGCTGACCGGGCGAGTGTGTCGACCTGCCCGCCGGCATCGTTGATATAATATTCGCGCGTGACCCGGTGCCCGGCAAATTCAAGCAGGCTGGACAGGGCATCGCCCACCACCGCGCCTCGGCAATGGCCCATGTGCATCGGCCCGGTCGGATTGGCCGAGACATATTCGACATTGACCGTGACGCCGCTGCCCAAAGCAGAACGTCCGTAATTGTCGCCAAGCCGGTTCATCGCACCCAATTCTTCAAGCCATGCTACTGGGTTCAATTTGAGATTGATAAATCCCGGACCGGCGATTTCGGCGCTGGCAATGCCATCTGCAGCTTCAAGCTTGGCGCAAATTTTTTCCGCCAGCGCGCGCGGATTGGTCTTTGCCGGTTTCGCCAGGACCATCGCCGCATTGGTGGCCAGATCGCCATGCGCCGGATCGCGCGGCGGCTCCAACGTCACATTAGCGAACGACAGATCGCTAGGCAGATCGCCTTGATCCACCAAAGCTTTCAGCGCCGCTTCGACGATCCGGCCATAGGCGGCGTAAAGGGTGTTGTTGTCACTCATCACAATCTCGTGCGTATTCGCATCACATGCAGATGCAAAGTGGGATGCATGGATTTGGCTCCGAATTGAAGCGCGGGAATCAGCGATACTTCAGGCCCAATGGCCGCCGCTGGCATTATCGCGTGGCGTTATACGCCAGTTGCGCTTCGGTAAGCTGGAACCCAAGCAGCATCTCAAACCTCGTGCGGGCAATGGCGCTGCGCACTTCGGGGTTGGCCAAAGGATCAAGCGCAGCTTCCGGGTCGCCCGGTCGGCGGCGGCGGGTGATCTGCTCGCGGATGTCCTCTGGCAGCGATGCGGCCGCGCGGTCGACAAAAGACCCGGCCTTCGCACTTGCGACGGCGCGCTCTTGCCCGTCGGCAAAGTTCAAAGTGACTTCACCCACTCGTTTGGAAACCACTGCGCTCCCGCCTTGCAACATGGTCACGTAATACGGCAGCGTCACGGTGCGGGCACCGCGAACGTCGCTGCGCCGTGCGCGCACATCAAACGTCGCTTCGGTATAGATGCGGTCGGTTGAATCGTCACAGGTTGAACGCAGGTTTGTCATCACTGCCGAAACATCGAGATTGGCCAGCGTCGGATCACCAGCCGCGCGGAAGGTGGTGATATCACCGGTATAATGCGGGATTCCCACCGCCGGACACGTCGTCAGCACCGAAGTGATACCCACGCCCTGATCGACCACCAATTCGCCCTCTTGCGCGCAGGCCCCCAATCCAGCGACACCGGCGATCAGCGCTATCACCGGAAAAATGCGGACTGGCACGGCACGGCTGCGAAAATTCATTGGAACAACACCCTCGATACATGGCTTTGGCGATCATCAACGCCCATTGCGATCACGCCCTAGCGAGACGCGCATCAAAGCGCTAGAGGGAGCGATATGAACGCGCCCTTTCAAGAATCCGATGCCGCCACCCATGCGGAACCGCTCAACCTGTTGATCGCGGCCCCCCGCGGCTTTTGCGCAGGGGTCGACCGGGCAATCGAGATTGTTGAAAAGGCACTCGAAAAATATGGCGCGCCGGTCTATGTTCGACACGAAATCGTTCACAACAAATATGTCGTCGAAGGGCTCAAGGCGAAAGGCGCGATTTTCGTCAAGGAACTCGATGAAGTCCCCGATGATGCACCCGTGGTGTTCAGCGCGCATGGCGTGCCCAAGGCGGTGCCTGCAGAGGCTTCGCGGCGCAAATTGCTGTATGTCGATGCGACCTGCCCTCTGGTGTCCAAGGTTCACCGTCAGGCCGAACGCCAGCTTGAAAAAGGCCGGCATATCATCTTCATAGGCCACGACGGCCATCCCGAAGTGATCGGGACCATGGGTCAGGTCGAACCCGGGCAGATGACTTTGGTCGAAACGATCGAGGATGTGGACAAGCTGCCGTTCGATGCCGATGAGCCTCTGGCATATCTGACGCAGACCACTCTGTCGGTCGATGACACGCGCGAAGTGATCGAAGCGCTCGAATGGCGCTATCCCAATATCCGCGGGCCTAAGGCCGAAGATATTTGTTACGCCACGTCCAACCGTCAGGCGGCGGTCAAGGAACTGGCACGTGATTGCGATCTGGTGCTGGTGGTGGGCGCACCCAACAGCTCCAATTCGCTGCGGCTGGTCGAAGTGGCGGAGCGGCTGGGCACCCCGGGCAAACTGATACAGCGCGCCGAGGAAATCGATCCCGCGTGGCTCGACGGGATCAGCACGATCGGATTGACCGCAGGCGCCTCTGCACCGGAAATTCTGGTGCGCGAAGTGGTCGATGCACTGGCAAAGTTGCGCCCTATCCGCGAGAAGACGATCACGGCGGCAGAGGAGAAAATGGTCTTCAAACTGCCGCGTCAGCTTTCCTGACTGGTCCAGCAGGCGGTTTGCTATGGCGGTCTACACCCATCTGGGAGCCGAACAGCTGGCCGAGCTTATCGGGCATTACGATGTTGGCGGGCTGATTTCGGCAAAGGGTATTGCTGAAGGTGTCTCCAATTCGAACTGGATGATTGAGACCAGCGGCTCGAACACAGGCGGCAACACAGGCGGCAACGCGGGCGGTGGGCGATACATTCTCACCATGTATGAACGGCGGATCGAATTGTCGGATCTGCCCTATTTCCTAGGTCTGCTCGACCACCTTTCGGCCAAGGGCTGTCCGGTACCGCGCACCATCCATGACCGCACGGGGGCTGCGTTTCGGTTGGTCGACGGAAAGGCGGCCGCGCTGATCGAATTTCTGCCCGGTGTTTCGCCGACCCGCCCCGATCCCGATCAGGCATTTGCAGTTGGGCAGGTTATTGCGCGGATGCACGCTGCGAGCGCCGATTTCCCGCTCAGCCGGGAAAACACGATGGATTTTGCCAGCAATCTGGACCTGCTAGAGCGGTGCGGCTCGACAGGACTGGCGTCGATCAATGCCGCTCTACCGGCGATGCTGGGGGCCGCGCGCGATGCCGCCGCTCTGTCACTCAGCGCGCTTCCGCAGGCGCAAATTCATGCCGATCTGTTCCCCGACAACGTGCTGATGTTGGGCAGCGAAGTCACCGGCCTGATCGATTTCTATTTTGCTTGCACCGGCGCGATGGCGCTCGATCTGGCGGTAACCCATGCTGCCTGGGGCTTTGACCCGGTCACCAATGCCTATAACGCAGACTGCGGCCGCGCGATTCTGCAAGGATACGAGGACATCCGAAGGCTCACCCCGGCAGAGCGCGCCTTGCTGCCCGACATTGCCAAGGGAGCCGCATTGCGATTTGTGGCCAGCCGGGCAGAGGATTGGCTGGACACCCCTGAGGATGCATTGGTGACTCGCAAAGACCCGATGCAATTCGTCTCGCGCTGGCGCTTTTACGACGATTACGGTGCCGAAATATTTGCCTGAACCAGAAATTCCGGCAATGAGCGGCGATATGAAACGGGTCGAGATATTCACCGATGGCGCTTGCAAGGGCAATCCCGGACCGGGCGGCTGGGGCGCCTTGTTGCGCATGGGCGGCCACGAAAAAGAGCTGTCGGGCGCAGCGGCCGACACGACCAACAACCGGATGGAATTGACCGCCGCCATCGAAGGGCTTTCGGCTCTCATCGAACCATGCAAGGTCGACGTTTACTCCGACAGCAAATATGTGATCGATGGCATCACCAAATGGGTCCACGGCTGGAAAAAGCGCGGCTGGGTCAATGCCAGCAAGAAGCCGGTGCGCAATGAAGATCTTTGGCACCTGCTGATCGATGCGGTCGCGCGCCACGATGTGACATGGCACTGGGTCAAAGGCCATTCGGGCCATGCCGAGAACGACCGAGTGGACAAACTCGCCAGCGATGAAGCTGACCGAATCGCGACCGAGGCCTAAACAGCCTTCATTTGAATCACGGAAAAACAGGCGTTCGGGCCGCCCCTCACGCCTGCTATCTTTGGTAGCAAACGGCTGGTTTCAGCTGTTGTCTTCGGTCGGTGCGCCGGGACCGTTTTTCTGGATCGAAGCGATCGCTTTCTTGGCGCTGTCCTTGCTCGAATAACCCTCGGTCGAAAACATCACTTCGGAATTGTATTTGAAACGGACGCGGTATTCACCGGCCTTGTCTTTGTAGATTTCAAACTTGTGAGCCATCGCGGCACTCCCCTCTTAGTGGTGTTGAACTCAGCGCCACATCTTACAGATAGCAGCGGGCGTGGCTAGCCTTCGGCATGCGCTTTCTTATTCGAAAAGCGATCCGGTGCGTAAACAGATGTATCAATATTGCTGGTCAGCGCGTCGCGCCCTTGCCCCAATATGATCTGCGCGGCCAGTCGCGCCGCGGCAGGGGCGGTTTGAATGCCAAAACCGCCTTGCCCTGCGAACCAGAAGAATCCGGGAACCACTGGATCTGGACCAAAGACCGGCAGCCGGTCAGGCGCGAAGCTCCTTAGGCCCGCCCAGCGCCGCTCGACCGCTTCGATGCGCCAGTCGGTCACGCTTTGGAACCGATCAACGGCCAGCGCGACGTCGATCTCTTCGGGCGCCGCGTCGCAGGGGTCGGTTGGGATTTCATCATGCGGGCTGAGCCACAGGCGGCCATTGTCAGGCTTGAAGTAGAAACTCTCCGATATATCAAGCACCAGCGGCAAATCCTTCGGCGCAGCAGGGTCGACCCGCAATTGCACGACCGTGCGGCGTTTGGGGTCGATACCAAGCGGGCGGGCACCGGCCCGCTGTGCAATCGTGTCTGCCCAGGCTCCGGCGGCGTTGATGACCGCAGCAGCCCGGTAAGTCTCCCCAGCTTCGGTGCCAATCCGCCAGCCGCCTGTTTCACGCTCCAATTGGTTTACCAGCGCGCGGCAGACGAGATGGGCACCGCTTTGCCTGAGAGCTTTGAGATAATGCTGATGCAGTCCGGCGACATCAATATCAGCGCAGGCAGGCTCCCAGATTGCGTCGCACCAATCTTCGCGGATGTGGGGAACCCGCGCGGCCAGACCCTCTCGCCCGAGCCGCTTGATCGTCACCCCTGTGCCGGCGAAGCGTTGGACGAAATTGTCCATTGCGGGCCTGTCCTTTTCACGCCCGACATACAGTGCGCCGCGCGGAATGAGAAAGCCGTGCTCGCGCAGATAGTTTCCCGATGCGAGCGTGAGCGGAACCACGCCGGGGCCGCCATAACATTCCTCCCAGAACGCTGCGGAGCGCCCGGTCGAATGATACCCCGGCGCGTCTTCGGCTTCGAGCACCAACACACGGGCATGGGGGCCGAGTTCGGCGGCAAGACTGGCGCCCGCCATTCCTGCACCGATAATTGCGACATCATACAGCGTTTCGGTCATCGTGCGGGCGCGACCTCGTCCAGAAAATCTTCGATCCCGCGCATCATCCGCTCGCGCACCGCGTCAACTTCGCGCAGAATCTCGTGGTGCGCTTCATCGCCGAACGCGATCAATTTACCGTAGGGCAAACGCTCCGCCGCGCGAACATTGGCCGGATGACTGACCAACCTGTCCGAAGTTGTCGAAACGATCAGCACCGGCACATTGACTGATTCCAGCGCGCCCGGTGCCTCAAGCACTCGCCAGGACGCATAGGCCCGTTCAACCCAGCGCCAGCTTGCCGGGCCCATCACCAATTCGGGGCGCGCCTCCCTCCACCACATCTCGTCGGCATAGCGTTCGGGATCATGGGTCAGTAGATTGGCACGGCGCGAGGCTTTCTCGCCCGGCTTCTCGCTCCACTTCCACGCCTGCCGGGTCGGATCACCGGCCAGGGTCATTATCTTCGCCGTGCCATGCAGCACCGGAAGCGGGAGAGCCGGGCCGTTCATGCCCAACATTGGTGCGCTGAGCACGGCTGCGTCGGGCGCGATGCCTCCGCTCAGCTTGCCATCAACGAGCGCGCGCATAATCAGATGCCCACCCATCGAATGACCCGCGATCACATGTGGCCCCGGCACCTCATTTCGCCATTGCCGCCAGAAATGTGCAAGATCATCGGTCCATGTGTTGAAATCATCAATGTGCCCGGTCACCGCATCCTTGCCCAACCGGCCCGAACCAGCCTGCCCGCGCCAATCGGATGCGGTAACGCGCCATCCGCTGCGATGCCATTGTTCCAGCGTTTCAAGGTATTTTTCGTAAAAGTCGCCGCGCCCGGGCATGAACAGGATCGAACCGCGGGGGGACTCAGCTACGCCAGGCCAGTCAATCCGGCGCACAGTGTGCCCGTCAACGGTGTGCCACACGCTCTCGCTTGCGGCCTGCGGAATGGCGCGCCGATTGATCGCGGCGGCGGCTTTGATGGGGGTGCTAATAGGATGCCTCCGAGCTTGGTTACTATTTGGTAAGCACTGACCTGTAGCACTCCCCGTCAATGAAGGATCGCTGCGGAAAACCCCGCGCGCAAGCCTTTTGGGGGCCACATGCTGACGACCTATATTCACTACGGATTGCTGATTGCATTGGCAATTGCGCTGATTTTTGCCGCTGGGACCGATATTCAACGGCGTCAGATCGACAATTGGCTCAATGCCGGGATTGCGCTGGCCGCGCCGGTGTTCTGGTGGTCTGGTGGTCTGTCGCTGTGGCCTGATGTCGCCATCCAGCTGGGGGTTGCGGCGCTTTCCTTTGTATTCCTTGCCGGTCTGTTCGCCGTCAGGATGATGGGCGGCGGCGATGTAAAGTTGCTGACCGCGCTGGCGCTGTGGATTGAACCGGGCGCTTTCCTGCAATTGCTGATCATCATGGCTTTGGCGGGCGGCGCGCTCACCATTGTCATGGGCGGCTATCATTTTCTTGCGCAGCAAAAAGAACGTCTGGCGATCCCATACGGTGTCGCCATCGCATTTGGCGGCCTTTGGGTGCTGTTCCCCAAAATCATCGCGGTTCCCGTCTATGCGTAAGAACCTGCGTGAACCCGATCTTAACCAATTCGGACTTAACCGTTGCAACCATACCCGCCCGAAATTTCTTGGGGCCGACATTAGGGGGCTGATTAGCCATGGATAGGAAGAAACTCGTTCTGTTGCTTGGTGCGCTGGTCGTGGCGATTGGCAGTGCGTTCCTTGCTCGCAGCATGTTTACAGGCGAAGCAGCACCGACCGCCGTGGCCGCCGAGCAGCAGAATATGGGCCCTAAGGTGCTGGTCGCCAACCGCGCTTTGCCAGCGGGCACGATCATCACCGCCGACGCAATGGGCTATCAGGACTGGCCCGAAGCGCTGGTCAAGGACGCCTATTTCATCGAAGGCGAATCCGACATGAGCAAGTTGCTCGGCACTGTTGTGCGTTTCCCGGTAACCGCTGGTGAACCCGTCACTCAGGGTTCGCTCGTAAGCCCCGGCGATCGCGGTTTCCTTGCAGCGGCGCTTGGCCCTGGCATGCGCGCCGTTACGGTTCCTGTTTCGGCCCAGACCGGTGTCGGCGGCTTTGTCTTTCCCGGTGACCGCGTCGACGTTGTGTTGACGCAAACTGTCGAAGGCGACGGGCGGCCGCTCAGAGCGGCGGAGACCGTGCTGCGCAACCTGCGCGTGCTCGCCACTGATCAGACCACCGAACAGGTGACTGATGAGGCGGGCAAGACTGTGGTTCGCGCCTTTCGCACCGTAACACTCGAAGTGACGCCGGAAATCGCGGAAAAGGTCGCGGTTGCCCAGACTATTGGCCAGCTGACATTGGTGCTGCGCTCGATTGCCGACAATCAGGCCGAACTGGAACGCGCGATTGCCGCAGGTGATGTCAAAATCCCTGACAACGCAACGCCAGAAGAGGAAGAGCGGATCCTTCGCACCGCAATGGGCCAGCCCGTTGACAGCGGGTCGACCTTCTCGACTGGCGGTGATGTCTCGCGCTTTCAGCGCCACAATATCCCGCCGCAGGAAGACGGCAACCGCCGTGCACAAGTAACGCCGCCCGCACCCGGAGTTTCGGCGCAGGTCAATGGCGCGCCGGTCTACACCGGCCCATCAGTCCGCGTCACTCGCGGCAAGGCAACCACCGAGGTGCCCGTTGGCGGATCGCTGAGCACGGCCACCGCACGCGGCGCAGGTCAGGTAGGCCAAGTCGCGCCAACCGCTGGCCTGACGGTCCGCTGAGGGAAATGAACATGTCCATTCAAATCAATCGCTTGATCAACAACGGCCCGCAAGCCGCCAAAGCGTCAGGCATGCCATCAGGGACATTCACAGGGGGTCCTAAAATGAAAGCCCATTCGCCAGCGAAATCCTTTGCCAAGGCGCTGCTTGCCGGTCTTGTTGCGTTGCCCATGGTCGCCGCACCAACCAGCACGGCCACCGCGCAGCAAGTCGTCCGCCCGAGCCAGGAAATCGTCCTGTCGATCGGTCGCGGCGAACTGGTGACCATCCCCGGCGCAATGGCAGACGTGTTCGTTGCCAATGAAAACGTCGCCGATGTGCAGATCAAATCGCAGCGTCAGCTCTATGTCTTTGGCAAGGCGGGCGGTGAGACGACGATCTACGCCAGCAACGCCAGCGGCGATGTGATCTTTTCCGCCAACATCCGGGTCGGTTCCAACATTGGCAGCATCGACCAGATGATGGCGCTCGCCATGCCCAACGCCCAGATCAGCGTTGCTACGATGGGCACCAACACCGTGCTGTTGACCGGCACTGTTGGTGCTCCCGAAGACGCCGCCGAAGCCGAGCGTCTGGTGCAGGCGTTTCTGGGCGAGGACGCAAATGTCATCACCCGGCTGCGCACGGCAACACCGTTGCAGGTCAATCTGCAGGTCAAGTTCGCCGAAGTCAGCCGCAGCCTGGTCCGTGAGATCAGCAGCAACGTCACCACATTCGACGCTGCGACCGGCGGCTTTCGCGGCGGTGTCGGCACGGGCCGGACAGTGGGCACGGGCACATTTGATTTTCGCAATGGCCCGCTGGGCGTTGGTCCCGGCGTTCAAAACCCGGTGGTCGGTCCATTCTTTGATCCCGCCACTGGACTGCCGATCCTTGACGCCGACGGCAATCCGCTGACCTTCACCGGTCCGGGCATCGACACCAACAACGGTGCAGGCACGACCATTGCAGGACTTGGCCGACTGTTTGGCCTCGATGTTATCGGCGCGCTCGATCTGTCAGAACGTCTCGGCCTTATCACCACCATTTCGCAGCCCAACTTGACCGCGCTGTCGGGCGAGACGGCGACTTTCCTGGCAGGTGGTGAATTTCCGATCCCAATCTCTCAGGGTCTGGGCAATGTCGCTATCGAATATCGGGATTTCGGGGTTAGCCTTGCCTATACGCCGACCGTGCTTGCCAATGGCCGCATCTCGATCCGCGTGCGCCCGGAAGTTTCGGAACTGTCGAGCCAGGGGGCGGTGACGCTCAACGGTTTTCAGGTTCCTGCCCTCACCATCCGCCGCACCGAAACGACGGTGGAGCTCGGCTCTGGCCAGAGCTTCATGATCGCCGGATTGATGAGCAACAACGCGCAGAATGTGCTCGAAAAGGCACCCGGCCTTGGCGATGTGCCAATTCTTGGCAATCTGTTCCGTTCGCGGTCATTCCGGCGCGGCGAAACCGAGCTGGTCATCGTGGTGACACCGTATCTGGTGCAACCAGTCGATGCGAGCGAGATCCGCCTGCCCACCGATGGCTATCACTCCGCCAACGAATTTGAGCAGCTGCTGACCTATCAGGACAATTCCGGCGTAAGCGGCGAAGCCCGCCCCGGACCGACGGCCGCCGATGAAGAGGCCCCAGGGCCCGACATCAGCAACGCCGATCCCGCCGCCATCGTCCCGAGCGGACCGCAGCAATCGCCGCGCCGTGCTGATGACAACCGCAATCGCAACCGGGATCGTCAGGCCGACGCCGCCGCCCCTGGTTTCAGCCTCTAAAGTCCAGCGAAAGGTTCGACAGATGAACATTGCACGTAAACGCAAACTGATGGGCGCAGTCGCTCTCTCGCTCGGTCTGGCAGTGGCTGGTTGCGCGGGAATGCCAACCAACACCTCGCTTTACAGCACCAAACAGCCGGTGATCGAACGCACCAATTATACGCTGGATGTCGATACGATGGGTTCTGGCCTGTCGATTTCCGAACAGCAGCGGCTTAATGGCTGGTTTGAAACTATGGATTTGCGTTACGGCGACCGCGTCACTATCGAAGACCCCGCCAACAACCCCGCAGTAAGCAGCGCGGTCAATGATCTGGCGGGCCGGTATGGCCTGATCGTCAGCCCGGTAGCGCCGACCACCGCCGGAATGTTGCAACCCGGTCAGGCGCGTGTTGTCATCACCCGCTCGGTCGCCTCGGTTCCGGGCTGCCCTGACTGGTCGGCCAAATCCGACAGCAATTATCTTAACGCGACAAGCCCCGGCTATGGCTGCGCAACCAACAGCAATTTGGCTGCGATGGTCGCCAATCCCGAAGACCTGCTGACAGGTCAAGCCGGGTCAGGCGAAACCGTGGTCTCAACTGGCACACGGGCGATCGAGACCTATCGCGAAGCCGAGCCGACCGGTGCCGGCGGCCTGCAAAACGCCAATGACGGAGGAAACTGATCCATGAATGCTCCCTGGAAATCGGGTCTCCCCGGCAATCGTGACGCTTTCGCCGCTTATATTTGCGATGATGCCGCGCTTGACGTGCTGCGTCCGGTCGTCATCGAAATGGGCTGGGCACCGGAAAAGTGCAACAAGGGCGGCCTGCGCAATGCCGTGCAATCTTTGTCAGTCAGCGCGAGCCCGGCGATCCTGTTGGTTGATCTTTCGGAAAGCGGCGATCCGCTTAACGATATCAATGCCTTGGCCGAAGTTTGTGAACCCGGCACGGTTGTGATCGCCATCGGCCAGGTCAACGATGTCCGCCTCTACCGCGATCTGCTCGCCAGCGGCATTCACGATTACCTGCTGAAGCCTTTGAATGCACAGGCGGTTCACGATACGCTGAACGGTGCGCTGGCGGTCTTTACCTCGCCCAAGGCCGGAGACGGCGACGGGGTGAAGCGCCACATTTCCACGGCCGTGGTCGGCACGCGCGGCGGGGTTGGTGCATCGACGCTGGCGACCTCGCTGGCATGGATTTTCAGCGACCATCACAAATCGCCCACTGCGCTGCTCGATCTTGACGTGCATTTTGGCACCGGCGCACTGGCGCTTGATCTGGAGCCGGGCCGCGGATTGACCGATGCGATCGACAATCCCAGCCGGATTGACGGGCTGTTCATCGAACGCGCCATGATCCGCGCCAATGACAATTTGTCGGTTCTGTCGGCAGAAGCCCCGATCAGCCAGCCCTTGATGACCGATGGGTCGGCCTTTGTGCAGCTTGAGGAAGAGTTCCGTCAGGCGTTTGAGATGACCGTCATCGATCTGCCGCGCAACATGCTGATCAATTTCCCGCATCTGCTCGCCGATGTGAATCTTGTGGTGCTCACCTGCGAGCTGACCCTGGCATCGGCACGCGACACGATCCGCATTCTGTCGTGGCTGAAAACCAACGCTGCGCACGCGCATCCGATGATCATCGCCAACAAGGTTCAGCCGGGCCTATCAGAAATCAGCAAGGCCGATTTCGAGGCTTCGATTGAACGCAAGGTCGATTTTTCCATACCCTATGACATCAAGGCGGCCTCCAACGCGGCCAAGCTGGGTCAGGTGTTTGTCGAGGCCAACAAATCGTCAAAGGCCACTGCCACTATCAAACAGATTGCCGACCGGGTTCTGGGTGCCAGCGAAGATGATCTCACATCGGTAAGCGAAGAGAAGAAATCGCTGCTCGGCGGCTTCGACTTGAAGTCCCTGCTGGCGAAAAAGGACAAGGTTCAGGCTGAACCCGCCGAATAGGCGAACGGCCGGGTCCCCAGATAGCTGCGCGGGCTTCTGCGCGGGATTGAGTTGAAGTAGCAAATAGCGAGGCACGAGGCCGACATGGATTTTTTCGATACCCTGCTCATCACGGTGGTGATCTTTTCCGTGCTGGTCGCTGGCTATATGCTGCTGAACGGTTCGGGTGCCGGCAAGTCGCAGAAGCGCCGACTGCAATCGCTGCGCTATCGCCATTCGGAAAGCACCGATGCCAAGGTTGAATCGCAATTCAAGAAAGCGATCGCTGCGCGCAAACCCAAAGGTTACCGCGTCGCCGGTTCTGGCTCGCGGCTAGAAGCGCTGACCGTCCGGCTCGACCGGACCGGCAAGAAATGGACGGTGTCGCAATATATCTACGCTTCGCTGGGTATTACGCTTGCCGTCGCGGTGCTGGTGTTCCTGCAAAGCGGTGCGCCGCTGTTGTCGCTGGGCGTGGGGGCATTGGTCGGACTGGGTGTGCCGCATATGGTCGTTGGATATTTCATCGGCAAACGCACCAATGGTTTCAACGCCAAGTTTCCTGACGCGATCGAACTGCTCGTTCGTGGGCTTCGCTCGGGCCTGCCGGTGACAGAAACGCTGGGTGTGGTCGCACAAGAGGTTCCCGGTCCAGTTGGCGTCGAATTCAAAGGCATTACCGAACGCATTAAAATCGGCAAGACGATGGAAGATTCGCTTCAGGAAACCGCCGACCGGCTTGGCATTCCCGAATTCAACTTCTTCACCATCACGCTCGCGATTCAGCGCGAAACCGGTGGTAACCTTGCAGAAACACTGTCGAACCTTGCCGACGTGCTGCGCAAACGCACGCAGATGAAGCTCAAGATCAAGGCAATGAGTTCGGAATCGAAAGCCTCGGCCTATATCGTGGGTTCACTGCCGTTTATCGTCTTTGGCCTGATTTACTGGATCAATCCGGATTATCTTGGCGGCTTTTTCTATGAAGACCGCTTGATCGTCGCGGGACTGGGCGGGCTATGCTGGATGAGCATTGGCGTCTTCATCATGGCCAAAATGGTCAGCTTCGAGATCTGATCCGGGAAACACCAGACATGCTCAATCAACAACCCGGACCCACGCTTCTTGGCTTTGACGTCGTTCTCGTCGGAACGATCCTTGCCGGGCTTGCCGCATTCGCCGTGATCATGGCGATCTATGCGGCTGTCACGATCAAGGACCCGATGGCAAAGCGCGTCAAGGCGCTCAATGACCGGCGCACAGAACTGAAAGCCGGGATTGTCACTGGCGGCACCAAGAAGCGCGCGAGCCTGGTGCGCAAATCCGATACGACCGACAGGGTCAAGGACAGCCTTGGCAAATTGAACGTGCTCGAACAGAGCCAGATCAAGGCAGTGCAGCAGAAATTGGCATATGCCGGTTATCGCAACAAGGAACTGGCGGTCATCATCATCGGTCTGCGCGCTGTGCTACCGATCGTATTTGGCCTCATCGGGTTCCTGATGATCTATGTGGTTGAATATTTTCCTGACTGGGGACCGATGACCCGGCTTGGCGCAGTTTCCGTGATGTTGTTCCTGGGTTATAAGGGGCCGGAGCTTTACCTCGGTAACAAGGCGTCAAAGCGCACCTTGGAAATCCAGAAAGGGCTTCCCGATGCGCTCGACCTGCTGGTCATCTGCGCCGAAGCCGGTCTGACCGTCGATGCCGCTTTCAACCGCGTCGCCAAAGAACTGGGCCGCGCCTATCCCGAACTTGGCGACGAATTTGCTTTGACGGCGATTGAGCTGTCATTCCTCAACGAACGCAAGATGGCGTTCGACAATCTGGCCTACCGGGTCAACCTCGAAGCGGTAAAGGGTGTGGTCACCACCATGGTCCAGACCGAACGATACGGCACGCCGCTCGCATCGGCCTTGCGCGTGCTTTCGGCCGAATTCCGTAACGAGCGGATGATGCGCGCCGAAGAGAAGGCCGCGCGTCTGCCTGCAATCATGACCATTCCGCTGATCCTGTTCATCCTGCCGGTGCTGTTCATCGTGATCCTTGGTCCGGCGGCCTGCTCGATCTCCGACGCGCTGATCAAGCCGGAACAGTAAACCAGAGTAACAGGGTAAGGCGCACCCTATTGCGAAAGGGTCGGTTGGGGGTTTCGCCCTGCCGGCCCTTTTGCGTGCCCTGCCCCGTCTCCTTTGGCCCTATCCGTCAGGGCCGCGCGCCAGCATACCAGCACGCTCGCGCATTCGTTGCAGCATGGTGCGTAGCAATGCCTCTTCCTCAGCGGCAAAGCCTTCGAACAGCTCGCGTTCGGTTGCCCGCGCCAGCGGCATCACCTCGCGGTGGATCGCCTCGCCCTCATCGGTCAGCTCCAGCAGATGCGAGCGGCCATCAGCGACATTCGCGGCGCGCTGCACCAGACCGCGCTCTTCCAGCACTTTGCACGCACGGTTGACCGCGACTTTGTCCATCAAGGTCAGTTCAGTGAGGTCGCGCTGAGTCAGCCGCCCTCCCCCGCTACGCTTTCCCGCGCCCGCCAGCCGCGCCCCCGCCAATCCTGCGTCGCCGAGCACTGCCATCACCCGCCATTCGGTGATTTTCAGCCCAAAACGCTTGCGATACCGCTCCGCGATCAGGCCGCTGACCGCATTGGAGGTGATCGACAGCTGATAGGGCAGAAATCCGCTAAGCTGGTATTGGCTGCCTTTCGCGCTGCGGGCAGAGGCCGACTGGGTCATATCGTTCATGCGAAGCGGTTTCCCATGAAACCAGTGCTTTCGCAAGATGCCCGGCTGACGCGGCCCGCTCACTCATAGCGGCGTTCTTCCCACCAGGGATAGAAATCGGGCATATCCGCCGTGACCTTGCCCGGATACATCGCGCGGCGCTTCTCCAGAAAGCTGGCGATCCCTTCCTGCGCATCCTTGCCGCGCGACAGGGTGTAGATTGCGCGGCTGTCGATCTTGTGCGCTTCCATTGGATGATCGGTGTTCATAAGCCGCCACATCATCGCCCGCGTCATCGCCACCGACACCGCCGAAGTGTTCTCCGCGATCTCCCGCGCGAGCGATTGTGCCGCGTGGAGCAGATCGTCGGGCGCGTGGATGGACCGCACCAGCCCCCCGGCGCGCGCTTCCTCGGCATCGAAAATCCGGCCTGAATAGCACCATTCGAGCGCCTGGCTGATCCCCACGATGCGCGGCAGAAACCAGCTTGATGCGGCCTCTGGCACGATCCCGCGCCGCGCGAACACAAAGCCATACCGCGCAGTCCTGCTGGCGAGCCTGATGTCCATTGCCAGTTGCATTGTTGCGCCCACGCCGACCGCCACGCCGTTGCAGGCGCAGATCAGCGGCTTGGTGCTTTCGAACAATCGCAGCGTCAGACGCCCGCCTCCGTCGCGCACGCGTTCGTCTGACAGGTCGTCGACTTGCGCAGCATCAGAGAACACTTGCCCGCCGCCTTCCGGCGTCAGGTCGGCGCCAGCGCAGAACGCCCGCTCGCCCGCGCCGGTGAACACCACCGCGCGCACATCGTCATCGCTGTCGATGTCATCCATCGCGGCCATGATCTCCGCCCCCATTGTGCGGGTATAGGCGTTCATCTTGTCCGGCCGGTTGAGCGTGATCGTGGCGATGCGGTCGGCCTTGGTAACGGTGATCTGGGTGTGGTCAGTCATGGTGTGCTCTCTCCTTGCTGACACACCTGACACACTGTCCAGAGGAGGAAAAGCTACCCATTTGCAGGGCTGCGAATTTATCAGTAGCCAGGCGCGAGGGAACAGCCATCTTCATCGCCAGTCAGGATAGCGGAGCGAATGACGTGTAGGAAAGCGAGATAATCGCTAGGGCCAGGACCTAGGGTCACGCGGCGCTCCAGCAATCCTTGCTGCGCCCCGCCCCCAGATCAGCGGGCAACGAGCGGGTCAAACCGGACGCTTTCATGCGACAGGATCGCGGTCAGCTGGCTGAGGGTGAGCCTTTCTGCAAACCGGATGCCTGCCTCGCCCTGCCTGCTCCAACGCACACTCGCATTATACAATTCAACCCCGCACAAACCGATCGTCAGCGGTGCGCCGATTTGCAATTGCGGCGCACGAATACGCATTCCGCCAAGCGACAGATTCAACATTTTGACCAGGTGCCGTTCGCCATGCACCCAAAACTCGGCGTTCATCGTGCAGGGAACACGCACCGAACGATAGCTGAAGCGGCAGTCGAAGACGCGCTCCTCGGTTTCATTTTCCAATCCGTGGCGATTCCCATTGCTCCACGCGACACTTGCCGACACCAATCTGTTTTCATCCCAGAAATAGGCAACGCGCTGACCCACCTTCAGCGGCGCATCGACTTCGATCATGACCCCGTCCATTGACATGTTGCGTATCAAGCCAAGGACGATGCGATTGTCGATCACGATGCATCCGGGCCGGAAAGCAGTCAAGAACCGCCGCGCTGCCCGCCGTTCTTGTCCCTTAACATCGAGGTTGTGTTTGGTCGAAAGCTTACTATCTGCACCCGCGTTGTTCGTATTTTTGCCAGCATTGCCGTCATCAACGGCAAACCTAGTGGAAATCGACATAGATGGTTTCTTCCCTTGTACCGTCGGACTGACGCCGGATCGCAACCGTTATCTGCGAGGAATGCAGCGCCGTTTCCCCGCTGGTGGTGGTGATCCTCCCGGGACCGGACACGGACCAAGGCACCCGGATTCCCGAGAGGATCTTTGCCGAAGCGTGGGCCCGTTCCGCCACCGGAGATCTTTCGACCTCTGTTCTGGCTTGGTTGTCAGCGACGGCCTCCACGCAAGAAAAGGCCGCCGCTGAAACCAACAAAAGGAACTGACATGAACGCCTCATGCCAAAGGACAATGGCCGAACCGATTGGACATTAACAGTTTCGCACCGTATACGTAACGTTACACGAGGCAGAACGTGTCAAACACGGGCCAGTTAAGCGCCGCGGGTCGCAAAAGTAAACGCAGCGTTAACCGGCCGTAACTATAAAGAAAAACTATATGCCGGGTTCGCAAGGCACCAAATTTGACTTCAACGATCAGTTGCGACTTGAAACGAATAGCGTGCTGAGCGACCTCGTATTCAAGCGTTCACCGGTCCAATCCAAGCTGCTGAAATATCTGGCAGAGGCAACCGTGCGAGACGGTGCGGCGCCGAGCCAATTTGAAATAGCGGTGGATGCATTGGGGAAAGATCCCGATTTTGATCTCGCCAATGACAGCTATCCTCGCGTCCAGATTTCAAGGCTGCGGGCCAATCTGGAAAATTACTACGCCCGCAACCGGCCGCAGAACGGCCTGCGGCTGGTGCTTGAACCGGGACAATATCGCCTTGCGCTGATCGAAGAAACAGAACCGGCTGCAAGCAAGATCGCGAAACGCGGCAGCCAAATCGGTGGTTCCGAAGACTTGCCTGAAACCAGCCATCCCGCTGGTCTATCCCCCAGCCAATCAAGCACGCACAACGATGCGCGGTGGTGGCTTGCAGCAGCGATTGGCGTTGCAATCCTTGCCATCGCCACGATCCCGGTGTTGCTGGGCTGGTCGGAGCAAAGTTCTACCAGCGCGCCTGCGGAATTGCTTGTTCCTTCGGTCGAACTGCGCGCCAATATCGGGCCAAGTGCTGTCAGCGATCAACAGTTTGCCGGCCAGATAGAAATGGCGGTGGGCCAGGCTGAAATTCAACTGGCCAACTCGTTCGTTTCACGAATGAAAATGGAAAATTCTGCGGGCGAGGCTGATTACATTCTGGAACTGGACTTCATGCGCTCTGGATCGGGCGATCAGTTGGCAAATTTCCGCTTAATGACGAACTCTGGAAAGACGCTGTATTCCGACCGGGTTGAATTCGATCCGGATAATCCCGTCGCTTTTGATAGCGAAATCAATTCTGCGCTCGTTTACATCACCTCACCCACCGGCGCGATTGCAAAGGATCAGTTGCGGCTGGTCGATGACTTTGCTCAGTCCGGCTATGGCTGTTTCCTGCAGATCGAGAACGGCCGGGCCAATGTACAACGAACCTCGCAGCTGGTTGACAAATGCATCGCAGAATATCCGGACAGCGATTACGCCACCTATATGTTTTCCCGCCGCGCATTCGCCTATTTCCGGGACAGACGAATTGCCGGGGAACCGATCGAGCGTTCGGGAAACGGGTGGTCCGATCTGAACCACGCGCTGCAACAGGATCCATACAATGCCTTTGCCAATTTTCTCGCTGCAAAGATCGAACTGGCCAACAACGATTGCGCAGCCGCCAGATCGCACATCGAACGCGCCTTTGAAAAAGGCAATTCCTATCCGGCTATGATGGCTGCTCTGGAGGCGGAGACCAATTCATGCCCTGCCTTCAGGAACGGCAAGACCCAGGCAGAGAGCAATCTGCGCACGATCATTGCCGACAATCCCTCGCCCGACGCGCTGCTGCATCTCAACTTGCTGATCGCTGCAGTCAGTATGGGCGATCTTGAAAGCGCCCGGCTGCTCGCCGGACGGGCGCAGTCCAATGGTGCCCCCGGCAAGGAACAGGAGACAATCCGCTTGCTGACAATGGCGCTGATAGACCCGGCAATGCCGCCAGCCAGCAGGCAGGCATTAAGGGCCCATATCAGCATCTTCATCTGGAGCGACGCAGGCGTTGACCGGATCATGCAAAACCTGTCTTAAAGCAGGACCCCTGGCAGCGTCTTCCGAGTCCTTCGCCCAGCGAGATTATTCGTTGCCCGAACCGCATTCTGTGAGCGCGAACCAGCCCGGCGAATTACCGCTACGGCTTTCTCAATCTGCCCATGAATTGACAGAATCTTGTCAAGCCCAAATTCGAGACGAAAAATTCTGTCAGCGGTTTGACACAATTCGATTGCCGCGGGGAATTTGGCGCGCAATTATTGGTCAAAATGGCAGTGGGGGAGTCTATAAATGCCGCGTTCTTATCTGAAATTGAATGTTTTTCTTGCTTCAACCGCACTTGCAACAATGGGTCACGGCACCGCTTTCGCGCAAAACGAAGCGCCTGCGGCTGGCCAGGAAGTGCCAGAAACAGAGCGCGAGATTGTTGTAATCGGGACACAGATTCAGGGCGCTAAGATCAACGACGTTCTGCCAGTCACCGTGCTGGATGAAGTCGATATTGAAAACACCGGTGCGGCATCGGGCGATGAATTGTTCCGCGCAATCCCGCAGGCCGGGACCGTCGCGTTCAACGAACAAAACGCCACCACCCAGAACAGCGCGCGCGGCGATGTCGGATCGATCAACCTGCGCGACCTTGGCACCGGCAACACGCTGTTGTTGATTAACGGACGGCGCATGACGCTGCATCCGGGCTTCCAGACCGAATTACTGGTTCCCGTGGTCAGTTCGGACACCAATGAAATCGCACCGGGCAGTGTGCGCCGGATCGAAGTGCTGCGCGACGGTGCATCGGCCATTTACGGCGCAGATGCGGTTGCGGGCGTGATCAACACGGTGCTACGCGGCAATCGCCGGGGCGGTTTCCTCGAAGCGGACTGGCGCGCTTCTGATGGCACCAGCCTCTACAATTACCGCATCAGCGGCGGTTATGGTTTCGATTTTGGCGGCGGACGCGGCAATCTGACCGTGTATGGCGGTTACTATCACGAAAACGGTCAGCTTGCGTCCGAACGAGACTATGCCGCAGATGATGACCGCCGGGAGCTTTTGGTCGGGACCGACTTCGAAGGCGATGCCTCATTCAACAATCGCAACACCTTTGGACCATTTGGGCAGTTCGATATTCAGGCCCCGTCGAGCCGCACACCGATCCGCGACGATGATTTCTATCTTCAACCCGACAGCTTCACTGGCTGCCGCCTCGATTTCGGCAATGGCGTCTGCGCGCGCAACGGCACCACGCCGACAACGGCGGTGCGCTACAACACCAATTTCGGCAACAGCTTGTTCAGCCGCAAGGACCGCTACAATGCGATGGCGCTGCTCAGCTATGAATTGACCAGCAGTCTGGAGGCCTATTTCGAAGGCAGCTATTACCGGTCAGAGAACCGCCGCACCATTACGCCATCGGCAATTCTAAGCGCGGTGCCGGTCGGGATTGATCGCAATGCGTTCTACAACCCGTTCGGCCCCACGACCTTGGCCGATGGTTCGCCCAATCCCAATCGTTTGCCGGGCACCACAATCGCCGATGAAGGCGCCGATCTCATCATGGAACGGTACCGTTTCGTGGATGTCGGCAACCGCGACGTGTCGGTGGACAAGGATACGTTCCGTCTCGTCGGCGGCCTTCGCGGGGAACTGGGTGAATGGGATTTTGACGCAGGGCTGCTCTATTCCGAAGCCGAAGTGATCGATCTTTCGCGCAACCGCGTTTCGCTCACGCTGATGCAGCAACAGATCAATCTGACCACCCCCGATGCCTACAACCCGTTCAACGGTGGCTGCGTCAACAGCGATCCCGGGCAGGGCGATTGCACGCCCAACCCGCAGGCTTCGATCGATCCATTCCGCATCAACGTGTTCCGCAAAGGCGGGACCAGCCTCGCGCTCGCCGATTTCAAAATCAGCCGCGACGATCTCTTCACCCTGCCAGGCGGCGATCTGGGTATTGCGGCGGGCGTCGAGTTCCGGCGCGAAACGTTCTTTGATGACCGCGACCCCCGACTGGATGGCACCATCACCTTTACCGACAGCGTGACCGGCGTGTTCAACGGCAGCGATGTCGCGGGCACCAGCCCCTCACCCGACACCAATGGCAGCCGCGAGGTCTATTCGGGCTTTGCCGAAGTCTTCGTGCCGCTGGTCGGCGGCGACATGGATATTCCGTTGGTCGAAGAATTCAACGTGCAGCTGGCTGGGCGTTTTGAACATTTCGCAGATATCAATGAAACCGCCATTGTCCCGCGTGTTGCGGCATCATGGACCACCGTGCCCGGCGTCACATTCCGCGGCGCATGGTCGCAAGGCTTCCGCGCGCCGAACCTGGTGCAGGTCAATGACGAAGGCACGACGCGGTCGAACACCCGCGACGATTTCGTGCTGTGTCAGGCGCAGCTTGAAAAGGGACTGATTTCGACCCTTGGCAATTGCGCCGGGGCCGGCACGATCAGTTTCCGTTCGGGCAGCGATCAGTTGGAACCCGAAGACAGCACCAGCATCAATCTGGGCATCGTGCTGGAACCGTATTTCATCCCCGGCCTGACGCTGACCGCCGATTACTGGCGCGTTAAACAGGAAGGGCTGGTCGGCACATTTGGCGATGACAACGCCATCGCGCTTGACCTGTTGCGGCGGCTTAATGGCAGCACCAACCCCAACGTGATCCGCGCTGCACCCACACAGGAAGAGATTGACCTGTTCACCGGCACCAGTCTGGCTCCGGCGGGCGACATCATTCAGGTGCTCGACCCCTATCTCAACCTCGACAGTCGCATTTCGAAAGGCTGGGATTTCGGCCTGTTCTACAATGTGCCTGATTTCGGGCTGGGCGATTTCCGTCTGCGGTTCAACGCTGCGCGGCTCGACAGCTTTGTCCAGTCGGCTGGCCCCGATGCACAGGAAATCCTCGACGCCATCGAAAGCGGCGTGTTGCCGCTGGACGTGACCGTCGGCGGTCTGGGTGAATTGCTGCAGATCGAAGGACGGCCGAAATGGCGGTTTAGCGGCGCTATCAACTGGGAAAGTGGGCCGGTCGATGTTGGCCTGTTCGGCAGCTATGTCGGCAAAGTGTTCGACACCAGCGTCATTCGTGACGATCTGATCGTGTCCGATGATCCCAACGCCAATTTCTTCCCCGTCGATGAATTCTTCACGGTGAACTTCTCAATCTCCTACACGATTGAGGACAATTCCGCGATTGACGGGACACGGATCCGGTTTGCGGTCAACAATCTGTTTGACGAAGACCCACCGCTGGCTGACGAAACCTATGGCTATTTCAGCGAGTTGCATTCCGCCCGTGGGCGCGTGTTCCACGTTGAATTGCGCAAGAATTTCTGATCGCCAAAGCAAAGGGGCCGAGACTTGCGTCCGGCCCCTACAGCGTTCCAGATTTTCGCCGCCCATGCCAAGCGCACGGGCGGCGATTTTCGTTGAGGGTTAGCTCCCTAGCGCGGTGCCATGCGGATCGCGCCGTCGAGCCGCACGTCTTCGCCGTTGAAATATCCGGTTTCGATCATGCACAATGCCAGATTGGCGTATTCTTCGGGATAGCCCAGACGTTTGGGAAACGGCACCGACGCCGCCAGCGCTTCCTTCACCTGCGGCGGGGCGGCGTTCATCAGCGGGGTGTTGAAAATGCCCGGCAGGATCGTGTTGACGCGGATGCCTTCCTTCATCAGGTCGCGCGCAATCGGCAGGGTCATGCCGACCACCCCGCCCTTTGACGCGGAATAGGCGGCCTGCCCCATCTGCCCGTCTTCGGCAGCGACACTGGCGGTGTTGACGATTGCACCGCGCGCGCCGTCTTCATTGATCGGATCAAGGCTCATCATCCCAGCCGCCGATTTGGCGATGCAGCGGAACGTGCCGATCAGATTGACCTGAATGACGAATTCAAAGGCGGAAAGCGGGTAATGCTTGATCTCGCCGGTCTGTTTGTCGCGGCTGGCGGTCTTGATCGCGTTGCCGATCCCCGCGCAGTTCACCAAAATACGTTCCTGCCCATGCGCGGCGCGCGCCTTGGCAAAGCCGGCGTCCACATCTTCTTCGCTGGTCACATTGACCTTGCAGAATATGCCGCCGATCTCGGCAGCCATCGCCTCACCCTTTTCCTCGTTCATGTCGAAAATGGCGACTTTTGCGCCCTTCGCCGCCAGAGCGCGCGCGGTGGCTGCGCCCAGACCCGAAGCGCCGCCGGTGATGACGGCAGGGGTGTTTGCTGAAACTTGCATTTGAATGATCCTCTTGTGAATTGTCTTTTGTGTAGTGAACCCGTCAGACGCGCTCGACGATGGTGACATTGGCGACACCGCCGCCTTCGCACATCGTTTGCAGCCCGTATTTCTTGCCGTGCCGATGCAGCGCATGGACCAGCGTCGCCATCAGTTTCGTTCCCGAAGCACCCAGAGGGTGGCCCAGCGCGATTGCGCCGCCATGGACATTGAGCCGTTCCGGGTCTGCACCGGTGTGCTTCAACCACGCGAGCGGAACCGAGGCAAAGGCTTCGTTGACCTCGTAAAGGTCGATGTCACCGATCGTCAGCCCGGCGCGTTCAAGCGCGCGGTCGGTGGCGAACAGCGGTTCTTCGAGCATGATGACCGGATCGCCGGCCGTCACGGTCAGATTGTGGATGCGCGCCAGCGGGGTCAGGCCATGCGCTTTCAGCGCCGCTTCCGACACCACCAGCACCGCGCTCGATCCGTCGCAGATCTGGCTGGCAGATGCAGCGGTAAGTTTGCCGTCAGGGCTGATCAGTTTGACGCCTGCAATCCCTTCCGGCGTAGCGTCAAACCTGATGCCTTCGTCGATCACATGCATTTCATTGCCATCGGGCGTTTCGATCTCGACCGGCACGATTTCCCGCTCAAACGCGCCCGCCTGGGTTGCGGCAATCGCGCGCTGGTGGCTGGCAAAGGCGAATGCGTCGAGCTCGTCCTTGGAAAAACCATGTTTGTTGGCGACCATTTCAGCGCCCATGAACTGGCTGAATTGAACGCCCGGATATTTCGCCTGAACGCCTGGCGACATGTAATGGCCCAGCCCTTCTTTTATGTGCAGCGTCATGTTGGAACCCATCGGCACGCGGCTCATGCTTTCCACGCCGCTGGCGATGACAACGTCCTGTGTCCCGCTCATCACCGCCTGCGCAGCGAACTGAATCGCCTGTTGTGACGAACCGCACTGACGGTCGATCGAAACCGCCGGGGTGCTTTGCGGCAATTTGGAGGCGAGCACGCCCATGCGGCCAACTTGTCCCGCCTGTTCGCCCGCCTGACTGACACAGCCGGTGATGACATCCTCAATCGCGGCAGGGTCGATCCCGCTGCGGTCGAGCACCGCATCGAGCGAGCGCGCAAGCAGGTCGACCGGATGCACTCCGGCCAGCCGGCCGCCCCGGCGACCCCCGGCGGTGCGGACCGCTTCGACGATATAGGCGGTGGTCATATGAATAATCCTCTCGTTTACGTAAACGTTGCCCTTTGCCACTGACCTATGGGAGCATGGGAAGCAAATCAATGACCAATTCGATAGCCACCAGACAACGCATTCAAACCGCTATTGGACTGGCCAAAATGGCGCAACGGCGGCTATCGGTGACGCTGTGAAAGGCCGCCACATGAAGACTTTGCCTGCCCAAACTGCCGCCCAAACCGGTCCCGCAATGCCAAGCGTCCTTGGCCGTGCCGCCGAACTGCTAGGCGCCAGACGAAATTCAGAAGCGCTGGCGTTGCTGACCGCGCATGAAGACGCTGGCCGGGCGGACGCACAATATTGCACCGCGCGGGCCAAGGCGCATCGCGCGCTCGGCCAAATGGCGGAGGCGGCCCGCTGGTATGACGCGGCGCTTTCCCATCAACCGCATACCTCTGCCGCGCTGCATGGCCGCGCGCGGGTCGCTTTGCAACGCGGAGAGGCGGAGGCTTTGCAACGCTTTGATGCAGCGCTCGCGGTCAATCCCGGCGATGCCGATCTGTGGCTGGGCAAGGCTCAGGCGCTGGATGTCGCAGGCGACAGCAAGGGTGCACGGCTGATTGCACAGCAATTGTGCGATCAGGCCCCCGGCTTTATCGCAGCGCTGGAATTTCTGGCGGGCCTGAACCTTGCCCAAGGCGTTGTTGATTTTGCCGCGCCCTTTGCGGTCGCCACGCTCAAGGCCCCGCAGGACCCCAATATTGCAGCCGCACATGTTGATGCCCTTGCCGGAATTGATCGCGCTGCCGAGGCCGCAGCGGTCGCCGCCGAGGCGCGCAGACGCTTTCCCGCCCTTACCCATTTTGCCTTGCTCGAAGCTGTCCACGCCGGTTCGGCGGGCGAATGGGAGCGTGCCGAGGCGATCTTTGCCGCACTGCCAAAGGAAACGCCGCAGCGCGCCCTGCACGAAGCGCGGCACCGTATCCGCAGCGGTGAGATCAGGCGAGCCTGCGCATTGCTGGACACGGCGCTGACCGAAAGCCCGTGGGACATTGCGGCGTGGGCCATGGCCGGGATCGTGTGGCGATTGTCCGATGAAGAGCGCCACCGCGCCAAAGCCGAATGGCTCCACGGTCAGCCCGGTCTGATCCAGTTTCGCCCGCTGTCTGCACGTGCCGGGTTGATCAAGGATGTGACCGCCGAACTTGGCCGCCTGCATCAACGTTCGGGCATGCCGCTGGGCCAGAGCTTGCGCGGAGGCACCCAGACGCGCGGCATTCTTTTTCAACGGACAGAGCTTCTGCTGGCCGAACTGCACGATGCAATCCGGGCGACGCTGGAGGAATATCGCGCAGACCTGCCGCCGCTTGACGAGGCCCACCCGCTGCTGCGCCACCGCGACGCACCGTGGCAGCTGGCCGGATCGTGGTCGGTTCGCTTGACCGGAGCAGGTGACCATCACGCGGCACATATCCATCCGCAAGGGCTGATTTCATCCGCGCTCTATCTGGTCGTTCCCGGTGAAGTGGACGAAGCGGGGCACCCCGGCTGCCTCGAAATAGGGCGCCCCAAGGCGGATCTGTGCACCGACCTTGCGCCGCTGCGCATTATCAAGCCAGAACCGGGCCATCTGGCGCTGTTTCCCAGCACCGCCTATCACGGCACCACCCCATTTCGCGCTGCCGAACGGATGACGGTAGCATTTGATGTGGTGTGTGACGAAGTGAAGGAGAGCGAACCTACGCCAAATCCCTGAATTCACACCCATCAGGCGGAAAATGGCGCTAGTAACCCAGTGTTGCAGCGATGTTACGGTATGCTTACGAATTGGCGTTTCGGGCGCAATTTGGCTTGGCTTGGACCCTCGCTTGGGCCACTTGCGGAACTATCTAAGCTGGACGCCAATGACCCTGTTTTTGGTCATTGTTGCCCGACAAGATAGCCGGTCGGAACAGACCTACATTCTGTGTCGCACCGGTCTCTCGCGGAGACGCTTTGAACAAAGGCGTTTTTTTTGCACCAAGGGGACTGAACAAATATGAAAATCTCAACCACCCTCAGATTGAGCGTCGGTACGGCGGCTCTGGGCATGGCGCTTTCCGCCGTCCCAGCCTTCGCACAGGATGCTGAAACTGCTCCCGAAGCGACACAAGGTGACGTTATCGTCGTTACCGGTTCGCGCACCACCAACCCGAACCTGACCCTGTCAAGCCCGGTCGCCGTCATCGACGATACTGAGCTTCAACTGCGTCAGACCACCAACGCTGAATCGTTCCTGCGCGAATTGCCCAGCGCTGTGCCGAGCATTGGTTCTGCGGTGAACAACGGCAACGGCGGTGCGGCGTTTGTCAACCTGCGCGGCATCGGTTCGCAGCGCAACCTGGTGCTGCTTGACGGCCGCCGCTTCGTCCCTGCTGACGAAACCGGACGCGTCGACCTCAACAACATTCCGCTCGCCGTGATCGAACGGACCGACATCCTGACCGGCGGTGCAACCACCACCTATGGTGCGGACGCGATCTCGGGCGTGGTGAACTTCATCACCAAACGTGACTTCGAAGGCGCACAGGTTGATGCCAGCTCTGGCGTGACCGAAGAAGGCGACGGCGAAAGCTACCGCGTTGACCTGACCCTTGGCGCGAATTTCGCCGATGGCCGCGGTAACGCTGTGCTGAGCATCGGCTATCAGGACACCAAGGCTGTATTCCAGGGCGACCGTTCGTTCTCGGAATTCAACGTCGGATCGTTCTCAGGCGCGGCTTCAGGTTCGTCGGCTGCTGTTCCAGCCAACATCGTTGCCGCTGACGGCCCAGATGCCGACACCGCTGGTGTGGTGGGTCAGATCAACGACGCCGGAACCGACATCACTGGGTTCAACGTCAATCCGTTCAACTTCAACCCGTTCAACATCTTCCAGACCCCGTTCGAACGTTACAATATGTTCGGTTCGGCGCGTTATGAGATCTCGGACGCGGTGGAGCTGTATTCGCAGGGCGTTTTCTCGAAGCAAACCGTTTCGACGATCATCGCGCCGGGCGGTTCATTCTTCAACACTTACCAGCTCAACCTGAACAATCCTTTCATTCCTGATGCGATTGCTCAGCGTTTTGGCGACAACCTTGGCCTGACTGCGGCTCAGTTTACGGCTGCGCGCAACACGCAATTCGGCCCAACTCTGGCCGATGGTTCGGCGAACCCTGACTACGTTCAGTTCGCGTCGCAGGTGCGTCGTCGTTCGGTCGAAGCGGGCACGCGCGATTCCGACTTCACCACCACTTTGTTCAATCTTGTGGTTGGTGCGCGCGGCGGGATCACCGATGACATCTCTTGGGATGTTTCGGCAACCTATGGCGAATCCGAACGTATTCAGCGGCAGAGCGGCTTTGCCCGTTTCAGCCGTCTGCAACAATCACTGCTCGCCATCCCCGATGGTTCGGGCGGTGCGGTGTGTATCGATTCTTCGTCGGGATGCGCACCGATCAACCTGTTCGGTGTTCAGGGCAACCTCGGTTCGCCCGAAGCTCAAAGCTTTGTGTTTGACCTGACACAACAGGTTATCGACATTTCGTCGATCTCGACGGTTAACGGCCTGATCTCGGGCGACCTGCCGTTTGCGATCAGCGAAACGCCGGTGGCCTTCGCAATCGGTGCGGAATATCGTGAATTCACCACTTCGCAGGCTTCGGACGAAGCATCGCAGACTCCCGGCGCGGTTGTCGGCGGTGGCGGTGCCGATCCGAACTTCTCGGGCAGCTATGACGTCAAGGATATCTTCGGCGAATTGATCATCCCAATTTTCGAAGGCATGCCTCTGGCCGAAGAACTGACGCTGGAACTCGGCGCACGTTACTCGGATTATTCGAGCGCGGGCACTGAACTGACCTGGAAAGCTGGTGGTTCATGGGAACCGTTCACTGGCTTCAAGATCCGCGGCAATTATCAGCGCGCAGCACGTGCACCGAACATTGGTGAGCTGTTCTTCCCGGTCTCGACCGGACTGAGCAACCTTTCGCAAGATCCTTGCGCAGGGGCCGCACCAACCACCAATGCGGCACTCGCAGCGGTCTGTATCGCACAGGGCGCTCCGGCTAACGTCGTAAACGCAGGCGGCATTCTGCAACCTGCGGCTGGTCAGATCAACGTCACGAGTGGTGGCAACCCCAACCTTGGTACCGAAGAAGCAGACACATGGACCGTCGGCTTGCTGATTCAGCCAGTGTCTATTCCGCGTCTGTCGGTCACGATCGATTACTTCAACATCAAGCTTGAAGGTGCTATTGGATCCCCGGGCGTTGGTGATATCATCGATGGTTGCTACAATTCGGGCAATCTTGACTTCAGCACCAACCCCTTCTGCCAGTTGATCGAACGCAGCACGACAACGGGCGGCCTCGACGGTGCACCGAACGAAGTTCGCGGTCTTTTGCTCAACCAAACCAACCTCGGCCGTCTCAAGACCGATGGTGTGGATGTCAGCGTGCGTTACGGGATCGACTTGAACGAAAGTCTGGATCTGGCCTTCGCATTCGATGGCACCTGGACCAATGAGAACCGGTTCCAGGCCATTGCAGGTGATCCAGTCTCACCGTTCCGTGATTGCGTCGGGTTCTACTCGGTCAACTGCGGATCGATCCAGCCAGAGTTCACCTTCAATCAGCGCACCACGCTCAGCTTTGAGGATTTCGCATCCCTGTCGCTGCGCTGGCGTTACCTGAGTGGAACCGAACAGGAGCCCTTGGATATCATTTCACAGGGTCCGGCCTTCATCGGCAACACCGCACTGTTTGGTGATGTGGACTTCACGAAGATCCCGGCAGAGAGCTACTTCGACCTTTCGGCTCAGTTCAATGCCATGGAAAACCTGACGCTGACGCTGACGGTTACCAATCTGGCGGACAACAAGCCGACTGTTGTGGGTTCGGACATCGGTTCGACTTCATTCAACAGCGGTAACGTGTTCCCATCGACCTATGACGCGCTGGGCCGCCGCTATTCGGCAGCCGTGCGCTTCCGTTTCTGATCCGGTAAGGATTTGAACGAATAGAGCGGGGCGGGCCGAAAGGCTCGCCCCGCTTTTTTTATGCCTCGAGGTTTGCTATCACGTCGCGGCATCCAAGGAGACCAACCCATGATGAACACTCTCACCGCCATTCTGGCCGCCCTCGCATTGCAGGCCGCCCCCGCCGCCACCGACGATGCGTTGCAAGAGGACAGCTCAGCCGTATCGTCTCAGACCGAGGCCGAAACCGCCGCATCGCCGCAGCAGGCCGCTGCCGAGGAAGCGGAAGAAATCACCGACCGTTCGCACCCGGACTATATGCGGTGCCGCCGCGAATCCGTGATCGGTTCGAATGCGCGCAAACGCCGCGTGTGCATGACCAACCGCGAATGGGAATTGGCGGCGAGCACCGGCAATAGCGGCGCGCGCGAAATCGTCGAATCGCAGCAGGTCGGTATCCGCAGCGAATAGTCGTTACGCCCGCGCTGCGTTCGCTGCGCGGGTCAGACCTCAACAGAAAAGGGGGGGGGGGGGGGGGGGCGGGGGGGGGGGGGGGGGGGGGGGGGGGGGGGGGGGGGGGGGGGGGGGCGGGCGCGCGCGCGGCCCGCCCGGCCC